>SKNO01000057.1 GCA_007120465.1 Nitriliruptoraceae bacterium
GTCGACGGTGACCTCGGCCACCCCATCGAGCTGCCCGACCTCCCCCTCGATCGCCGCCTTGCAGTGGCCGCAGGAGATGTCGGGCACGTCGTAGGTGCGGGTGGTGGACATCGGATGCTCCTCGTCGTCCGGGGTCGGCGCGTGCTCAGCGCTTGATCAGGCGGTGGATCACGTCGAGGGCCTCGTCGATCCGCTCGTCCGCGGTCTCGGGCCCCTCATCGATCGCGTTGCGGACGCAGTGCCGGACGTGGTCGTCGAGCATGTTGGTCGCCACGCCCTGCAGGGCGCGGTTCGCCGAGGAGATCTGGGTCAGCACGTCGATGCAGTACCGGTCCTCCTCGATCATGCGCTGCAACCCGCGGATCTGCCCCTCGATCCGACGCAGCCGGGCGAGCAGCTCGTCGCGGTTCGCGGCGTATCCGTGCATCGTGGTCTCCGGGCAGTGCGTCCGTCCCGGCAGCGTATCGGACGAGTAGCCATGGGGGGTACCCCTAACCGCGCTGCTGCCGGCTGATCGGCGGTCCTGGCGTACCGTGCACGGCATGGACGACGTGTGGATGCAGGAGGCGCTCGCCGAGGCCCGCGCGGCCGCGGCCCACGGCGATGTGCCGATCGGCGCGGTCGTCGTCCACGACGGCGAGGTCATCGCCCGGGGGCACAACCGCCGGGAGGCCGACCAGGACCCGACCGCCCACGCCGAGCTCCTGGCGCTGCGCGCGGCCGCCCGCCACCTCGGCTCCTGGCGGCTGAACGGCTGCACCGTGTACGTCACCCTCGAGCCCTGCCCGATGTGCGCTGGCGCGCTCGTGCTCGCCCGCGTGCCGCGGCTGGTGTTCGGGGCCGACGATCCCAAGGCGGGTGCCGTCGGCGCGCTGTACGACATCCCGCGCGACCCTCGCCTCAACCACGAGGTCGAGGTGGTCCGTGGCGTGGCGGCGGAGGACTGCGCCGAACTGTTGCGCGCCTTCTTCCGCGAGCGGCGCACCTGAGCTGGAGGGACGGTCCGCTGCCCGGGCGCGGTTGCCGCCGTCGCGCCGGCTTGCGTACCCTCCGGTCCGCTCACCGGCTTCCGGGCCGGGGGAGCGCCTGGAGGGATCGCATAGTCTGGCCTAGTGCGCCCGCCTCGAAAGCGGGTAGGCCCGCAAGGGTCTCGAGGGTTCGAATCCCTCTCCCTCCGCCACGAAACCGCAGGTCAGACGCGGTTTCAGCCTAGCAAGCCGCTTCCCCGCGCGCCATGCGAAATCCACACCGGATGACCGCCGGATGACCAGCGACCGACCAGCGACCGGGCGGACGCCCCGGCTTCGGCGCTTCCGGCCGGCTTGGATCCGGTTCGAGGAGACGCAGCAGCGCGTCGGCGACACCTACGTCGAGCACCACACCGACGGGCGGTTCGGGCAGGCGGCGCGCCACTGGTTCGACCCGCCGCACCCGCGCTGGGGCGGGCAGTACCCGCAGAAGCCCGCAGCCTGCTGTGGCACCGGGTGCTCGACGACCGCATCACTGTCCACTGGCGGGCGGACGGACCGCCGACCCCGGTCGCGACGATCCCGGTCGGGGCGCTGCCCGCCGCCGAACCCTCCAAGGAGGCGCTCGAGGACCTCGCCGCCCTGCTCACCTCCATCCCGCCCGACGTCCACCTTGTCCTCGTGACCACCACCGACGACGGGGAGGTCACGCTCCTGTTCGACGAACACGGCCAGCTGCCGCAGCCGCCGGCGCCGTGGACGCTGGCCGACGACGGCGTCGACGGGCCTGTCGGCTGGCGAGCCACCATCGGGGATGCCGGTCCCGAACGGTCCGTCGGCCTGCCGCTGCTGGTCACCCTCGGCCGCACCCACACCCCGACCACCCTGCTCGCCAACATCGCCGCCATGGGCACCCTCGGTATCGACGGCCCCGAGCCTGCGGCACGACGGTGCCTGCACGCCGCGACAGCCGAGGTGGCGACCTCGCGCATCGCGGTGCCGGTCGAGGTCGTCGTCGCCGGCGACCGGCGGCTCGCCACCTTCGACGGTGTGCGCCACACCGACAACCTGGCCGGCGAGATCGACCTCGCGCTCGAAGAGATCGACCAGGACATCGTCCCCGACGACCGCACCCCCCGCCTGCTCGTCTGCCACCCCGACACCACCCCACCCGAGGTCCCCGACGAACTGCGCGGCCAGGTCGGCGCCGTCACCGCCACCAACCCGCCCGCCGCGCCGTGGCTGCTCGAGGTCGACGACCAGCACACCGGCCGGCTGCGGCTGCCCGACGGCGGCACCGTCGAGCTCACCCTGCCCGACCTCGACCCGACCCTGATCGACAGCGAGCTCGACCGCCTCGACCAGCACCCCGCCGGCACGCGGCCGCAGCCCACCGCTGCCCAGCCTCCGGCCGCACCCACACCGTCCCCGAACGGACAGGTGAAACCGGACCGGCGCCGGGTGACCGACCCGGCCTGGTGCGACGTGAAAGTGCTCGGCCCGATCAAGGTCGTCCGCAACGGCACCCCCGTCGATGGTCTCGGCCGCCGCACGCTCGAGGTGCTCGCCTACCTCGCGACCAACCGCGAACGTGGCGTGACCAAGGGGGAACTCGACAACGCCATCTGGCACGGCCACGCCGCCAAGCCCCACAGCCAACGCGTCA
>SKNO01000260.1 GCA_007120465.1 Nitriliruptoraceae bacterium
GACGGCGGCGGGATCGCGCCCGCTCGCCCGCAGTGCCTCGGCCAGGCTGACGCCGTCATCGTCGATCAGGGCGAGCGCCCGGTCCGCCGGCAGCAGGCCGGTCAGCAGGCGGGAGCCGGCGCAGGCGACCCCGAACCTCGCCCCCTCCTCGTCGGCGAAGGCGACGACGGCGAGCGGTCGGGCGGGCGCCTCCCCGCGGGCGCGCAGCAGGTCCACGGCCAGGAACCCGGACACCACCCCGAGCGGCCCGTCGAACGCACCGCCCTGCACCACCGAGTCGAGGTGGCTGCCCGTGGCCACCGCCCCGCCGTCGGCGGGGTCGCCCCACCACGCCCACAGGTTGCCGGCGCGGTCCTCGTGCACGTCCATGCCGCGTGCGGCCGCCTCCCCGTGGAACCACGTCCGCAGGGTCAGCTCGACGTCGGTGTAGGCCAGCCGCCGGTAGCCGCCGCGCGGGTCACGCCCGACGTCGGCGAGGGCCGCCCACATCGCGTCGAAGCTCCGGCCGACCACCACCTCGACGTCCTCCACCTCGACGTCGTGGCGAGCCGGATCGTCGTCCCCGTGCGCGTCGTCCACGCCGGTCACTCCCGCATCGGGACGCGCACGCCCCGCTCGGTCGCGACCTCGGCCGCCCGGTCGTAGCCGGCGTCGACGTGGCGCAGCACCCCCGTGCCGGGATCGTTGGTCAGGACCCGCTCGAGCTTGGCGGCCCCGAGCTCGGTGCCATCGGCCACCGTCACCTGCCCGGCGTGGATCGACCGGCCCATCCCGACGCCGCCACCGTGGTGGATCGAGACCCACGCGGCACCCGACGCGACGTTGACCATCGCGTTCAGCAGCGGCCAGTCGGCGATCGCGTCGGAGCCGTCAGCCATGCCCTCGGTCTCGCGGTACGGCGAGGCGACCGACCCAGCGTCGAGGTGGTCGCGCCCGATCACGATCGGCGCCGACACCTGCCCCGAGGCGACCAGCTCGTTGAACGCGAGCCCCGCCCGGTGACGCTCGCCGTACCCGAGCCAGCAGATCCGGCTCGGCAGCCCCTGGAACGCCACCCGCTCCCCGGCCATCCGGATCCAGCGGGCCAGCGGCTCGTCGTCGGGGAACAGCTCCAGCACCGCCCGGTCGGTCGCGGCGATGTCCGCCGGGTCGCCCGACAGCGCCACCCACCGGAACGGGCCCTTGCCTTCGCAGAACAGCGGCCGGATGTAGGCCGGCACGAACCCCGGGTAGGCGAAGGCACGCTCGCACCCGCCGGCCTCGGCCTCCGACCGCAGCGAGTTGCCGTAGTCGAACACCTCGGCCCCGGCGTCCAGCAGCCCCACCATCGCGTCGACGTGGCGGGCCATCGACGCGCGCGCCAGCTTCGTGAACCCCTCCGGGTCGGCCTCGCGCTCACGCCGCCAGTCCTCGAAGGCCACCTCGACCGGCAGGTACATCAGTGGGTCGTGCGCCGAGGTCTGGTCGGTGACCACCTCCACCTCCACCCCGCGACGCAGCACCTCCGGTACCACCTCGGCGGCGTTGCCGAGCAGCCCCACCGACAGCGCCTCGCGGGCACGCGTGGCCGCCTCGACCCGCCGCAGCGCGTCGTCCAGGTCGTCGGCCACCACGTCGAGGTAACGGGTCGCCAACCGCCGCTCGATCCGCGACGGGTCGCACTCGACCACCAGCGCGACCCCACCGTTCATCGTCACCGCCAGCGGCTGCGCCCCGCCCATCCCCCCGAGACCGGCGGTCAGGGTGAGCGTGCCTGCCAGCGAGCCACCGAACCGCTTGGCCGCCACGGCCGCGAAGGTCTCGTAGGTGCCCTGGAGGATCCCCTGCGTGCCGATGTAGATCCAGGATCCGGCCGTCATCTGCCCGTACATCGTCAGCCCCGCCGCCTCCAGCCGGCGGAACTCGTCCCAGCTCGCCCAGTCCGGCACCAGGTTCGCGTTGGCGATCAGCACCCGTGGGGCCCACTCGTGGGTGGTCAGCACCCCGACCGGCCGGCCCGACTGGACCAGCAGCGTCTCGTCGTCGCGCAGGTCGGTCAGCGTCCGCACGATCGCGTCGAAGGACGCCCAGTCGCGCGCCGCCTTGCCCGACCCGCCGTACACCACGAGCTCCTCCGGGTGCTCCGCCACCTCGGGGTCGAGGTTGTTGTGCAGCATCCGCAGGGCGGCCTCCTGCGGCCATCCGCGGGCGGTGCGCTCGCTGCCTCGCGCGGCGCGGACGGTGCGGGGTCCGCTCGTCGCCATGTCGGGCCCTCCTGGCTCGCGGTCCGGCGCTCCCCGGCCGGTGTGGTCCAGCCTGTGCGCTCTGGCCGGTGTGGTCCAGCCTGCCACCCCTCGTCGCGCGCCGCTCGCCCTGCGCGCTCGCACGCCACCCCGGCCCGTTCCGTGGCCCGTTACGTGTAGCGACGCGGCCCGAACCGGGCCGCCCGGCTACACGTTCCGACCCGCATCCGCGGGGTCACGCCGATCGCGTGTCCCCTGCGGCGCCCCGGTCAGTCCAGCGGCCCGACCGCACCCTCCACCGCGGCGAGCAGCACACCCGAGGAGACGAGCTCCACCACCGCCCCGATCTCCGTCGCCAGGATCCGATCGGGGCCGGGCCCAGGGACGCGCGCGCGGACCGCGGCGA
>SKNO01000278.1 GCA_007120465.1 Nitriliruptoraceae bacterium
ACCGCGGCAAGGGCGGCGATCAGCGCGCTCGCGCCAAGGGCGGCGCCGGACAGCGTGAGCGGGAGCCACGGCCCTCCGACGCCAACGGGGCCGGCCGCTCGGGCAACGACCGTGGAGGCCGCGCCGGAGGCGAGCGATCCAGGGGCAAGCGCGGGTCGCGCGGCGGGGACCGACGCAGCAGCGAGGAGCGCGACACCGCCCGGACGCTCGCCCAGAGGGGGGCTGAGGCCCGCGGCGAGGGTCAGCCACACCTGGCACGTCGGGTGAAGGTCGAGAAGCTGCCCTGACTCCGCGCGTGGGGTGACCGCGGCGGGGGCCCCGGCCCCGGCAACCCCGCGGTGGCTGCAGCGGGCCGCTCAGGCGCGTCCGGGCCGCTCAGGCGCGTCGAGGTCGTTCAGGTGCGTGAGGGTCGCTCAGGTGCGTGAGGGTCGCTCCAGCATCGCCCGCAGCGACGGTCCGGCACGCACCTCGAGCCAGGCACGACGGTCACAGGCGGGGCACCGCGCCCACAGCCGGCGCGTCACGGGGTTGAGCAGCCAGGGCGGCCGCAGGAGCCCGATCGACCTCCGCACCGACACGCCCAGGTGCACCCCGCAACGGGGGCAGCGCACCTCCACCGGCGACGGTGCACGCGCGGCGGGCGAGGTCGAGTACAGCGCCTCCTTGCCGGAGGCGTCACGGTCGCGCGGGGTCGCCGGATCCGGACGACGCACCCGATCGAAGCGTGCGGCCGCACCGGTGCGCGGCCCCGCCGGCGGCCCGGAGGTGGCGTCACTCATCGACGATCTCGACCAGCCCGAGGATCTCGTCGCGCTGCTCGCGGGACCAGCCGGCGGCCGCGAGCAGGTCCTCGTCCACCGGCAGCCCCAGCAGTTCCCGGGCGATCGCCCGGTAGGCCGCGGCACCCGGCACCCCGGTGCCGGCACCGACCAGGCTCACGCCCGCGGTGGGCGATTCGGCGAACCGGATCGACTTGCGCACCGGCGGCCCGACGAGTGGGAGCTCGTAGCGCGCCACCAGGTCGCGCAGGACCTCTCGGGTGTGCCGTGGCCGCGGGTCGAACATCGTGGCGACGAGCCCCCGCACCTCGAGGTTGCGGTTGGTCAGCCGTCGCACGTCACCGACGGTCTCCAGCAGCTGCGACACGCCGCGGTGCGACAGGGTCTCGCACTGCACCGGGACCAGCACCTGGTCGGCGGCGGTGAGCCCGTTGATCGTGAGCACCCCCAGCGACGGCGGGCAGTCGACGATGATCACGTCGTAGCTGTCGAGCAGCTCGACCAGCTCACCGCGGAGCAGGTACTCGCGGCCGGTGCGCGACAGCAGTGTCACCTCGGCACCGGCGAGATCGATGTTGGCCGGCGCGACGTCGATCTCGCCGTGCTGCACGATCGTCTCGACCAGCGTGGCACGACCGACGACGATGTCGTTGAGCGACGGCGAGACCGCGTCCGGGTCGTACCCGAGCGAGAACGTCAGGCACCCCTGCGGGTCCAGGTCGACGACCAGGACGGCGCACCCGAGCTCGGTCATGGCCGCGGCGATGTTGAGGGCCGAGGTGGTCTTGCCCACACCGCCCTTCTGGTTGGCCACAGCGAAGACGGTGGCCGTCACCTCCGCACGTTCCGCAGCACCGGGACCTCGTCTCGCGTCCCCGTCAGCGTACCGGCGCGCCGGATCGGCCCATCCGGGCGAGGGCGGCCCGTCCACCGGTCGTCCTCGTGGACGTCCGTGTCCGCCGTCGCGTCGAAGGCCGCGACCGCCCCACGGTCGGCGTTGCCGCGCACCGAGGTGAACCCGTCGAGGCCGCTGCGGACTAGAGCAGGCCGAGCTTGGCGGCCTCGGCGACCGCGCCGGCGCGGTTGCGCACACCGAGCTTGTCGTACAGCTCCTGCGCGTAGGCCTTCACGGTCCGCTCGGTGACCCCGAGCTCCTCACCGATCTCCGAGTTGGTCATCCCCTCGGCCATCAGCTCCAGCACCTGCTGCTGGCGCGGCGAGAGGTGGGGACCCGTCTCGACCTTGGGCACGTCGAACACCATCGTGGCGTCCTCGCGCTCGGCGGCCGCCGCGGGATCCTCGAAGGTCGCGGTGACCGGGCCGAAGCTGACCTTGTCGCCGTGACGGATCACCCGCGGGCCGTCGATCGGGGCGCCGTTGACCTTGGTGCCGGCGCTGGAGCCGAGGTCGGTGATGATCACCGCCGACGCCTCTCGGCGCACCTCGGCGTGGACCCGCGACACCCGCGGATCGGGGACGACGTACGCGTTGTCCTCGCGCCGGCCGAGGGTGGCCACGTCGCGGTCGAGGCGGACCACCCGCCCGGCGAGGGAGCCCTCGCTGAAGTGCAGGGTGGGCACGGGCACGATCTTCTGGGCCTTCTGAACCTCCACGGCTCCTCCTGGGGTCGTGTCCGACGGCGCGTGCCGCTGGGGCGTCTCCCGCGCATCATCCCCAACCGTGGCGGACGTGCGCACCGGGAACCACCGCCCTGCGACATGGCCGTTCGGACAGGGGCCACACGTACAGGGTGGCACGTCGCGGGAGCGGTGGGAAGCGCGGACCCGGTCAGGCGCGCCGCCAGCGCCGCAGCCGCTCCACCACCTCCCGAGGCGTCGTGGCGACGCCGAGCCGGTCGAGGTCACCCTCCCCGTGGTGGTCCGAGCCGGCGGTGACCTCCAGGCGCAGGCTCGCCGCGAGGTCCCGGTAGCGCCGGGTGTGCTCGGCCGAGTGGTCCGGGTGGTCGGCCTCGACCCCCGCGAGCCCCGCGTCGGCCATCGCTGCGACCAGTTCGTCGGGGACGCCTTCCGCCCCGTCACGGCGGCCGTAGAGGCCGGGATGGGCGAGCACCGCGACCCCGCCGGCGGCGACCAGCAGCTCCACGGCCCGGACGGGGTCGACGGCGTGCTTCTCGACGTACGCGGGCCCGCCGTCGGCGAGGTAGCGGTCGAACACCTCGCGGACGCTCGCCGCCGCGCCGAGCTCCACCACCGCCTGTGCGATGTGCGGCCGCCCGATCGGCGCCTCCCCCGCCAGCTCCCGCACCCGGTCGAAGGACACCGCGATGCCGAGCCCCCGGAAGCGTTCCACGATCCGCCGGGCGCGGTCGGTGCGCTCGTCACGCAGGCGGTCGAGCTCGGCCCGCAGCGGCCCGTACGCCGGGTCGATCCAGTAGCCCAGCACGTGCACGGACACCCCGTCGTGCTCCGCCGAGAACTCCGTGCCGAGCACCAGCTCCAGCTCGGTGCCGTCCGCCGCGTTCATGGCGTCGGCGAACCCGTCGGTCGTGTCGTGGTCGGTGATCGCGAGGCCCTCCAGGCCGAGCGCGACCGCACGGCGGACGTTCTCCTCGACCGTGGTCGCCCCGTCGGAGCAGGTGCTGTGCGTGTGCATGTCGAAGCCGGCCACGCGACCCTCCTCGTCACCGCAGACGCTAACGCCGGGACCGCCGGGCCGCCCACCGCAGACCCTGCCACGGTCAGAAGGCGTTCTCGCCGGTGAGCAGCCGCCCGATGATCAGGTGCTGGATCTGGGTGGTCCCCTCGTAGAGGGTGGTGACACGCGCGTCGCGCAGGAGCCGCTGGACGGGGTACTCGTCGATGTAGCCGTACCCCCCGTGGACCTGCACCGCCCGGTCGGCGCACCGCACCGACGCCTCGGTGGCGAACAGCTTCGCGGTGGAGACCTCCAGGGTGCAGCGCTGCCCCGAGAGCTTGCAGGCGACCACCCGGTCCACCAGCCCGGACGCCGCCTCCACGTCGACGTGCATGGCCGCGAGCAGCTCCTGCACCAGCTGCTTGGCAGCGATCGGCCCGCCGAACTGCTGGCGCTCCGCCGCGTAGCGCACCGACACCTCCAGGGCCTCGCGCGCGAGGCCGACCGCGCCGGCCGCCAGGGAGAACCGGCCGTTGTCCAGGGCGGACAGCGCGACCTTCATGCCGCCGCCGACCTCCCCGAGGACCGCGTCACCGCCGACCCGGACACCCTCGAGGACGATCTCGGCGGTGTCCCCCGACCGCAGGCCGAGCTTGCCGTGGATCTGCCGCGCGACGTACCCGTCCGTGTCCTGCGGCACCAGGAAGCAGGTGATCCCGCGGTCTTCGCCGGCGACGATCGCCCGTGCGAACACCATCGTGACGGCGCCGCGCGCACCGTTCGTGATGAAGATCTTGGCGCCGTCGAGGACCCAGTCGTCACCGTCGGCGACGGCGCGCGTCCGCAGCTCGGATGGGTTCGAGCCGGCCTCCGGCTCGGTCAGTCCGAAGGCACCGAGCTCTCCCACCGCCAGCCCCGGCAGCCAGCGCGCCTGCTGCTCGGGCGTGCCCCACCGCACGATCGAGGAGCCGACCAGCCCGAGGTTGACCGACACCAGCGACCGGATCGACGCGTCGGCGGCCCCGAGCTCCTCGATGATCACGCGGTAGGCGGCGGCGTCCAGCCCGGCGCCACCGTGCTCCTCCGGCAGCGTCGCCCCCAGGACCCCGAGCTCGGCGAGCCCGGGGAGCAGGGCGGCGGGGAAGGACTCGTCGCGGTCACGTTCACGTGCGGTCGGCCGGATCTCGCGGTCGGCGAAGCCACGGACCGTGCGGCGGAGCTCCTCGAGCGCCTCGGTCATGTCCTGCTCCCTCCTCCGGCCTCCCGGCCGCGACCGTCGGGATGCCGACCCTAGCGGCGCCGCTGGAGCGGCCGTCCGGCCGGCTCGCGGCACGCCGACCACGGACCACCTCGCCGCCCGTGCAGGCCGGCCGGATCGGCACGGCTAGGCTGGCGCCGCCCCTGCTGCTCGTGCCACCGACCGGAGAGCGCCGAGGATGTCCCGGGTGAGAGTGCTGTCGGCCGTCGCGTACGACCTCGGGTCGTACGAGGAGACCGGCGTGGCCGATCCGATCCTGAAGGTGCGGGGGGAACTCCCGGCCGGAGCGCAGCCCTTCGGGATCAGCCGGGTCTACCGGGGTTCCCAGGGCATGTACGAGGAGGTGCTGGCGCTCGCGGACCCCGACGGCGTGATCCTGTGGGAGTCCCCGCCGCGGCTCATCGAGCTGCGCGGCGAGATGTACGAGGACCTGTTCCGCCGGGTGGTGCGCGACCGGCTGGAGATCAGCTCCACCGGGGAGCACACCCTGGTGCTCTACCTCAACAGCAGCATCGTCGGACGGATCCCGGTGTTCATCGAGGCGCCGGACTCGGTGCAGGGTGCCGGGGTGTTCCTCGACGCCGCCGAGGTGGCCCTCAAGAAGGGATCGCTGTGCTGGCTGACGATCCCCCAGGAGCAGGGACCGGCGGTCACACGCCCGGCCTGGTACGTGCAGCAGGGCACCTCGCTGTTCGTCCTGAAGGGCGAGACCGAGCAGGAGCTCCCCGGCCTCGAGCGGGCGCGCTCGGTGACGCTCACGGTCAAGTCCAAGGACGTGAAGGCCACCCTCGGGTCGGTGGAGGCCGACGTGCGCGTCGTCACCGACGCGGAGGAGTTCGAGCGCATCGCCGGCATGGGGCTCGGCACCCGCCTCAACCTCCCCGACGGTGACGCGGCCCTGCAGCGGTGGAAGGACCGCTGCACCCTGGTGGAGCTGACCCCCCGCGGCTGAGTGGCGGGGCGCCCCGGCTCTTCGCCGGCCGCGCAGCGCCAGCCACGACTCACCGCCGGCGGCGCAGCGCCAGCCACGTCACGCCGAGCACCAGCAGGACGCCGACCACGGTCGCCCACACCCAGGGCTGCTCGTGGATCCCCGGCGGCATCGAGGTGGCGGCGACGGTCCGGGTCTCACCTATCGGCACGGCCCAGCTCACCGTGCGGCCCTCGAGGCGATCGGCGTCGTGGTCCTCGACGGGTCCCGGCAGGGTGACGGTCAGCTGTGGACGCACCACGTCCGCGGTCAGGGCCGCGAGCTCCGCCGCGTCCGGCCCCAGCACCTCCCCGTCGATCTGCGCACCGCCCGTCGCCGGCGGGCGGAACCCGACCTCGCCCGCGAGCCGTGCCCCGCCCTGGTCATCGACCGCCAGGTCCACATCGACGAGCAGCGCGGGATCCTCGGGTGCCAGACCGCCGGCCAGCGCCCGGAAGGCGTCCCCGACCTCCGCCGGGTCGTCGAAGGTCCGCGACAGGGTCACCGTGATGGCGGCCTGCTCGTCGACGGTGCGCTCGAGCTCCCAGCCGTCGAGCTCCCGCGCGAGCGCGGTGACCTCCAGGGTGGGGTCGATGGCCAACCCGTCCAGCTCGGTCAGGAGCGCGTCGTCGAGCCGGATCGTCAGCGCCAGGGTCCCGCTCCCGTCGGTCTCCAGGTCCGCGACCGCCGCGAGGTCCAGCCGGCATCCGGCCAGCAGGACGGCGGTGAGGCCGAGCGCGCCGAGCAGGCGCAGGGGTCGGCGAGGGATCATCGCTCCGGATCGTCGCGGGTCGTGGCGCCGGGGCTCGTGGCGCCGGAGGGTCGTGGCGTCGGGGTCGTGGCGTCGGGGTCGTGGCGTCGTGCAGCGGTGCACGGGATGATGACCCTAGCGACGCGTACCATGCGTCTCCGATCAGGAGACCGGCGCGTGAGCTCACCCAAGCCGCACTCCCTGCCCGACCTCGAGGACCTCGTCGCCGAGGTCGCGGCGGCGACGCAACTCGCCGACGAGCGGGGTGCGGACCGCGAGGTCGCAGGGACGGACGGCCAGGTCAAGGACCGCGACGGGACCGCCGACGAGACGGATGAGGACCCGACCGCCGTGGACGATGAACACGACGTGGCGACGGCGCGCGGCCGGACCGACGACGGTGGAGGCAGGACGACGAGCACCAGGACCGACGCCAGGGCCCTGGCCCACGACACCGCCGGCGTCGCCGCGAGCGACGAGACGACGGACGCGGTCGCGACCGACGAGGGGCAGGCCCCCATGAGCGGTGCACCGTCCGACGCCCCCGCGGAGGACGCGGGCGCCGCGCCGCAGGTGCGGCGCCGGAAGCGGCTCGGTGAGCTGCTCGTCGAGGCCCGGGTGATCACCGAGGAGCAGCTGCACGAGGCCCTCCACGCGTCCGGTCCCCGCGAGCGCCTCGGCCAGACACTGATGCGGCTCGAGATCGTCCAGGAGGACGGCATCGCCGACGCCGTGGCCACGCAGCTCGGTCTCGAGCGCGTCGACCTGGCGGTCGACCACCCGAGCAGCGAAGCGATCGCACGCGTCCCCGCGAACCTCGCCGAACGCCACTGCGTCGTCCCGCTCCGCCTGGACGGTGAGGTGCTGGTCCTCGCGACCAGCGACCCCTCGGACGTCGCCGCGATGGACGACGTGCGCCTGGCTGCCCGGGCCCGCAAGGTGCGGCCGGTGATCGCCACCAGCTCGTCGATCGAGGCGGCGCGCCGCCGGGCGTACCGGGGGGACGCCGCCCGCGACATGATGCAGGACCTCGAGGAGGAGGAGAGCTCCCCCGAGGAGGACGAGCTCGACGAGCTCAGCAGCGACGCGCAACCGGTGATCCGGCTGGTCAACACCCTGCTCGCCGACGCGGTGATCGCCCGGGCGAGCGACATCCACCTCGAACCCGACCGCGACGGGCTGGCCGTGCGGATCCGCGTCGACGGGCTGCTGCGCGAGCGCGGTCACGTCCCGCGCTCGATGGCCGCACAGGTGGTGTCGCGGCTGAAGATCATGTCCCGGCTGGACATCGCCGAGCGGCGCCTGCCCCAGGACGGCCGCGCGTCCGTGCGCGTCGAGGGCCAGGAGGTGGACCTGCGCGTCTCGACGATGCCGACGATGCACGGCGAGACGGTGGTGCTGCGGCTGCTGCCCAAGGGCGCGGAACGCGTCCCGATCGCCGACCTCGGCCTGTCCGACGAAGCGCGCGACGCCTTCCTCGCCGCCCTGGAGCGTCCCCAGGGGCTGGTGCTGGTGACCGGCCCGACCGGGTCGGGCAAGACCACCACCCTCTACGCCGGGCTCGAGGCGGTCGCCGACCCGACCCGCAACGTGATCACGCTGGAGGATCCGGTCGAGGGCGAACTGGCGGGCGTGAACCAGACCCAGATCGAACCCAAGATCGGGTTCTCCTTCGCCCGCGGCCTGCGCCACGTGCTGCGCCAGGACCCCGACGTGGTCCTCGTGGGCGAGATCCGCGACCACGAGACCGCCGCGCTGGCCGTCGAGGCCTCCTTCACGGGCCACCTCGTGCTCGCCACCCTGCACACCAACAACTCGCCGTCGTCGGTGGCGCGCATGGTCGACCTCGGCGCGGACCGCTTCCTCGTCGCGTCCTCGCTGCTGCTGGTGCTGGCCCAGCGTCTGGCGCGGCGTGCCTGCCCCCGCTGCAAGCACCCGGCCAAGCCCGACGACGGGCTGGTCAAGCGGGCGGGGTTGACCGCCGCGATGCGACGCGGCGCGAACCTCGTCGTGGCACCCGGGTGCAACTTCTGCGAGGGCACCGGCGCCGTCGGTCGGCTGGCGATCAGCGAGGTGCTGCCGGTCAGCCGGGCGCTCCGCGACCTGATCACCGAGGGTGCGCCCGAGAACGCCATGTCCGAGCTCGCCAAGCAGCAGGGCATGTCGACGCTGCGGGAGGACGCGATCGCCCGCGCGCTGGCCGGTGACATCACCCTCGAGGAGGCGATCCGGGTCACCCCCGACCCGTGATGGCCCCGTACCGCGGGGTCCATCGGTCGCTGACCGGACCCCCGCGGTGCCTCGCTACCCTCGCGACGAACGGGACGCCGTGCGGTCCTGCGCCGGCCACGTGCGGGCGCTCCGCGTCCCCCACCCCGCAGGTCAGCGGCAGGAAGGTCGAGCGTGCCCACCCAGGAGCAGGTCCACGAGGTCCTCGCGACCGTCAACGACCCGGAGATCGACAAGCCCATCACCGAACTGGGGATGGTCGACGAGATCGCGATCGAGGGCAGCCGGGTCGGTGTCCGCATCAAGCTGACGATCCCCGGGTGCCCCCTGAAGGACCGCATCACCGCGGAGGTGACCACGGCCGTCAGCCGCCTCGACGGGGTCGAGGACGTGCAGGTGGTGTTCGGGTCGATGACCGACGAGGAGCGCCAGAAGCTCTCCGCCGACCTGCGCGCCGAGCGCGGCGCCGCCAACCCGGAGATGGAGATCCCCTTCGCGACGGCGGACTCGACCACCAAGGTCATCGCGGTCGCGTCGGGCAAGGGCGGCGTCGGCAAGTCGTCGGTGACGGTGAACCTCGCCGCGGCGTTGGCCAAGGAGGGCTACAGCGTCGGCGTCCTCGACGCGGACATCTGGGGCTACTCGATCCCCCGGATGCTCGGCGCGTCGGGCAAGCCCGTGGCCTTCGAGGGCATGGTGATGCCCCTGCAGGCCCACGGCTGCAAGGTCATCTCGATCGGGTTCTTCACCGACCCCGACCGGTCCGTGATCTGGCGTGGACCGATGCTGCACCGGGCGCTGCAGCAGTTCCTCGGCGACGTCCACTGGGGCGAGCTCGACTTCCTGCTGTGCGACCTCCCGCCGGGGACCGGGGACATCGCCATCTCGCTGGCGCAGATGCTGCCGAACGCGGACATGCTCGTGGTCACCACGCCGCAGCAGGCCGCCCAGAAGGTCGCGCTGCGCGCCGGGAAGGCCACCGAGCAGACCGGCATGAAGGTCGCGGGCGTGATCGAGAACATGGCCGGCTTCACCGACCCCGACACCGGGAAGACCCACCACATCTTCGGGACCGGCGGCGGTGAGGAGCTCGCCGAGGCGCTGGGCACCGACCTGCTGGGTCGGATCCCGATCGACCCCGCGTGGCGGGAGGCCAGCGACAGCGGCGTGCCGCTCGTGGTGTCCCACCCGGACGTCCCGGCGTCGGTGGCGATCACCGAGATCGCGAAGGACCTCGCCGCCCGGTCACGGTCGATCGTCGGACGGTCGCTGCCCGTCACGATGTCCTGACCCTGCGCGGCGCCGCGTCGCCTGCCGGGCGCGCAGGTGCCCGACCACGCGGCGGGCGGCCAGGGCGCTCAGCACCCCCACCCCGTAGCCGGCGACCACGTCGGTGAGGTGGTGGACGCCGACGTGCAACCGCGTCACGCCGATCCCGGCCACCGTGGCGAGTACCGCCGGTCGCGCGCGTCGTGGCAGCGCGGGCAGCACCACGGTGGCCATCGCCGCG
>SKNO01000210.1 GCA_007120465.1 Nitriliruptoraceae bacterium
CCCGTCGGCCTCGCCGCAGGGTTCGCCGCCCCCGCCGTCCGGGTCGCCGCCACCCTCAGCACCGCCACCGTCGGCGCCCGCACCACCCGACCAGGACCGCTGACCAGCTCCCGTGGCAGGGCACCGCGAGGTACCTCGGGCGCCCACCGGTGATGGCTGGCACCCGCTCGAGCCTGGCCGTTCGGCCGGGCTCGCGGTGTTGCGCGGCGGGCGACCTTGCTACGGTCCGCGCCGCGCGGCCCCGGGTCGCGCCCGGCCCGTTCACCGGAGCGGCGGGTCGTGGTCGGTCCCTGGCGGAGGAGGAACCGCGTGCCACCCGTCGCTGTTGCGCCGTCGGCACGGGTTCCCCTGTTCCTCCGCATCGCCACGATCCTCGCGGTCCTCGGCGGCATGCTCGCGGCGGTCGGGGTACAGCCGTCGCAGGCGCGGTCGGCAGGGGCGGTGATCGACCAGGTCAACGCGGAGCGCTGCCGGCAGGGACTGCCGGCGCTCCACGACCTCGGTGACCACACCATGGCGCGGTACGCCAACGACGACTACGCCAGCTCGGGCACACCGCACGGGGTGTTCGAGTCGGATGCCTGGCCCTGGTACGTCGACCGCGGCGCGAGTTGGGGCAGCGAGATCCAGGCGTCGATGTCGGACAGCGTGGCGTCGGCGTCGATGGCGGTCGAACTGTGGCTCGGCTCGGGAGCCCACGCCGCGAGCATGCTCCGCTCCGATGCCACCCACGTGGCCGCCGCGGTCACCAGCGCGGGCGGCATGACCTACTACACGGTCCACGTCCTGAAGCTCTCGTCCGGCGCGGCATCGTGTCCCTCCTCGAACCCGGAGCCGGAACCCGAGCCGAAGCCAGAACCGAAGCCCGAACCCAAGCCGCCACCCGAGCCGAAGCCCGCCCCGGCGCCCGCGCCCGAACCGACGGCTGAGCCGGCGCCCGACCCGGCCCCGGAGCCCGAGCCGGAACCCGAACCGGAGCCCGCCAAGGATCCGCTCCGAGCGCCCGCGGTGGGCGAGCACGCCCTCGACCTCGGCGACCATGCAGCGGGCGTGCAGGGCGGCCCGTTGGTTCGCGCTGAGGTCGCACCCCAGGTCCTCCGTGCGGCCGGGTACGTCGATCCCCAGTCGGCCACCACCGTCACCGGTCCGGTCCCGACCGACCTCGTCCCGGTCACGACGACGCCCCGGCAGATGGACCACCTCCACGCCGCCGCGATCGCGCTGCCGCGCGCCGGTGAGGACCGCGGTCCGCTCGCGACGGCGACGGCCTCGGCGCTCCCGAGCTCGCCGTTGCTCGGACTCGTGCCGCTCCTCGGCGTCGGGCTGCTGGTCACCCGTGGATGGTCGCGTCGTCGCGAAGGGTCGGGGACACCGAGGTAGCTCGCGAACGCGAAGGCTCCGCCGCGAGGGGTCGGGGACGCCGAGGTAGCTCGGGAGTTCGCTCGCGTCGTTGCGTACCTTGCGGGTGCCAGGAACGCACGGACCTGCCCGAGGGGGAGCGGTGTCGCGACGCAAGGCGCTGACCGAGCGGCTGCAGCGCTCGTGGCGGCAGGCGCGCCTCACGCAGTGGGACCGTGAGGACGGCCCCGGACCGGTGCTGCGCTGGTCGATCCGTCACCCGTGGGCCGTGACCGTGATCGTGGCGGCGGTGCTCAGCGTGGTGCTCGGCGCGACCTTCGGGATCCCACCGGTCTCGCCGCTGATGCTGGTGGTGATCGTCGTCGCCCCGCTGCCGCTCTGGCTCCGCGCCGAGCGACGGATCCTGGCCGAGTGGGAGGCCAGCCGCGACACCTGACCCGCCGCTGGTCGCCACCACCATCACCAGCCCCACCAGCCCCACCAGCCCCACCAGCGCCACGCATCGCGTCACCATCCCTGGATCGTGTGGGTTCCGAGGCATATACGCCGCGAAACGCACACGATCGAGAGGGCCCCGGGGGGTCGGTCAGCTCTGCCCGGCCCTGGCGAGGAGCCCGCCGAGCCACCGCACGTCGTCGGGCGAGGTCCCGCAGCAGCCGCCGAGCAGCCGGACCCCGCGTTCGAGCCACGTCGGTACGGCCCGCGCGATCACCTCCCGGTCCCCGTCGGCGCGCCACCACCCGTGGGCCGCGTCCCAGCGGGCGCCGAGGTTCGGGTAGGTCAACAGCGGCTGCTCCAGCACCGCCAGCGCGTCCAGCGCCGGCGCGACCCGCTCGGGCGGGCAGCAGTTCACCCCGACGGCCACCACCTCGTCGACGTCGCGGATCGGTGCCAGCGCGTCGGCCAGGGGCTGGCCCTCCGGGGTCGTGCGCCCGTCCGCTCCCGGGGTGACGCTCACCCAGGCCGGGATCCCGGTACCGCGCAGCACCTGTGCGAGCGCCGCGACCTCGTCGCCCGAGGGGAGGGTCTCGCAGGCCAACACGTCGGGTCCCGCCGCCACCAACGCCTCGACGCGGGGGGCGTGGAACGCCACCAGGTCGTCGACCGTGCAGCCGTACCGGCCGCGGTACTCCGCTCCGCCCCCGAGCACGGCCCCGTACGGGCCGACCGACGCCGCCACGCACGGCCCGCCGGCGTCCGCCACGTCCATGCCAGCGACGTCGAGGTGGTC
>SKNO01000047.1 GCA_007120465.1 Nitriliruptoraceae bacterium
GGGTAGCCCCGCGCACCCAGCGCGCGGTGGCGCCCGCGGTGGCCACCCTCCCGAGCGTGGCGGCTCCGGTCCATGCCCGGGCCGCGCGACGGCAGGGCGTTACGGCAGGTCGACCTCGAGCTCCACCGCGTCGTCACCGTCGACCCGCCGGTCGAAGGCGTACCGCGAGCGGTCCCGCGACCGCGACTTGGCGTAGCGCTTCATCTCGGTCGCGGCGGTCACCAGCTCCTCGCGGTGCTCCACCTCGCGCCGGTCGGTGGTGGCGACCCCGATCGACAGCGACAGCAGCCCGTAGCGCTGCGGCACCCCGCGCCGGTCGGGCACCTCGATCGACCGTGCCGCCGCGTCGCCGGGGTCGTACAGGCTCGGCGCCATCGCGTCGAACCGCTCGCAGATCGCCTCGGCCACCCGCTCCGCCTCGTGCGGCTCCACGATCACCACGAAGTCGTCGCCGCCGACGTGGCCGACGAAGGCGCCCGGTGCCGCCTCGTGCTTGACCACCTCGACGATCAGGCCACCCAGCTCCCGCAACGCGTGGTCGCCCCGCAGGAAGCCGTAGTGGTCGTTGTACGGCTTGAAGTCGTCGACGTCGACGTACAGCAGGGCCGTCGGGTCACCGCGATCGATGCGTGACGACAGCTCGGTGGTGATGCGCTCGTTGCCGGGCAGCCCCGTGAGCGGGTTCCGGGAGCTCTGCTGGGTCGCGCGGCGCACCACCGCGCGGATGCGCGCCACCACCTCGTCGCCGTCGAAGGGTCTGGTGAGGTGGTCGTCGGCGCCGGCATCCAACCCCGCCACCACACCCTCGGGCTGCGCCGCAGCCGCGACGAGCAGGACCGGCACGTGCGCGGTGCGGGCATCGGTCCGCAGCTCGCGCAGTACCGCGAGCCCGTCCATCCCCGGCAGGCCCATGTCGAGCAGCACCACGTCCGGCTGCTCCACCACCGTCCGCTCGAACGCCATCGCGCCGTCACCGGCCTCGAGCACCTCGAAGCCAGCCTGCTCCAGGATGCGTCGCAACACGGCACGGATGTCGACGTCGTCGTCGACGACCAGCACGCGCGTCGCACTCATCGGCTGAGCGCCTGCCCGCGGGCCTCGGCGGCGATGCGGGCGAGCTCGGTGGCTGCGGCGGCCCGATCCTCGGCGCCGAAGATCGCGCTGCCGGCGACGAAGGTGTCCGCACCCGCCCGGACCGTCTGCTCGATCGTCGCGTGCGAGATGCCCCCGTCGACCTGGATGCGGAACGACGCCCGGTGCTCCGCACGCCAGCGCACCGCCTCGGCCACCTTGGGCACGGCCTCCGGCATGAAGGCCTGCCCGCCGAAGCCGGGCTCGACGGTCATCACGAGCAGCAGATCCACGTGCGGCAGCAGCTCCTCGACCATGGCCACCGGGTGGGCCGGCTTGATCGCCACCCCGACCTGCCCGCCGCGCTCGCGCAGCTCGTGGATCAGCGAGAGGGGGTCGTCGTCCACCTCGGGGTGGAAGGTCACCGACTCGGCCCCCGCCTCGAGGAACTGCGGGGCGTAGGTCCGCGGGTCGGTGATCATGAGGTGGCAGTCGAGCAGCAGGTCCGTCGCCGCCCGCAGCGAGCGGACCACCGGCGGTCCGATCGTGAGGTTCGGGACGTAGTGCCCATCCATCACGTCGACGTGCACCATCGGCACGACCGGTGCCACCTCGGCGACCTCGTCGGCGAGGTGCGCGAAGTCCGCGGACAGGATCGACGGCGCGATCCGCAGGCGGTCATCGGCCACGGCACGCCCCCCCGGTCACCAGCCGTCCACGCGGTTCCACGGCACCTCCACCGCCACGAGCCGCGGCCCGACCCCGGGCCGCCCCTCCTCGCAACCCTAGCCGCCCGCACACCGCTCCCACACGGCGATGAACATGCCGTCGGTGCCGTCGCGGTCGGGCCACCACTGCTCGCGTGCCACCCCCCGCAACCGGCCACCTGCCGCCACCTCGAGGTGGTCGGCGACCCGGTCGGTCTCCTCGGCCGTCCACGTGCACACGGCGTACACCAGCCGACCCCCGGGGCGGACCAGCGCCTGCGCCCGGTCCAGCAGCCGACGCTGCACCGCGGCGAGGGCCGGCAGGTCCGCCGGCTGCTTGCGCCAGCGCACCTCGGGCCGACGACGTCCGGTCCCGAGGCCCGTGCACGGCGCGTCGACCAGCACCACGTCGAACCCGTCGTCACCGACCACCGCCGGGTCGGTCGCGTCCCCGACGCGCACCTCGACGTCCAGCCCCAACCGCTCCGCGGCCACCGCGATCATCCGCGCCCGGTGCGGGTGCAGCTCCACGGCCACCACCTCGCCCGCCGGACCGACCTCGGCGGCCAGCGCCGTGGTCTTGCCGCCGGGCCCCGCGCACAGGTCGAGCACGCGGTCCCCGGGTCCCGCCGCGCAGGCGGCGACCACCCGCATCGACGCCTCGTCCTGGGGCACCGCCCGTCCCTCCGCGACCGCCGCCAGCCGGCGCGGATCGGCCCCGGGCGCACGGACGGCCTGGGGCAGCGTCCCGGGCCGTGCCTCCACCCCGGCGCCCTGCAGCTCCGCCACCAGCACGTCCCGATCACCGA
>SKNO01000227.1 GCA_007120465.1 Nitriliruptoraceae bacterium
CACCCGACGCAGCCGCGCGGTCCCGATGACGATCCCGAGTTCCTGCGCAAGCTCGACGACGAGCTCCGCCGCGGCCGGCGCGACGACGGGGGCGGGGACGGCTGAGCCCGGACCCCGCCTCGCGGGGTGTACCGACACGGTGACGGCGCCGCGACGACCCGGTCGCGCTCAGTAGCGCGCGCCCACCGGCGGTGGCAGGGCGTCGAGCCGGGCGACGTGCTCCGGGAGCAGCGTGAGCTCGGCGGCGGCCACGTTCTCCTCGAGGTGGTCGAGGCGCTTCGTGCCGGGGATCGGCACGATCCGCTCCGACCGGGAGAGCAGCCACGCGAGGGCGACCTGCCCCGCGGTGGCACCGAGCTCCGCGGCGACGGCTCGGACCTCGTCGACCAGCCGGCGGTTGGCCGCGATCGCGTCGTCGGTGAAGCGGGGGTTGCCCGCGCGGATGTCGTCGGGCTCGAACCTGGCGGCGGTGATCGTCCCGGTGAGGAACCCCCGTCCGAGCGGTGCGTAGGGTAGGAAGGTGGCCCCGTGCCGCTCGCACCACGGCAGCACCTCCGCGATCGGGCCACGCGTCCACAGCGACAGCTCCGACTGCACCGTGGCGACGGGGTGGGTCGCTGCGGCGCGTTCGAGGGTGGCGGCGTCCACCTCGGACAGCCCGATCGCCCGGACCTTCCCGGCGCCGACGAGCTCGGCGAGGGTCCCCCAGGACTCCTCGATCGGCACGGCGGGATCCACCCGGTGGAGCTGGTAGAGGTCGATCACCTCGATCTCGAGCCGCCGGAGCGAGGCGTCGCAGGCGCGTCGCAGGTGGTCGGGCCGACCGTCGCGCACCTCGCGCCCGGTGGCCGGGTCCACCACCAGCCCGGCCTTGGTGGCGATCACCACCTGATCGCGGTGGCCGGACAGACCGCGCCCCACGAGCCGCTCGTTGGTGAAGGGCCCGTAGACGTCGGCCGTGTCGAACAGGGTGACACCCAACTCGACGGCACGCCGGAGCACCTCGAGGGAGCGCCGGTCGTCCTGCTGGCTCGGGTCGTACTCGGCGGACATGCCGACGCAGCCGAGACCGATCACGCCGACCTCCGGTCCCTGCGGGCCGAGCCTGGTGGTGCGCATCGTGGTGGACTCCTCGGTGGTGGGGCGGTCGGGGCGGCGATACGCCGGGGCCCGACGTGGCGCTGGGCCCTCAGCCGACGGAGCGTGGACGACGGGAGCTTCGCAGGTCGGTCGAGACCCCGCGGGATCGTGTCGGTACCGTGAGCGGATCGCGGGCACGCTCGGAGCCGCCATGTTCGTCCCCCCGCTCGACCCCAGCGTCGTGGTGCTGCTCCTGCTGGCGGCGGGATGTGGGGCGCTCGTGTGGGCCGGGCGGCTGGACGCCTGGTTGGGGCACGACGCGCCGTGGACCGTGCTGCTCTGGCCGGCCCCCGTCGTCACCGTCCTGCTACCGGTCCTGGCGACACCCGTGTGGTTCCTGATCCGGGCCGCGGGGCTGGTCCGGCCCGAGGGTGGCCTGCGTACCGGCGCGATCTACCTCGCCGTCGTCGCGGTGGTGTGGGGCGTCGCCGTCCTGTGGCCGCCGCGGTGGCTGCTGCCGGGATGGGCGCGACGTCGGGTGGTGGCGCTGCCGGTCGCGCGTGCGGCCCCACGCCCCGAGGCGGTACCGGCGCTGCACGTGGTGCACGGGCGCGGTCACGGCAGCCGGGCCCGCTGGGCCTGGCACGTCGACGCGGTCCCCGGGTTCGTGTGGCGGGACGGCGACACGCTCCGCTTCCGCGCCCTCGGCGAGGTGACCGACGGGGTGGTGCGCACGTGGCTCGACGATGCCCTCGAGGACGTCGATCGGTCGGACTGCCAGACGCCAGGGCAGGAGCCCGCTGCGACGGATGCGGGCGACGACGAGCACCGGCTCACCCCGCCGCCCGGAGGCTGGTGGACCCGTCGGAGCCTCGACGTCGAGGTGGCTGCGCTGGACCGGTGGCGCATCCGGGCGACCCGCCCGTGGCGCGACGACGGGCTGGTGACCCTGGAGGTCGAGGGGCGCGGTGCCGTCCGGCTGTGGGTGGCGGAGGTGTCACGCCTGCGCCGGTGGCTGCCGCGCCCGCGGACACGGACGACCGGGGTGCGGACCCCCCGTCCATCGGGGTTCCCGCACCGGCGCGCGAGCGCGTAGGGTGGGCAACGGGGCCGACGCGACCATGGCCGGCTGGACCGACGGCAGGGTCCGGCCCGCGGCGACGTAGGGGAGGTGCTTGGCATGACGAACGGCGACATCCCGGCGGGTTGGTACCCGGATCCGTCCGGAGGCGGCGGTGAGCGCTGGTGGGACGGGCAGCGGTGGACCGAGCATGTGCGTGCCGCATCGACCGCGCAGCCGGCCCAACCGGCCCAGCCGGCCCAGCCGCAGATCCCCGCGGGGTGGTACCCGGACCCCTCCGGGGGGGCCGGGCAGCGCTGGTGGGACGGGCAGCGGTGGACCGAGCACGTCCACCCGGCCGAGCCGGAGACCGCGACGGCACAGCCCGACGTTGCGGGCGGGCAGGCCGCGCCGGGGGGTGCCTCGGCGCCGGCGGAGACCGCGG
>SKNO01000113.1 GCA_007120465.1 Nitriliruptoraceae bacterium
CCCGCCGCGTGGCAGGCACCGGCGGCGCCCACCGGTCCTCCGGCGTACGGCGCGGGCGGGTTCCCGGCCGCCGCCCCGATCGGCGAGCCGGCTCCCGCCGGCAGCAACGGCGCCGCGATCCTCGCCATGGTGTTCGGCATCGCAGCGATCCTGTTCAGCTGGATCGGGGTGATCACGCGCACCGGCGGGATCGTCCTGCTGCTCGTCGCCGTCGCCGCGATCGTGCTCGGTGTGATGGGCAAGCGCCGGGCGAACCGCGGCGCCAAGGGCAACGGGATGGCGATCACCGGCCTCGTGACGGGCATCATCGGGGTGCTTGCCGCCGGGCTGTTCCTCGTTGGCGGCGAGTTCTACCGGGCGTTCTCCGACGACTTCAACGAGTTCATCCGGTGCGTCGAGGAGACCGGCGACGAGGAACGCTGTCAGGAGGAGCTCGAGCGGCGGATCCTGGAGCGCGCCCGCCGGTGACCTGCCCGCGGTGCCGGCAGCCCGCGCTGACGGTGCACACCGTGGCCGCGGAGGCCACTGCGGCGTCGGTCGCCGTGTACGGCGAGCCGCTGACCGTCCATCGCTGTCACGCCTGCGATCACCGCGAGGTTGCTCCGTCGCTGGGGTCCGCCGCCCGCAGCGCGAGCGCCGAGTCCCTGCCCGTCGCCCGCCGCCGCCTCGCGCGCGGCGATGCCTGCCGATCCTGCGGCACCGCGCTCACGATGCCGGCCCGCCGCACGGTCCGGGTGGTGACCGCCACGCCGCAGGGCTCGCCGGTGACGACCCTCCGCTTCGATGTGCCGATGACCCGCTGTCCGGGCTGCGGGCTCGATCAGCTGCCGTCCCGCGCCGGCGGGGACGTCGATGCGGCCCTCACCGCGCTGCTCCACGCCGCGATCGCCACCGTCGGCTGACCGGTCGCCTCACGAGGCGGCCGGATCACCCCGCCGTCTCGACCTGCCGGATCGGCAACCCCCGGGCGGCCATCTCGCGCTTGACCTCGCTGATGCGCAGCTCCCCGAAGTGGAAGATCGACGCCGCCAGCACCGCCGACGCCCCGCCCTCGAGCGCCGCCTCGGCGAGGTGCGCGGCGGTGCCGGCACCGCCGGAGGCGATCACCGGCACCGTCACCGCGCCGGTCACCGCACGCAGCAGCGGCAGGTCGAAGCCGGCCTTGGTCCCGTCGCGGTCCATCGAGGTCAGCAGGATCTCCCCGGCCCCGAGCTCGGCGGCACGCACGCACCAGGCGACCGCGTCGAGGTCGGTCGGGGTGCGCCCACCGTGGATCGTCACCTCCCAGCCGGCCGCGGCATCGTCGGGATCGCGCCGCCGGGCGTCCACCGCGACGACCACCGACTGCGAGCCCACGGCGTCGGCGGTCTCGGCGAGCAGCTCGGGGCGCTGCACGGCCGCGGTGTTGAAGGCGATGCGGTCCGCACCGGCGTGCAGCATCCGCCGTGCGTCGTCGACGGTGCGCATCCCGCCCCCCACGACGAAGGGGATCGACACCTCGTCAGCGACCCGCTCGACCACCTCCACCATGATGTCGCGGCGGTCGCTGGAGGCGGTGATGTCGAGGAACACCAGCTCGTCGGCACCCTCCCGGTCGTACAGCCGCGCGAGCTCCACGGGGTCGCCCGCGTCCCGCAGGTCGACGAACCGCACCCCCTTGACCACCCGCCCCTCGGTCACGTCGAGGCACGGGACCACCCGGACCGCCAACCCGTCGCTCACGCCCCCGCCTCCCCCGCCGCAGCCAGCGCCTCCTCGATCGTGAAGGCGCCGCTGTACAACGCCTTGCCGACGATCGCGGCGTCGACCCGCGCGTGGCAGGTGACGAGCGTCCGCAGGTCGTCGAGGCTGCTGACGCCACCGGAGGCGGTCACGCTCGCCGTGGTGGCGTCGGCCACCCGGCGCAGCATCTCCACGTTCGGACCCTGGAGCATCCCGTCCCGCGCGATGTCGGTGTAGACGAAGCGTGGCACGCCCATCGCGGTGAACAACTTCAGCGCGTCGAACAGGTCACCGGCCTCCTCGGTCCAGCCCCGCGCCTGGAGCACCGTGCCGCGCGCATCGAGCCCGACGGCGACCCGCGGACCCACGGTGGCCAGCACCTGCTCGACGAACCCCGGGTCGGTGAGCGCCATCGTGCCGATCACCACGCGCTCCGCCCCGTAGCCGAGGGCGGCCTCGACGTCGTCGAGGGTCCGCACGCCCCCGGAGGCCTGGACCCGGCAGCCGGTGACCTCGACGATCCGCTCGATCAGGTGCCGGTTGCGGGGTTCACCGGTGAAGGCGGCGTCCAGGTCCACCACGTGCAGCCACGTCGCACCCGCGTCGGCGAAGCTCCGCGCGGCGGCGACGGGGTCCTGGTCGTACACGGTCTCCGCGTCGGCACGGCCCTGGGTCAGGCGCACCGCGCGCCCGTCCTTGATGTCGACGGCCGGGTACAGGGTGAACACGCTGGGCTCCTGCAGGGTCGGTGCGAGCGACCACCAAGCGTAGGCCCTCCCGGACGGGTCCCCGTCCCCGCAGGTCGTGGACGTCGTCGGCCGTGCCGGACCGCTGGCCGCTGACAACCCCCTCGCGACCGGGGACACTCGTCCACATGACCACGATCGAGCTCGCCGGGATCTCCGTCCACCGGGGCGGCGACCGGATCCTCGGGGAGCTCGACCTGACCGTGCACTCCGGGGAGCGCCTGGTCGTGCTCGGTCCCTCGGGGTGCGGCAAGACCACCCTGCTGCGCACGATCGCGGGGCTCGAGACCCCGACCACCGGGCGCATCCTGCTCGACGGCCGGGACGTGACCACCGCCCGGCCCCGCGACCGCAACCTCGCCTACGTCGACCAGCAGGCGAGCCTGCAGCCCCACCTCGACGTCGAGGACAACCTCGGCTTCGCCCTGAAGCTGCGACGGCTCCCCCGCGCCGAGGTGGCCCGACGCGTCGAGGCCGAGAGCCGCGCCTTCTCCCTGCAGGGGCTGCTGCGCCGCCGACCCCGGACCCTCTCGGGTGGCGAGCGCCACGAGGTCGCCGTGGCGCGCACGCTGGTCCGACGCGCCACGGTGCTGCTGATCGACGAGCCGGTCGCCCTGATCGACCCGGTCCGCCGAGGTGACCTGCTCCGCGAACTGGTCCGGGTGCAGGAGGGGTACGACGTCACCCTCGTCGTCGCCACGAACGACCAGCGGGTCGCGATGGGCCTCGCCCACCGCGTCGCCGTCCTCGACCACGGCGAGCTGGTGCAGGTCAGCGCCCCGACCGAGCTCTACCGCGCCCCCGCGACGCTGTTCGTGGCCGACTTCCTCGGCAGCCCTCCGATGAACCTGCTCGACGGGGTGATCACGCGAGCCGAGGGCCGGGTGGTCGTCCGTGCCGAGCCCTTCAGCCTGCCGACCTGGGCGCCGGCGCTGACCCGGCGCGTCGGCGAGCCGATCGTCCTGGGGATCCGCCCCCACCACCTCGACGTCGTCCCCCCGGCGATCGGCGGCAGCGACCGCCTGCGGGTGGTGCACCGGGAGTTCCTCGGCGCCGAGCTGGTCGTGCACCTGCGGGCCCCGACCGGTCGACGGGTCGTCGCGGTGACCCCGCGCCCCGGTCCCGCACCCGACACCGTCGTGACCCTGACCGTGGACCCCGCGCAGGTGCACCTGTTCGACCCGGTGACCGGTCGCGTCCTCGCCCACGGCATCTGAGCGGCGGATGGATGCTGGCCCACGGCCGCTGCGTGCCGGCCGGCTCTCCGTGACCGCGGCGTCACCCCAGGCTGGCGAGCCAGTTGCGCAGCAGCCGGTGCCCGACCGGGCCGGACTTCTCGGGGTGGAACTGGGTCCCGACGACGCTGCCCTCCCGCACCAGGCACGGGAAGTCGACCCCGCCGTACGCGCAGCGGGCAACCACGTGTTCCCCCTCCCGTGGGACCGCGTAGTAGGAGTGCACGAAGTACAGCCGCTCCCCCGCCACACCCTCGAGCAACGGGTCGTCCCCGGCGTGGGCGGACGGGTGCACCACGTCCCATCCGAGGTGGGGCACGCGGGCGCCGACGGGGAACCGCTCGACGTGGCCGGGCAGCAGCCCGAGGCCCGGCTCGTCACCCTCCTCGGAGGTGTCGTACAGCAACTGCATCCCGACGCAGATGCCGAACACCGGCCGGGCCGCCTCGATCCAGGCGGTCAGAAGCCCCTCCAGGCCGGACCGGCGCAGCTGCGCGAGGCAGGACGAGAAGTGGCCCACCCCGGGGACCACCAGCACGTCGGCGCCGTCCGCAACCGTGGGGTCCCCGGTGATGAACGCGTCGCCACCGGCGGCGTCGAACCCACGCTTGGCGGAGCGGACGTTGCCCGCGTCGTAGTCCAGGACCGCGACGCGCGGGGCCACGGTCACTGCAGGACACCCTTGGTCGACGGGGTCCCCGTGCCGGTGACCGCCACGGCCCGGCGCAGCGCCACCGCGAAGGCCTTGAACACCGACTCGAAGGTGTGGTGGGTGTTGTCGCCCGAGAGGTTGTGCACGTGCAGCGTGATGCGCGCGTTCGCGACCACCGACTCGAAGAAGTGCTTCACCAGGGAGGTCTCGAAGGTCGTCCCGATCACCTCGATCGGCACCTCGCAGTCCCACACGAGGTAGGGGCGGCCTGACAGGTCGATCGCCACGCGGGTCAGCGCCTCGTCGATCGGCACCGTCGCGTCCCCGAAGCGCTCCACCCCGTCACGGTCACCCCACGCCTCGACCAGCGCCTGCCCGAGGGCGATGCCGACGTCCTCGACCGTGTGGTGCGCGTCGATCTCCAGGTCGCCCTGGGCCTTCACCGTCAGGTCCAGACGGCCGTGCCGCCCGAGCTGGTCGAGCATGTGGTCGAAGAAGGGGATGCCGGTCGCGACGTCACTGGTGCCGGTGCCGTCGAGGTCGACCTCCACCTCGATGCGGGTCTCCTTGGTGTCGCGGGCGACGCGACCGACGCGGGTGCTCACGGTGGTCCTTCCAGCTACGGCCCGGGTTCGGGCCGGATGAACGGCGTCAGGGTAGGCGCGGACGGGCCCGGCGTCGCACACGCGGGGCCTCGATCATCCCTCGCCGAGGACCGTCTGCAACGCCGCCAGGAACGTGTCGTTCTCCTCGGCGGTGCCGATCGTGACGCGCACGCACCCCGCCAGCCGCGGCCGGGACGAGAAGTCGCGCACGAGCACGCCCTGCTCCAGCAGCCGGTCGAACAGGTCCGGCACCGCGGCACGCACGAGCACGAAGTTCGCGACCGACGGGAACACCTCGACGTCGCTGCGCTCCCGGAGAGCGGCGGCGACCCGGTCACGCTCGGCGGCGACCCGGCGGCGGTGCTCCAGGAAGGCGTCCTCCTGTTCGACCGCGACGATGCCGGCGACCTGCTTGATGGCGTCGAGGTGGTAGGGCAGCCGGACCTTCTGGAGGTCGTCGACCACCCACGCCGGCGCCAGCAGGTACCCGAGCCGCAGCCCCGCCAGCCGGAACGCCTTCGACAGCGTGCGCACGATCACCAGCCGCGGCAGCTCGTCGAGCAGCGGCAGGACGCTGTGCCGCGCGTCGGCGAACTCGATGTACGCCTCGTCGACGACGACCAGCGCCCGCGAGCCGTCGTGCATCGCGCGGATCGCGTCGTGTGCGATCGGGTTGCCGACGGGGTTGTTCGGTGACGGCAGCAGCACGACGTCCGGACCGTGGGTCGCGACCGCCTCGGCCGCCACCTCGGCCGACAGCTCGAAGCGCTCGTCGAGGTCCACCTCGACCGCCGGCGTCAGCGAGGTGCGGCACAGCTCGGGGTACATCGAGTAGCCGGGCCGCACGAACAGCGCCCGCCGGTCGGGGCCGCCGTACGCCTGGAGCAGCTGCTGGAGCACCTCGTTGGAGCCGTTCGCGGCCCAGACCCGGTCGGCGGTGAGGCCGAGCCGCCCCGCCAGCGCCGCACGCAGCCGCGTCGCCGGCCGGTCCGGGTAGCGGTTGAGCTCGAGGCCCTGGATCCTTCGCCCCACCTCCTCGAGGTAGCCGGCCGGTGGCGGTTCCGCGGTCTCGTTGGTGTTGAGCCGCACGGGCACGTCGAGCTGCGGCGCCCCGTAGGGCTCCACGGCGGCGAGGTCGGCACGGACCGGCACCCGTTGGTCGGACGCCTGCTCGGCAGGGGCGCTCACGCGTCCGGGTCCAGTCGCACCTCGACCGCGGCGCGGTGCGCGGGGAGGTCCTCGGCGTCGGCGAGCCGGCAGGCGTCCTCCGCGAGGAACCGCAGGCTGTCGTCGTCGCACTCGAGGAAGTTGACGGCGACGAGGAACGACGACGTCGTGAGCCCCCCGCTGAACCGGGCGGTCCCGCTGGTCGGCAGCGTGTGGTTCGGCCCGGCCGCGTAGTCGCCCAGCGTGACGGGCGTCGCCGCGCCGATGAACGTCGTGCCGGCGTACCGGATCGCCTCGGCGACCTTGCGTGCGTCGTCTGTGTGGACCTCGAGGTGCTCCGCGGCGAAGGCCTCGGCGACCTCGATCGCGTGGTCGACGTCGTCCACCAGGGCGACCGTCCCCTGGTTCTCGAGCGCCGTCGCGATGCGCTTCACGTGCTTGGTCCGCGCGAGCTGCTCCTCGATCGCGGCCTCGACCGGCGCGACCAGGTCCTCCTCCGGGGTGATCAGCAGCGAGGTGACGAGCTCGTCGTGCTCGGCCTGCCCGATCAGGTCTGCGGCGAGGTGGCGCGGATCCGCCGTGTGGTCGGCGACGATCGCCACCTCGGTCGGACCCGCGTAGCCTTCGGTGCCGATGCGCCCCTCGGCGACGAGCTGCTGCTTGGCCAGCGCCACGTAGAGGTTGCCCGGCCCCACGACCTTGTCACAGACGGGGACGCTGTCGGTGCCGTAGGCCATGGCGGCGATCGCCTGCGCGCCGCCCACGCGCACCACGCGGTCCACGCCGAGCAACCGCGCCGTGGCGAGGATCGTCGCGTCCGGCCACCCGGTGCGGTTGCCGTCGGCGTCGGTCCCGGTCGGCGGGGTGCACAGCACGATCTGCTCGACCCCCGCGACCTGCGCCGGCACCACCGTCATGATCGCCGTGGACGGCAACGGGGACACGCCGCCGGGCACGTACACGCCGGCGCGCTGGATCGGGTTGAACCACACCCCCATCCGCACGCCGTCGCGCTCGTCCTCCCAGGCCTGCGGCATCGCGCGCTCGTGGAACCAGCGGACGCGGTCGATGCTGCGCTCGATCGTGCCACGCAGGTCGGCGTCGAGCCGGGTCACGGCGTCGTCGAGGACGTCATCGGGGACGACGAGGTGGTCGACATCGACGCGGTCGAAGGTCCGAGTGAGCTCGCGCAGCGCGTCATCACCCCGGTCACGGACGGCCGCCAGGGTGCGGTCCACGCCCTCGCGTGCTGCGGTCAGGTCGGCGCGGGGGCGCGGCAGGCGCTCGCGCGGGTCGCGGCGGTCGCCGCGCAGGTCGAGGACGGTGAGTCGGGCCATGCCGGGGCCTTCCGGGTCGCCACCGAGGGCGGGACGGCAGGATCGCGGCCCAGGGTACCGACGCGGGGTTGCGATCCGGATGGTCCGGGTGCGCCCGACGGGTCGGGTGGGCCGGGCGGGTACTCACCGCTCCGGGCATCGTGCGGCCGTCCGGCGCTGCCCGGGGCGGTGCCCCCGGCTGCCGGATGCCCTGGACGCGCCGGTCCCGCGGATCCGGCCGGGGATACGCACGGGGACGTGCAGCCAACCCACCCGGTCCCGCCGACCCGGGCTCGTGCTCGCCCGGGTCGTGTGCCGGCAGCCACTGGACGTCGGATGGGTGCCCACGGAGACACGCGCACCGCCATCGGGCACCCGTTCCGGGTCGAGCCCGCGTTATCCACACCAACGGAACTCACCGGTTCCGTGTCACACCCGTCGGCCATACTCGGGTCCATGCCCTCCTCCACGAACATCGCGCTGTCGGCACTGGCCGGTGCCGACCCCGACCTGCCCGGCTCCGGGGACGACCGCACCCCGCACGCGTCCTCCCGACCGAACGGCACCTCCCGGACGGGGGCGGAGCCGGGCAGGGACACGGGGGCACCCACCGAGACGCCGTCCGGTCCCCCGCTCGTGGACGGGCTGCCGGCCGGGGTCGATGAGGTCCCACTCCTGGGGGTCGCGTTGGAGGCGGCGCGCGCGGCCGATCGCGCGGTGGCGCGCCTGTTGGAGTGCCTGCTGGAGCTGGACGAGCACCAGGTGGCCGAGACGCTCACCCGGATCCCGCTGGAGCAGTGGCTGGCGATCGTGGGGCGGCGCACCCGTTCGGACCGGCGGATGCTGTTCACCGCCTGCACGGTGCTACGGCGCCTGCCGAGCCTGGCAGCGGCGTTCCTGACCGACGGGAGCGTGTCGTGGGCCCAGACCCGCAGCGTCGTGCTGCAGGTGGAGCGGTTGCCGCGCCGCCTCGATGAGGCGATCGACGCGGCGGTGGCCCGTACCGTCGAGGCATGCCGTCACGATGATCCGGACGCGTTGACCACGGCGGTGTCCCAGGCGCTGCGCAGCCTCGAGCCCGCCACCTGCCCTGGCGCGCGGCCGACGCCGCCGCAGGAGGAGTTCGTCGCGATCCAGCCGCGGTTGGACGGCTCGGGCGGCTCGGTCTACGGCGAGCTCGGCGCGGTCGGGCTGGCCACGGTGGACGCGGCCCTGACCCCGCCACCTGACCAGCTGCGGGATAGCGACGCCCCACTGCGCGGCGCGGCCGCGCGGGCCAGGGCGCGACGGTTGGTCGAGCTGTGCGACACCGCCCTGGCCGGCGGGGACGCTGCTCCCGGCCGCGCCGGCGGTGACGATGACACCGGCACGCCCGGTACCACCCGGGCCGACCGTGCGCCCCACAGCGCCGGCTCCGACGCTGCGCCCGATGGCGCCGACACCGACCGTGCGCCCCACAGCGCCGGCTCCGACCCTGGGCCCGATGGCGCCGATGGCCGCACGTCGACTCCTTCGGAACCGGCCGGGTCGCGGCCACAGCTGCTGGTGCGGGTGCCCCTCGCGAGTCTGCTCGACGGCGACGGGCTGCCGGGAGAGCTGTTGACCCGGCTGACCGGTGGGAAGCTCTGGGCCGATGCCGCCACGGTGCAACGGCTGGTCGAGGCGCGCGGGGCGGATCTGCGGACGGTGCTGCTCGACGACACCGGCCGGGTGGTCGGGGTGGGGCGCAGCACCCGCATCGCGCCCGGCTGGCTGCGCGACGCGACCCTGGCACTGCACGACACCTGCAGCGCGCCAGGCTGTGCCCACCCGGCCCGGTCCTGCGATGTCGATCACGCCCGCCCGTGGCATCCGACCGTGCCCGGCCGGCCCGGCGGGCGCACCGATGTGGATGAGCTCGCGCCGCTGTGCCGCCGGCACAACCGCACCAAGGAGGCCGCCGGCTGGCAGGTCACCCAGGAGGCCGACGGAACCCGCCGGTGGCGCCACCCCGCAACCGGCCTCGCCACCACCACCCGTCCCGCCACCTGGCAACCCCCGGGACCTCGCCATCCGACCCCGACCCGTGACGGGACGAACCCGACCGCCACGAGCATCTCGGACCCGACCTCGACCGCCGGTCGGGGTCCGACCCGCGACCATCCGCCGACGGTGAGCACGGGGGACCCACCTCCGACCGGTCACCGTGATCTCGCCGGTGAGTCCCGCGGCACCTACGACCCCCGACCACCGACACCGCCCTGCCGCGCCGGCCCGACATCTCGCGCGCGTCTCCGTCCGGGTCCTCACGCCGGACCACACGCCAGCCGCGATCCGTGCGGCGGCCGCCCTCGTGCCGGCCACGGACGGCCGTGGCACCGCTCGGAGCACACCACACCCCGTCCCTCGCTGACGTGACCGGGCCGATCGTTGCGACCTAGGGTCGTTCGCGACCCCCTGTCCCCGACGATCGGCCGCTCTGCCATGCCCACCTACCGCCTCCACCACGTCCAGCTCGCGATCCCGACCGGCGGCGAACCCGATGCGCGGGCCTTCTTCGGGGACCTGCTCGGGATGACCGAGATCGACAAGCCGCCGGCGCTCGCCG
>SKNO01000114.1 GCA_007120465.1 Nitriliruptoraceae bacterium
ACGCCAGCGCGGCGACGCCGCCGACGGCGGCGGGGAGCAGCCCGCCGAACACGAACGTCAGCGCGAACCCCAGCACCGCGGGGGCCTGGGCGATCGCCAGGCCGAGGGTCACGCGCGCCTCGTACTCCCGCAGGGCCCGCAGGTCGTCCGTCGGGCGCGCTGCCGCGAAGGTCAGCTCGATCGCCACGATCGCCACGAACGCGGCCACCCCGCCGGCCGCTGCGAGGGTCGCCGGGAGCGCGACCGGCAGATCCGACGGTGCGGGATCCAGCACCGGCAACATCGCGAGGATCCCGATGACCACGACCAGGAACGCGACCCACAGGCGCTGCAGGCGGCGGAACGCGGGGAGATCGGACACGGAGCTCCTCGGCGGGTCGGGCCCGGTCGACGTGCCCGCGATCCTAGGGCCCGACCGCGACCCTCCGGCACACCGGAGGAGACGCGATCCGGAGGTCACCGGTGGGTCCGTTCGAAGGCCTCCTCGGGGGTCTTCGGCAGCGCCCGCTGGGTCAGCCAGATGCCCAGCACGACGACGGCGCCGCCCCCGAGCACGAGCAGACCGAGCTCCTCGCCGAGCACGACCACCCCGGCGATCACCGCGACCACCGGGATCAGGTAGGTGACCATCGTGGCGTTGGTCGGGCCGACCCGCTCCACCAGCACGTAGAAGATCAGGAACGCGAGACCCGTGCCCAGCGCGCCGAGCGCGCCGAGCGAGCTGATCACGGCCGGCGTGAGCCGGGCGGGATCCGGGAGGGGGTCCACCATCAGCGCGAACGGGACGACCAGCACCGTGGTGCTCAGCACCTGTCCCGCGGCCAGGCTCATCGGAGGGAGCCGCCCCGACAGGTTGCGCTTCGCGTACACCGCCCCGACGGCGTACAGCACCGTGGCGAGCAGGACCGTCAGCACCGCCACCAGGCGACCCACGTCGTCCACGTCACCGACGACGATCAGCCCGACGCCGGCCAACGAGGTGAGCAGGCCGATCAGCCGGAGCGACGTGATGCGTTCGAGTCCGACCGTGACCGACACCAGCAGCGTGCTGATCGGCACCATCGCCATCAGCAGCGCGGTCAGCCCCGACGGGAGGGTCTGCTGCGCCCAGGCCACCGCCGTCCACGGCACCGCGTTGTTGAGCACGCCGAGCACGACGAGGTGGCGCCACAGCCCGAGCCCCCGCGGCAGCGGAACCCGCCGGGCCGCGAGCACCGCCAGCAGCACCGCCGCCCCGACCGTGACCCGGGAGGCCACGATCCACAGGGGCGTGACGGCGGTGAGCGCCACCTCGATGAACAGGAAGGACAACCCCCACATGCAGGCGAGGGTCAGCAGCAGCACGGCCTCACGGAGGCCGAAGCGCACGGCGGTCTGCGGGGTCAGGATCGCTCCAGACGGCGAGGTGGCACGAGGTGCGGGCGCCGGCGTGGGACCTCAGGGTCGACGCACCGCAGCCGGGACCCGGCGGGAGGGGCGCGGGCCATCCCGGCACGGTCCAACCACGCCACCGTACCAACGTCCGGTCAGCCGACCGCGGCGTCCGGTCCGGTGGTCCGGTCCTCGCGAGCAGTAGGCTCGCGTCCCGGTACGCCGCGTCGTCGAGGTCCGGAGGGACTGCGTGGTCGGCTCCGTTGCCCCCGCCTGGTTCGAGCACGCGGTCTCGATCGAGCCCGACGTGGGACGCGTCGACGTGCACGGGGCCGAGGTGGCCTACCTCGCCTGGGGTGACGCGGCTGCGCCGACGATGGTGCTGGTCCACGGCGGTGCGGCCCACGCCCGGTGGTGGGCCGCGCTCGCGCCCTTCCTCGCCGAGCACCATCGCGTGGTCGCCCTGGACCTCAGCGGGCACGGCGCGAGCGGTCGCCGGGAGCGCTACCGCCCCGAGCTGTGGGCCGAGGAGGTGCTCGCGGTGGCGCAGGCCGGCGGGTCCGGTGGCCGCCCCGTGGTCGTCGGGCACTCGATGGGTGGGTTCGTGACCGTGGTCGCGGCAGCCAAGCACGGGGCTGCCCTCGACGGCGCGATCGTGCTGGACGTGCCGATCCGCCGCCCCGACCCGGAGTCGCAGGAGGGGCGCGGCGGTCGCATGTTCCGGTCGCCGAAGACCTACCCGGACCTCGACACGGCGATGGAGCACTTCCACCTGATCCCGCCCCAGCCCTGCGAGAACACGTGGCTGGTGCGCTACATCGCCCGGCACAGCCTGCGTGAGACCCCGGACGGGTGGACCTGGTGCTTCGACCCGCGCATCTTCACCAACCGTGAGGGCCCCGCGTCGCCCAGCGACTACGCCGAGGCACTGGCCTCCGCCGCGTGCCGGTTCGCGATCATCAACGGAGCACGGTCACACATCGTCGACGAGGAGGTCCGCGCCTACATGGCGGAACTGCTGGCCGACTCGCCGGCGGCTGCGGCCGGTGTCCCCTTCGTCGAGGTCCCGGAGGCCTACCACCACCTGTTCCTCGACCAGCCGCTTGCCGTGGTCACCGCGATCCGGGCGGTGCTGGCCGCGTGGCGTCCGGTCGGGACCGCACCTGCCGAGGTGCAGCCACCCGGCACGGCCTGAGCGCGGCACGGTCCGA
>SKNO01000043.1 GCA_007120465.1 Nitriliruptoraceae bacterium
CCGGGCCAGCAGCGCCGGGTCGTCCAGCTCCTCGGCGATCGTGGCGGCCCGGTCGGCGACGGCGATCGCCTGGTCGGGCTCACCCAGCTCCGCCTGCAGCAGCGCCGACAGCCGGGTCACCTCGGCGACGTAGCGCGGGTCACCGCCCGCGAGCGCCGAGAGCTCGTCGATCACCTCGCGCTGCCGCGCACGCTCCCCGAGCACGTCGTGGACCGCCTCCAGTTCCTGCAGCAGCGCGAAGCGCTCGGCGAGGGCGAAGGGGCCGCGGCGCTGCTGCTCCGCGGCCCGGCGCAGGAACCCCTCAGCGGTGACGTACGCGTGGAGCGCGGCCGCCCTGCGCCCGGCCGCCACCAGGTAGTGCACCGCGCGGCGACCCTGCCCGGCGGCCTCGAGATGGTGGGCGAGCCGCTCCACCTCGTCGGGGCGGTGCTCCTCGAGGGCGTCGGCGAGCCGTCGGTGCAGGGAGCGGACGGTCTCCTCCGGGATCACGTCGAGGCAGGTGCGGCGGATCTGCTCGTGGTGCGGGACGTAGGCGTCCCCGGACTCACGCAAGAGGGTGCGTCGGACCAGCAGATCCACCCCGGTGACGACCGCGGACCGCGGCAGTTCGACGGCCGCCTCGAGGACGTCGAGGTCGACGCGGTCCCCGGCCACGACCACCACATCCAGGACGGTGCGGGCCTCGGGCGCGAGCCGGTCGGCCCGGGCGAGCACCAGCTCGCGGATGCTGCTCGGCAGGGGCAGCGCGGCCGCGTCCTGCTCGAGGGCGCTGAGCTGGCCGGCGTCGGCGAGCTCGCGCAGGGTCTCCACCACCAGCAGCGGGTTGCCGCCGGTCTCCTGCAGGAGCCGCGATGCGGCGGCGGGATCGACCCGGTGGCCGTGGGCGATCGACCGCGTCAGTTCCCCGATCGAGAACACGTCAAGCGGCCGCAGCAGGATCCGGGCGGGACGCCGCCGGCGGTCGACCTCCTGGACGAGGTCCCAGACGTCGGACCGGGCGCGGGCCTCCTCGCCGCGGTACCCGAGCAGGAGGACACAGCGGTGGCGGGGCAGTTCGGCGGCGAGACCGGCGAGCACCCCCAGCGAGTCGCCATCGGCCCACTGCAGGTCGTCGACGACCAGCAGCAGCGGGTCGACGTCGGTCAGCGCCAGCAGGACGTGCAGGACGGCGTCACGCATGCGCTGCGCGCCCTCGTCACGGTCCAGCGCCACCGGCCGTCGCCGCTCCGGGGGGATCGCGCGCGCCACCGCCGGCACCAGCCGCGCCACCTCGACCAGCCAGACCGGCGCAACCCGGTGGCGCAGGTGCTCGATCCGCAGCGGGCTGAGGGTGGCCTCGACCAGGTCGCGGACGAGGGTGAAGGGGCCGCCGCCGGGTCCACCGCAGCCGGCGGTGGCGACCGCGAACCCCCGCCAGCCGGCATCGTCGGTGACCTCGTCAAGCAGGCGGGTCTTGCCGAGCCCCGGATCACCCTCGACGAGGACGGCGCCACCGCGTCCCGCGACGGCCGTGTCGACGACGTCCAGCGCCGCCGCCCGCTCCCGGTCCCGGCCGACCAGGGGCGGCCGTTCGGGGAAGGGCGTGCGGGTCACCGCCGTGGTCGGGTCTGCCTGCCCCTGCCGGAGGATCCGCTCGTAGAGCTCCACGGTCGGTGGCGAGGGGTCGGTCCCGAGCTCCTCCGCGAGCACCTCCCGGCACCGCTCGAACTGGCGCAGCGCCTCGCCCGGGCGGCCGAGCAGCATCGACAGCCGCATCACCTCGCGGTGGCCGTCCTCCCGCAGCGGGTCCTGGTGGGTGATGCGTCGGGCGTACAGCAGCGCGTCGTCGTAGGCGCCCAGCCGTTTCGCCATCGACACCAGGGTGGCCAACGCCTCGAGGTAGCGCTGGCCGAGCCGCTCCTGCTCCTCGCGGACCCAGGGCTCGTAGTGCCCATCGAGCAGATCGCCGCGGTACAGCGCGACCACCCGCTCGAGTCGGGTGAGGTCGCGAGCGCGCACCGCACCGGAGGTCTTCAGGTCCCGGAGCTCCTCGAGCCCCCGCTCGAACCGCTCGACGTCCACCGTGACGGGGTCGCCGGTCCCGAAGGCGATGGCATCGGTCCCGACGTCGAGGTAGCGGGCGTCACCGGGCAGCTCCCCGAGCGCGTCCTGGAGCTGCCAGAGGGTGTGGCTGAGGCGCCGCCGGCCGCGCGACTCGGACAGCTCGGGCCAGAACTCGCTGACGAGCCGCTCGCGTGGCAGCGGCACCCCCCGGTGCATCGCGAGGTAGCCGAACAGCGAGCGACCGACGCGCGACGCGATCGGCGGGACGGTGTCCTCGCCACGACGCAGGGCGAAGCCGCCGAAGAGCAACACCTCCAGCGGCTGCATCGTCGCACGCCTCCGTCCGCGCGGACGAGGCTAACCCGTCCGCGGGGAGGCAGCCGGTGGAGCGTCCGGAGAGGATCCCGGCGGCGCAGCAGGGTCGCCGGGCGCCTAGACGCCCGCCCCGCCCGAGATACGTGGATCGAGCCCGTCGAAGCGGGCGATGTAGCCGGTGCGCTCCGCCTTGAGGTTCTCCACCAGCGAGGCGTACTCGTCGAGCCGTCCCTGCCGCTCGTACAGCACCCGCGGTCGCAGCAGCTCGTCGTCGTCGAACCCGGGGATCGAGGTGGCGACGAGGTAGCCGAAGTCCGGGTCCTCCTCCCACTCGATCGTGCCGTCGACGATCCCGTGCTGCACCGCGGCCGAGTGGGTGATGCGCACCTTCTTGGACCGCTCGTCGGACTCCGGACCCCCCACGCGGCCGGTGTTGAGCAGGTACACCTCCAGCGGCGAGGACTCGAGCAGTTCGAGCAGGCGGTTGCCCTGGGTGGCGTCCCCCTCGAACCAGAAGGGGTTGGTCCCCGGGACGCGCAGGTTCCTGCCCGCCTCGGCCGCGCCACCGGCGGAGGTGCCCTTGGTCTCACCGAGCATGAAGTAGTACGCGGCCTGCTCGGGCTTGAGCTTGGCGACGGCGGGGATCAGGTTCTCGTTGCGGTTCAAGATGAACAGGTACCGGGCGATCGGCAGGCTGCGCGGGTCACGGTGGCGGATGTGCTCGAGGCCGAAGGTGCAGCGTCCGTTGGCCGTGTAGTTGGTGTCGAAGAAGTCGACCTTGCCGTCCGGCGACACCGACACGTTCTCGAGCCAGGCATCCGGGCGGGTCGCCCCCTCGTAGATCGTGGGCTCGTCGTCCGGGTCGAGCCCGAAGGTCTTGGCGAAGCAGCCGTTCTCGGTGGTGTGGACGAGGCCACCGGGCATCAGGGCGATGAAGTCGTCCTGCACCGGCAGGGAGCCCTTGACGTTGCGGAAGGTGGTGGTGGTCTTGCCCGTGCCGGACAGGCCGATGATCAGCGCGAGCTCCTCCTCACCGCTGGCGGTCTGCTCCGCCGGGAAGGTCTTGGCCCCGGAGTGCATCGCCAGCCCACCCCGGTCGTAGACCAGCCGGTTCCACATCCGCAGGCCACCCATCTTGGACTCACCGAAGTAGTCCGAGCCGAACACCCGCGTCACCCAGTTGTCGAGGTCGATCGTGATCAGGCAGTCGTCCGGCTTCCCCGGCGCCGGCAGGTTCGGCGTGTAGATCACGGTGAACTCCGGGGTGAACCCCTCATCCGGGTCGAAGTACAGCTGTTCCTGCATCGCCGGGATGTTCGAGTTGGTCCGCTCGATGTACAGCTGTGCCGCGGTCCGGAAAGCCGGCTCCGGCCCGATGTAGCCCTGCATCAGGACCATGTCCTGCTCGGCGATGTAGGCGTCCTGCTTGGCCGCCCACTCCTCGGCCTCGGCCCGGGAGATCGTCGGCTTGTCGTTCGGTTCGTCGGAGACGAAGAACGTCGAGCGCGACAGCCGCGAGACGATGCGTGCCTGGTAGTTGATGTTGCCGAACTCGGTGACCGTCACGTTCGGCATGTACTCGAGCACCCACCCCCTGAGCTCCTCCTGGGCCGGGTTGACCGCGACGGACCGTGCTGGTGGGAGCTGGACGGACACGGGAGGACCTCCTCGCGCCGGGGGGCGCGTCTGCGAGCGCTCGGCACCGTTGCCGGCGCCACATCGACAGTAGTGAGCCTCGTCGGGAGAACCCAAGCCTGCGTGCGGCGTGCCGCACAGGGCCGTTGGGCCGGTTCCGGGACGACGACGGTCCCCGCGACGCCCTCCCAGGCGACCCGGATGGTGACGGAGCGTGCCCTATCAGGCACTATCGGTGATACGCTCTCCCGCGAACCGTCCGATCGACCCGGAAGGGGACCACCGTGACGCAGGCTCGTACCGTCAAGGTCCGGATCGCCGCACTGACCGCCCTCGGCGCATCGCTGCTCGCCGCCGCACTGCCGGCCATCGTGAGCTCGCCGATCGTCGCTGGCTGGGTCTGGATCCGCTGATCCTCGCTCCCTGACGGGACCGGCCGGTGCGGCGTAGAGTCGTCACCTGCCGACCGTGAGGGAGCGTGGCGTGGACGGCTCCGCAGCGCGCTACGTCGGAGCCTGGGCGGGCGCCGCCGTCGTGGCGGTCGCCGGGTTGGTGCTGGCCTCCGAACCCGGCCGCATCGATCCCGTCCGCCTGCTCGCGATCCTCGCGGTCATCACCCTGGCCGAACTGATCGTCGTCTACATCGACATCGGCCGCGCGGGTGCCGCGTTCACCTTGAGCGAGGCCGCGATCACCGCAGGACTGTTCGTCGTCGCCCCGCTGTACGTGGTCCTCGGCAGCGCCGGCGGCATGCTGTTGGCCCACCTGCCGCGGCGGCTGTCCGCCGACAAGGTGGTCTTCAACGTCTCCCAGGTCACGGTCGCCACGACCGTGGCCGGCCTGATCGTGCTCGCGACCCCCGACCTGGGTCCAGTGATCGGTGAGCGCGCGCTGGCCACCGTCGTGGTCGCGATGGTCGCGTACGCCGCCGTCAACACCCTCGCCTTCCGGGGGCTCGTCGCCCGCATCGCCGGCACCGAGGGGGTCCGCGACTTCACCGACCAGGCCCCGCTCACCCTGGCCTCGATGCTGGGCACCGTCGCCGTCGGCATCGTGGCCGCAGCGCTGTGGGAGTCCTGGTCGTTCCTGATCCCGCTGTTGCTGGTGCCGGTGCTGGCGATCCAGGTCGCGGCCCGCTCGTCGTTGGCTGCCGCACGATTGGTGAGCTCGCTCCGGACGGAGCGCGACCGGCTCGACCAGGTGGTCCGGGGCGCCTCCGACGGGATCCTGCTGCTCGACGCCGAGGGCACGGTCCAGGTGTGGAGCCCGGCGCTCGAGGAGCTCACCGGTGTCACCGCCGACCAGGCCGTCGGCGCGGACATCGCCGACCTGCTCGCCGAGGTTCGGCGTGACCCGCCCGTCCGTGGCCGTTGGGAGCTCACGGGGGCCACCCCCGATCACCCCCACCGTCGCGCCCACGCCCGCTGGCGATCCGCGGGTGGGGAGGTCCGTGACGTCCAGGAGGACCACGCCCTGCTGTTCGACGAGCGCGGCCACGCCACCGGTGACGTCGTGCTCGTCCGGGACGTCTCGCGGGAGGCCGAGCTCGAGCGCCTCCGCGCCGACTTCGTGTCCCGGATCTCGCACGAGCTGCGGACGCCGCTGACCCCGATCCGCGGTTACGTCCAGCTCCTGCTCCGCCGCGGTGACCGCATGTCCCTCGAGCAGCGCAACGAGGCGCTCTCCGGCGTCCTCGACGGCACCGACCGGCTCGGCGAGATCGTCGAGGACCTCCTGCTCGTCACCCAGCTCGAACGCGGGCAGCTCGCCGGGATCGTCACCGCGACCGCGCTGCCCGTCGAGGAGGTCCTCACCCGCGTCGTTGCCGAGGCGGGCCAGCGTGAGCCCGACCGGCGGGTCGACCTCACGGTGTCCCCCGGCACACCGCCCGCGTGGGCCGATCCCCGACGACTGCGCCAGGCGCTGGCCGCCCTGCTCGACAACGCGCTGCGTTACAGCGCGCCCGACACGCCGGTGATCGTGACGGCCGGCCGCGACGGGAACGGCGTCCGGATCCGGGTGCTCGACCAGGGACCGGGGATCCCGGCGGCGCAGCGTCTGCGGATCTTCGAGCGGTTCCAGCGGCTCGAGGACCCCATGACGATGCGGACCAGTGGCGTCGGGCTGGGGCTGTTCATCGCCCGGCAACTGGTCGAGGCGATGGGAGGACGGCTCGAACTGGAGGACCCCCGACCGGGCCATTGCGTGTTCGCGGTCCACCTCCGGGCGATCGAAGGGACCGTGCACGTATCCCCGCGAAGGACCGGGGCGATCGACGACGTGGAACCGGTGGACCGTTCGCCCTCGTGAGGGCGAAAGACCGCACCCATCACGTGGCGGGGTCGACCCAATGGACGGGCTCCTTATCGGCCGGCACGCCCGTATCGTGTTACCGTGGGTTCCCCTCGATGGATCCGACCCGGATCCGACCCGATCTGAGGACATCGACGTGGCGAAGAAGATGAGTGAGGACCACAAGGCAGCGCTCGCGAAGGGACGCGCACAGGGCAAAGCCGTGCGCGACTACCTCGCGGCGTTGGAACAGGAGCGCAAGCCCGGCCGCAAGCTGGATCGCGCCACGATCGAGTCCCGGATCGCGGAGGTCCAGGCGACCGTCGACGCGGAACCCGACCCGGCCAAGCGGGTCGAGTTGATCCAGAAGCGGCTCGACCTCGAGGAGCGCCTCGTCGAGATGCAGGAGGAGCCCGACCTCGAGGCCCTCGAGAAGGGGTTCATCGACGTCGCAGCCGAGTACTCGGAGCGCAAGAGCATCAGCTACACGGCGTGGCGGGAGGCCGGCGTCCCGGCAGCCGCGCTGAAGGCCGCTGGCATCAAGCGCACCCGCCGCGCCGCCTGACCGACGACGCGGACGGCGGGCGCCTGCTCAGGCGCTGATGCTCACCTGCGTCTGCCCGGCGACCGACCGACGGGCCCGCTCCGCGCAGTGCTCGAAGGCCTCCTCGAAGCGCACGGCCTCGCGTCGGTAGGTGTCGAGCGACTCCGGGTGGGCGCTGATCGCCTGGACGAGCTCGAACTGCTGGTACAGATCGTGGGCGAAGGCCCGGCGTCGCCGCTCAACGGCGGTGCGCACGGTCTCGACGGCGGTGGCGACCTGCGCGTCGACGTCCTTGACCATCGACTCCGCGATCTCCTCCAACCGCTCGAAGATCGCGCTGCGCACCTGCTTGAGGCTGCGGTTCATCGCGAGCAGGCTCGTCAGCTTCCAGCCGACGAGCGCACCGCCGAGCAGCCCGATCGGCCCCAGCAGCGCCCCCGCGGCCATGAACGCCGCACCGCCGCCGGCCAGGCCCGTGACCACCCCGACGCTGGTGCTCGATGAACGCGAGCGCTGGTGCGAGCGTTTCACCGACTGCATCTGGTCCGGGGTGACGAGCAGCGCGGACGCGGACAGCTGCACCTGCGGCAGGTTCGGGGCCAGGTCGGTCATGACCGACTCGAACTGCTCCGAGAGCTTGCGCTGCAGCGACCCGATCGTCCGCCCGAAGCCCTCACTGAACTGCCTCGAGGCCAGCTCTCCGGCCACCTCGACCTGGCGCCGGAACCGGCTGGCGAACGCCTCGATCTCCTCGAGGCTGTCGAGCTCGGCGAGCTCCTTCTTCGCCTTCGCGAAGGGCTGGAGCACCAGCCCGCGGATGCGCATCCGCAGCGGCGCGACCTCGGTCATCGCCATGGACACGGCGTCGTCGAACCGACGCTCCAGGGCGGCGATGTTGCGGTCGAGCTGCGCCCGGAACCCCGAGAGGGTCTGCGGGTCGTCGAGCAGCTGCTGCCGGACCTTCACCTCGGAGATCGCCATGTCCGCGACCTTGACGATCCGGTCCGCCGCCTCGTCGAGGACCTGGTGCCCGGCGAAACCCGACAGGTAGGTCTCCACATCCCGGAGCAGGCGATCGGCCCCCGACCGCTTCCACATGTCGATGTCGTCGTCCAGGCGGGCCTGCCACGCCTCGAGGGCGCACACCGGGTAGATGCGCACCTCCCCGGTCCGGCCAGCCTCACGTGACGCCTCCACGATCCGCCGCCCGACGTAGTCGAGCACGGCCTTGCGGGTCTCGGGGTCGTGGAAGTGCTGCGGGTACATGTTGCAGACCAGAAAGGTCTTCTTGAGGTCCCGCGCCACGATCTGTTCGAGGAACGCCATCTCGGTCGCGCCCACCGTCGGTGGCGACAGGAACAGCACGATCCCGGCGTCGACGACGTCGAGCTCCTGCAGCGTGCGCTCGGTGTAGACGTCGTCCGCCTCGGCGTCGTCGAGCCCGGGCGTGTCGATCAACCGGGTCCCGTTGCGCAGGAACCCGACCGGCACCTGTTGCTCGACGTGGGTGACGCCCTGGTGGTTCTTCTCGTTGTGCTTCTGGGAGGTGTAGCGCTCGACGTCCTCGACGGCCACGTGCCGGGTCTCACCGTTGACCATGTGGACCGTCGCCTCGGCGTGGGGGCCGTACGACACGTACACCGGCACCGCCGTCTCGGGCGTGACGTGCATCGACGACACCTCACGCCCGATCAACCCGTTGAGCAGGGTCGACTTCCCGCGTTTGATCAGCCCGAAGATCCCGACGGTGAACTGGGTCGCCTGCAGGTCCCGCCGCACCAGCGCGAGCTCGCCCGCGATCAGGGAGTCGGAGACGTCGGTGCCCTCCACCTCGATGCCGCGGCGCTCCTGGAAGCGCGACCACACCTCCTCGAGCTGCGAGAGCGCACCGAGCAGGCTCTCGCGTTCGACCGCGAAAGCGTCGAGGAACTCTGCCACTGGGCACCTCCGGGGTCAGGATCGCTCGTCGGTGGACGCCCGGGCCCGACCAGCGCCGGGTCTCGGGGCTTACATCGACAACGGCGGGATGGGACTTGAGTCCCGGATAGCAGGGCGGATCGAGAGGGGGACGGCCCGGACCTCGACGCCGATCGTCGCATACGACCGCCTCTGGTCAGCGCAGGTGCGCCCGATCGTCGGCATCCACCCGGACCTGCTCGTGTTCCACCAGGGCAGCGAGCGCGGCCCGCGTCGACGCCTCGGCCGCCGACCATAGCTGCCGATCCACCTCCGCGTAGATCACCGCCACCAGCTCACGAGGGGTCGCCGGCCCCTGGGCGAGCACGGTCAGGATCTGCTGCTCACGGAACGCCCGGTGGTCCCGGTAGTAGCGCAGGACCGCCCCCGGGTCCTCGTCGAGCTCCGGACCATGGCCAGGGAGCAGCCGGGACGGCCCGAGGTCGAGGACCTTGCGCAGGCTCGCGAGGTACGCGGTGAGGTCGCCGTCGGGGTACGCCACCACCGACGTGCCGCGTCCGAGGACGTGGTCGCCGGTCAGCAGCGCCCCATCGGGCAGGCGCAGCGCCACGTGATCGCGCGTGTGGCCGGGAGTGGCGACCACCTCGAGGTCGAGGTCACCGACCGCCAGGCGGTCCCCGTCCGCGACCACGCGTCCGCCGGGTCCCGCGACGGCGGGGGTGGAGGCGACGACGCGGCAGCCGAACCGCGCGGCCCACGTCGCCGCTGCCTCGGCATGGTCGACGTGGTGGTGGGTGACCACGATCGCGGCGGGCTCCGCGTCGCGTGTGGCGAGCACCTCCTCGACGGTCGCGAGGTGGTCCGCGGTGTCGGGGCCCGGGTCGACCAGGACGGCGGTGCCCGACCCGGACGTGCCGAGCACGTAGGTGTTGGTCCCGTCAAGGGTCATCGGCGAGGGGTTCGGTGCCAGGACGCGCACCACCTGCTCGCCGAGCACCGTCACGGTCGGCATCGCACCGAAGGCCGGCAGGTCCCAGTGGACCCGCGGATCCGGCGGTGCGCGGAGCTCCGACAGCGTGGTCATACCTCCGGAGGCTACTCGTCGCCGGGGGCCTCGCTCGACCTCCTGCCCAGCGCCCGGGCTCCCGCCGTCGCCCACGCCCGTCGGCGGCGCGCCGGGCTCCGGTCCGGTGCGGGGAGCCGGAGCCCGGCGGGTGCCGCCGTAGCGGCACC
>SKNO01000030.1 GCA_007120465.1 Nitriliruptoraceae bacterium
GTTGTACAGCGAGCGCAGGCTCGAGTTGTGGTTGTCCCGGATGTTGGCGTACTCGTCGGAGACGAACATCAGGTTGAGCGTGTCCCACAGCGGAAGCACGTAGGCCTCGTCCATCACGATCTCGACCGCCTCGTTGGCCAGGGCCGCCGAGTCGGCGATGTCGATCTGGTTGGGCACGGCCCGAACGATCTCGTCGAGCTCCTCGTTGACCAGGCGGCCGAAGTTCGACCCGCTCTCGCTGTGCCAGAACTGGTCCGGCGCGTTGACGAACAGCGGCGAACCGCTCCACCCGAAGATCACCAGGTCGTAGTCCTGCCCGACCAGCACGGTCCCCAGCTGGTCACCGGGGATCGCCTCGGGGACGACCGTGACCCCGATGTCGGCCAGGTAGGACTGGGCCAGCTCGGTGAACGTCGCCCGGTTCTCGTTGCCAGCCAGGAAACCGAACCGCACGTCGGGCACCTCGTTGCCGTCCGGGTCGACCAGCGTGTCCCCGTCGTAGCCGGTGTAGCCGGCGTCGGCGAGGATCTGGCGTGCGGCCTCGACGTCACCGGTGCCGTACCCGGTCCCCGCGAGCTTGTCCTCGTGGAAGGGGCTCAGCGCCGGGAAGATGTGGTTGGTCCGCAGCGGCGGCTCGAGGTCACCGAAGATGCGCTGACGCGCGTCCAGGGTGTCGATCGCCGTGAAGATCGCCTGACGCAGCGCGAGGTCGTCGATCGAGTCCATGTTCACATCGACGTGCTCCCACACCGCACCGGCCGAGCCGAGAGCGTGGTAGACGCCGGGCACCTGCTCGAGCTCACCCACCAGATCCACGAAGAACGATGCGGGCGAGCCGCCGTCGATCTCACGGTTCTGCAGCGCGGGCAGCCACGAGCCCTGGTCGGAGATGACCTCCTTGACGACCGTGTCCAGGGTCGGCACGAACTCCTCGCCGTACCACTCCGGGTTCTGCACCAGCACCTGCCGCTCGTCGGCGATCCACTCCTCGACCAGGTAGGGGCCACCCGACCAGTCCGGCACGTTGGTGTTGAGGTACTGCGACGACTCGCCCATGCCCTCCGGCGTGGTCCAGTCCGCCCCGGAGACGTGCGCCGGGTAGGTCACGAGAGAACCGAAGGACGCGAACCACTCGGGCTCGATCGCGCCCTCGTAGAGGGTCACGGTGATGGTCTTGCCGTCGTCGCTCTCGACGCTCTCCACGGCGTCCCAGAAGCTGGTCGCACGCGGGTCACAGCCGACGCACAGGTCCTCGTCGCCGCTGTTGTGGTACCAGTTCCACAGGACGTCGTCGACGTCGATCGGGGTGCCGTCACTCCACACGGCCTCGTCGCGGATCGTCGCCTGCATCGTCTGCGGGTCATCGTTGATGACCTGCGGCTCGTCCGCGAAGAAGTCGTAGTCCCAGGCCCACTCACCGTCAGGCGCGAAGTAGCCGCCCCGCGGGTGCAGGCCCTCCATGAACTGCAGCAGGTAGACCGAGCCGCCCTCCGGCCGGTGGTGGTTGTACACCCCGTCGTGGCCCTGGTTGATCAACCAGGTGATCGCGCCACCTTCGGCACGCGGCCCCATGTTGCACTCGTTGGGGAACTCCTCGCAGTCGTCGAGGCCAGGCATCGCCTCGGCGTCGGGTTCCTCCTCGGGATCCTCCGTCGGCTCCTCGGGGACCTCCTCGGTCACGTCCGGGTCCTCGGGGACCTCCTCTGCTGGCTCACCACAGGCGGTCGCGACCAGCGCGAGCGCCCCGACGGCTGCGAGCAGCCGCCATGCGTACCTCTTGTCCTTCGCCACCGTGGCTCCTTCCATCGAGCGGTGGGGAGCACCCCGCGTGCGCGCCGGGTCGCGGCACACCACACCGGGGTCCTCTCCAGGATACCTCCAAGCTACTACCGAGGTCGTTGCATCGGCGAGCACCCTAGGCGGTCTGCGCATCCTGCGCACCGACAGCGCTCACCCGCCGCGGCGCGTCCCCGGGCCGGTCAGGCGACCGGACCTGGACGGCCCTCCCCAGGGGGGACCCACCAGCCGGGCAGCGTAGTCATCTGCCTCACGGCACGGACGCTCGATCGCGCGCTCAGCGAACCCCGCTGGCCCCGTCGCCGGTGCTCACCGTCGATGCCCGACGATCAGGGCGAAGTCCTCGCTGGACAGGCTCGCGCCTCCGACCAGCGCGCCGTCGATGTCGGGCTGGGCCATGAGTTGGCGGATGTTCCCCGGCTTCACGCTGCCGCCGTACTGGATCCGCATCGCCGCGGCGATCTGCGATCCGACGCGTTCACCGAGCTCCGCCCGGATCGTCGCGCACATCTCCTGGGCATCGTCGGGCGTCGCCGTGAGCCCGGTCCCGATCGCCCACACGGGCTCGTAGGCGATGACCAGCGCGTCCGGGTCGTCGATGGTGAGGCCGTCGAGGCTGCCGCGCAGCTGCGAGACCACCACCTCGACGGCGCGGCCAGCCTCACGCTCCTCCTTCACCTCACCCACGCACAGGACCGGCCGGAGACCGTGACGCTGGACGGCCCGCGCCTTGGCCGCCACGTCGGCGTCGGTCTCGCCGAACAGCGCGCGGCGCTCCGAGTGGCCGCAGATCACGTAGCTGACGTCGAGGCGTGCCAGCATGGGCACCGAGATCTCGCCCGTGAAGGCCCCCTCGTCCTCCGGGTGGCAGTTCTGGGCTCCGAGCCCGATCGGCAGCTTGTCGGACTGGATCAGCGTCTGGATCGAGCGCAGCGCGACGAAGGGCGGGCAGACCACGACCTCCTGGCCCTCGTAATCGACCTCGTTGAGGTGGTAGGCGAGCTTCTGGACGAGCTGGATCGCCTCGAGGTGGTCGCGGTGCATCTTCCAGTTGCCCGCGATGATCGGGGTCCGGTCGCTCACGCGTCTGCTCCTGCGGGTGTCGGGGGCGCCGAGCGTAGTCGGCCGGTGCCGACCCTCACCGCGTCGTGCTGGCGATCCAGTCGGTGTGCAACCCGGCGTACACCCCACCCGCGGCCACGAGCGCACCGTGGGTCCCGCGCTCCACCAGCCGGCCCTCGTCGAACACCAGCACCTCGTCGGCGGTCTCCGCGGTGGACAGGCGGTGGGCGACGGTGAGGCTGGTCCGCCCCGCGGTCAGCCGCTCGATGGCACGACGCAGCGCCACCTCCAGCGCCGGGTCGACGGCCGAGGTGGCCTCGTCGAGCACGAGGAGGTCGGGACCCGCGAGCCACGCCCGGGTCAGCGCAACCAGCTGCCGCTCCCCCGCCGAGAGCCGCCCACCGCGCTCACCGACGGGCGTGTCCAGCCCCGCGGGCAGCCGGACGATCCACCGGCCGAGGCCGAGCTCCTCGACGGCGTCCGCAACCTCGGCGTCGGTGGCGTCGGGGCGGCCGTAGCGGACGTTCTCGCGGACGGTCGTGTCCCAGAGGAACCCGTCCTGCGGCACGAACACCACCCGGGAGCGCAGCTCCTCGAAGGGCACCTCGGGGAGCGGCACCCCCGAGAGGCTGATCCGTCCCTCGGTCGGGTCGAGCAGCCGGGTCACGAGCTTCACGAAGGTGGACTTGCCCGACCCGGTCTCGCCCACGATGGCGTACCGCCGTCCTGCGGTGAGTTCCACGTCGAGGTCGCACAGGACGTCGGCGCCGGTCGGGTACCGGAACCGCACCCCCTCGACCCGCACCGAGAGCGGCCCGCTCGGCAGCGGTCGTCCGTGCGGTCCCGGATCCTCGACGTCGGTCGTCGCCTCGACCACACCGAGCACGCGACGGACCCCGGCCGCGGCGGTCTGGGCCTCGTTGAGGACCTCGACGAGCAACTGCACCGGATCGATCAGCAGGGTGACGAGGAACAGGAACGCCACGAGCTGTCCGGCCGTCAGGCCGGTCGAGAACAGGATGCCGGTCGCGACGACCCCGGCGGTCAGCACCGCCGCGAACAGTTCCGCGCTCGAGAACATCGTCGCGCTGAGGGCCATGGTGCGGACCTCCTGGCGGTACTGCGCGTCGAGGGCGGTGTCGACCCGCTCCTGCGTCCGCCGTTCGGCCCCGTAGGCGCGGATGGTGGGCAGCCCGCTGATCGCCTCCCCCATCGCCGCGAGGGAGTCCGCCACCCGCTGCCGGACCCGGTCGTAGGCGCGACGCAGGATCCGCTGGAACACCAGGAGCAGCCCCGCGTACAGCAGCGCCGTCACCAGGACCAGCCCGGCGAGCACCGGGTCGTACACGACCATCACGCCGAGCACCAGCAGGATCTGGGTCGCCCCGATGAGCATCCCGACCCCGCCCCACTCGAGGAAGTCGCTGATCGCCTCGATGTCGGAGGTGACGCGGGCCACCAGCGCCCCCCGCCGTTCGGCCTGGACGTGCAGCGCCGAGAGCTGGTGGATCCGACGGAAGGCGGCGATCCGCAGCTGGGCGAGCCCCTCCGCGGCCGCGCGCACCAACCGGAACAGCGCGACGCGGTTGGCCGCCAGCGCCAGCAGGAGCACGAGGATCGCGGCGGCACCGGCCAGCACCACGCCGGGGGCCTCGATCGGACCGGGTGCGACCAGCTGCCGGTCGATCAGCTGCTGCACCGCGATCGGGACGACGATCTGCCCGGCGGTGCCCGCCATCGCGAGCGTCAGCGTGAGTCCGAACCCCCGTCGCAGCGCGGGCGCATGACGGATCGCGGCCAGCATCGCCTTGACCGCGGACGGGTAGGCCGTGGTCGGCGCGCCGGCGGTGGCCGCCTCGGTGGTCGTCGACCCACTCACGCCCAGGTCTCCGGTGCGGCGGTCTCGTCACGGCCCCCGGGACGCCGCCGGCGGCCCTCCTCCCGTGCGGCCGCATCCTCCTCGTACGCCTGCAGCAGCGCGGCGTACCCGGGCACGTCGCGGAGCAGGGTCGCGTGGGTGCCGTGGGCCACGACCCGACCGTCGTCCACGTACACCACCTCGTCGGCGAGGGTGATGCTCGACCGGCGGTACGCGACGAGCACCACGGTCGCCGGCAGGTCGGCCGCGCGCAGTCGCCGCAGGATCGAAGCCTCCACGCTGGGGTCGACCGCCGAGGTGGCGTCGTCGAGCACCAGCAGGCGGGGGCGGCGGACCAGCGCCCGCGCCAGCGCGATGCGCTGCCGCTGCCCGCCCGAGAGGGTCGCGCCCCGTTCACCGAGGCGCGTCTCGAGCCCCTGGGGAAGGGCGCGGACGAACCCCGCCGCGTTGGCGAGCTCGAGCGCACGGACCACCTCGTCGTCGCTGACGGGGGCGTCCATGCGGACGTTGCCGGCGACGGTGTCGTCGAACAGGAAGGTGTCCTGGGAGACGTAGGCCACCTCCGAGGCGACGGCTCCCGGTGCGAGCTCGCGCAGGTCCCGCTCGTCGAGGTGGATGCTGCCCTCATCGGGATCCCACATCCGCGCCAGCAGCAGGGCGAGGGTGGACTTGCCCGCGCCGGTGGGCCCGACGATCGCGACGGTGCGTCCCGCCGGGATCCGTAGCTCCAGGTCGCGCAGCACCGGCTCGCCGTCGCCGTACCCGAAGGAGACGCGGTTGGCCGACACCGCGGCCGCGGATCGGCCGCCCCTGGGCGCGAGTGGGCCGTGGGTGACCGTGTCGTCGGCGTCCAGCACGGCCGCGACGCGCCGCCACCCCGCGACGCTGCTGGCCGTGTCCCACAGCAGGTAGCCGATCAGGCGGATCGGCACCGCCAGCAGGGACAGGAGGTAGACCGTGCGCACCAGCTCCCCGGAGCTGAGCTCGCCCGCCGCGACCCGCAGGGTGCCGACGACCAGCACCACCACGGTGCCGACGGCGGGCAGGGCTTCGGTCACCGCCCGGTACGCGGTCCACACCCGCCCGACGTCGATCAGCTGGTCCCGCAGGTGGTCGGTGGCGACCCCGAACCGTGCCACCTCGTCGTCCTCGCGCCCGAGCGCCTTGACGGTGAGGGCACCGTCGATGCTCTCGTGGGCCACCTCGGCCACACGACCGCGGCGCCGCTGCGCCTCCTCCATCGCCGCGAAGGTCAGCCAGGAGCCCCGCAGGTCGATCGACACGACGGTCAGCAGGAGCAGGATCGCGATCACACCGAGCAGCGGGTCGGTCGCGACGATGACCGCTCCCGCCCCGATCAGGAGCGCGGTGACGCCGGTCGCGAAGGGCAACGGCTGCAGCACGAAGGTGGCCTGCCGGGCGTCGACGTCGGACACCGAGAGCAGGTCCCCGACGCCGCGGCTGCGGTACCAGCGCAGGCTGAGACCGAGGAGGTGGCGGATCAGCCGGCTGCGTACGCGCCGCTGTGCGCCGAAGGCGAGCCACCCCGCAGCCGTGCGGCGCAGCACGATCGAGGCACCCTTCCACACCGCCAGCCCCAGCAGCAGCACCACGGCCACGGTGAGCCGGCCGTCCAGCGGCTCGCCCTCGGCCAGCACCGGCACGATCAGCGCGTCGGTGATCCACCCCACCACGAAGGCCGTGGCCACGATCCCGGCCGTGAAGGCCACGGCGCCGGTGGCCGCGACGAGGTACGCGAGGGGCGCCTCGCGGAGGTAGGTGCCGATCAGCTGCGCGCCGGTGCGGAGCACCTCTCCAGCGCGCAGCTGATCGGGTGTCGGGTCGTTCGACGTGGTCACGGTCGCGAGGGCTCCGTGTCGGCCGGGATCGGCGCGTGGCCGGCGGATGACGAGCCGGCCAACGCTAGCTGGCGGTCGGCCCGTCGTCAGTCCTCCGCGCGCTCGTACCGCGCGTGCACCGGGGACCGTCCGGGGGTGGCGCGCCCGTCAGCGCCGCAGCGCCACCACGCCGGGCAGGTCCCTGCCTTCCAGCAGCTCGAGGGACGCCCCGCCGCCGGTGGAGACGTGGTCGACCCGGTCGTCGAGCCCGAAGGCCCGGATCGCGGCAGCCGAGTCGCCGCCGCCGACCACCGTGAAGCCCGGCGCGTCGGCCATCGCCTGCGCCACGCGGCGGGTTCCCGCCGCGAAGGGCTCCCACTCGAACACGCCCATCGGCCCGTTCCAGAACACGCTGCCGGCCTCAGCGATCGCCCGGGCGTAGCGCTCGGCGGTCTCGGGACCGACGTCCAGCCCGATGTGGTCCGCGGGGATCGCGCCGACGGCCACCGAGGTCGCCGCCGCGTCCTCGGCGAACTCGCCCGCGACGATCACGTCCGTCGGAAGCAGCACCTCGATGCCGCGCTCACGGGCGGCCGCGACCAGCCGGGCCACCGTCTCGACCTGATCCTCCTCGACGCGGGAGGTCCCGACCGCGACCCCCTCGGCGACCAGGAAGGTGTAGGCCATCGCCCCGCCGACGGCGAGGACGTCGATCCGCTCCAGGAGTCGCTCGAGGACCACGAGCTTGTCGCTGACCTTCGCGCCGCCGAGGACGGCGACGTACGGCCGCACGGGTTCGGCGAGCAGCCCACCGAGGGCGTCCAGCTCACGCGCGAGCAGCAGCCCCGCGTACCCGGGTCGCCGCGCGGGGAGTCCGGAGATGGACGCGTGGGCGCGGTGCGCTGCGCCGAAGGCGTCGTCGACGTAGACGTCGCACAGGTCGGCGAGCGCGTCGGCGAAGGCGTCGTCGTTGCTGGTCTCGCCCGGGTGCCACCGCAGGTTCTCGAGCAGCAGCACCTGGCCAGCCTCCAGGGCGGCGGCCTTCGCACGCGCATCGTCACCGACGACGTCGGCGGCGACGACCACCTCGCTGCCGAGCAGTGCCGCGAGGCGCTCCCCGACCGGCGCCATCGACGACGCCGGGTCGGGTTCGCCCTTCGGACGCCCGAGGTGCGACGCCACGATCACGGCCGCACCGGCGTCGAGGAGGCGGCGCAGGGTGGGCACCGACGCCTGCACCCGCAGGTCGTCGGTGATCTCGCCGTCGCGCAGCGGCACGTTGAGGTCGGCGCGGACGAACACGCGCTTGCCGGCCGCATCGAGGTCGTCCAGCGTCGGGACGCCGGCGAGGAGCGGTGAGGTCACAGTCGCTCACCGAGGTAGGCGACCGCCTCCGCCAGCCGGGTGGAGTACCCCCACTCGTTGTCGTACCAGCCGAGCACCTTGACCAGGCGTCCGGTGGCCAGGGTGGACGGGGCGTCGAAGACGCAGGAGTGGGGGTTGCCGATGATGTCCACGGAGACCAACGGCTTCTCGCTGTACTCCAGGATCCCCGACAGTGGCCCGTCCGCGGCCTCCTTCATCGCCGCGTTGACCTCCTCCTTGCTGACCTCGCGGGCGAGGATCAGCGTCAGGTCGGTGATCGACCCGTCCGGGACCGGGACCCGCAGCGCGAAGCCGGACAGCCGTCCCTCCATCTCGGGAAGTGCCAGGGACGCGGCCTGCGCCGCACCGGTGGTCGTCGGCACGATCGACAGCGCTGCCGCCCGGGCCCGCCGCGGGTCCTTGTGGGGCGCGTCGTGGATGTTCTGGTCGCCGGTGTAGGCGTGGATCGTGGTCATCAGCCCCTGCTCGATCCCGAAGGCATCGTGCAGGACCTTGGCCATCGGGACCACGGAGTTGGTGGTGCAGGAGGCCATCGACACCACGTCGTGCGCCTCGGGGTCGTAGTCCCCCTCGTTGGCGCCCAGGACGATCGTGACGTCCTCCTCCTTCGCCGGCGCGGAGATCAGCACCTTCTTCGCGCCCGCCTCGAGGTGCTTGGCCGCCGCGTCACGCTTGGTGAACAGCCCGGTGGACTCCACGACGACGTCGACGCCAAGGTCCTTCCACGGCAGGTCGGCAGGGTCGCGCTCCGAGAGGACCTTGATGCGCTTGCCGTCGACGACGAGGTCGTCCCCGTCGGTCTCGACGGTGCCGTCGTAGCGGCCGTGGACACTGTCGAACTCGAGCAGGAGCGCCAGCATCGAAGGGTCGGTCAGGTCGTTGACGGCGACGAACTCCAGGTCGATGCCGTGCTTGTTGGCCGAACGCAGCATGGTGCGGCCGATGCGGCCGAACCCGTTGATCGCGACACGCGTGGTCATCCTCGTTGCTCCTGGTCGTGAGCGGGCAGGGGAGGTCTCCGTGCCGACACTAGCAGCGGCCTCCGGGACCGGTCAGGGCCCTTCGACCGTGCGATCCGGGGAGGATGACCGGGCAGCGGGGCCGGGCGGATCGGCGGTCTCCAGGTCGATCAGCCGGCGCAACCGACGGTGCACCGCGGACTTGCCGACGGGCGGGTCGAGCAGCTGCCCGACCTCGGTCAGGCTCGCCTGGGGGTTGGCCAGGCGGGCGAGCGCCACCTCCCGTAGCTCGTCGTCGAGCGCCTCCCAGCCCAGGCGGATGATCACCCGCTGGACCGCACGGATCTGTTCGCGGGCGGCATCGATCGAGCGGCGGAGGTTGGCGGCGTCCGCGTTCGCCAGGCGGGTCGCCTCCCCGCGCAGCTGGCGGCGCATCCGCTGCTCGTCCCAGCGCAGGAACGCTCCCGTCGCCCCGACGAGCACCAGCACCTCACCGATCGTCTCCCCCGACTTGAGGACGACCCGGCCACGCCCGTCCGCGGCGCTCCGCACCGACGTGTCCAGCTCGTGGGAGAGCAGCGCGGCGATGGCGTCCGCCACCGCCGGTGAGCCCGGCACCACCTCGAGGTGGGGGTCGCGACCCGGGGCAGAGAAGGAGGCGCAGGCGAGCACCGCGCCACGGAGGAACGCGACGGTGTGCCGCTCCCCCGGTGCCACCGGCAGGGCGGTGATCGGGCGACCGTGGTCGTCGACCAGCCCGAGGTCGCTGGCGACCCGGGCGGTGGCGTCGCTGATCCGCACCTCGTAGGTGGCGCGACGGTGCACGCCACCGGCGGCCCGGACGGCGAGGTCCGGGCGCAGGGCGAAGCGGTGCTGCACGAGCGCGTAGGTGCGTCGGGCCACCGCACCCGAGGTCGTCGCGACCGTCAGCCCCTGCCCGACCCCGCCGCCGCCGAGGGTCAGGCGCCCGGCGCATCGGACCAGCCCGGCCAGCTCCGCCCACACCTCCCGATCCGAACCCAGGGGCCGGCTGGCCAGCTCCTGGCGCACCGTCTCGGTGAAGCTCGCGGTCGCGTCCATCGGGCTCAGCCCCGCAGGATCCGGTCCAGCAACGTGGCCAGCTTGCCGGGGTCGTGCCCGTCGTGGCCGTCGAGCAGGTCGGCGACCTGTACCCGTGCCGGGACGTCCCGGAGGGCCGAAGCATCGAGCCGCAGGGGACGTCCTTCGCCGGCGGGGGCCGGCCCCTCGTGCGCGACGACCACATCGAGGCGCAGGTCGGGGACGTGGTGTGCGAGGGCGTCGAGGTGGTCCCTGAGCTCCATCCCCTCGGTCTCCCCGGGCTGCTCACGCAGGTTGGTGACCATCACCACCGGACCGCTCGCCCGTCCGAGCGCCGCGGCGATGTCGGGGACGAGGAGGTTGGGCAACAGGCTCGTGTACAGCGAGCCGGGACCGAGCACGATCAGGTCCGCCCGCTCGATCGCGGTCACCGCGTCGGGGGTCGCTGGTGGCGCCTCGGGTTCGAGCCACACCCGCTGCAACCTCGGCGTCGCGGCGACGGCCACCTGGCCGGTCACGATGCCCTCGGCGGTCGTGGCGTGGAGGGTGACAGGGGTCGTCGTGCACGGCAGGACCCGCCCCGGAACACCGAGCAGCACCGCACAGCGGTCGAGCGCCGCGATCAGGTCGCCGTCGGCCAGCGATTCGAGCGCGATCAGGATCAGGTTGCCCAGGCTGTGTCCGGCCAGTTCCCCCCGGTCGAAGCGGAAGTCGACCAGCCGCGCCAGGTCGGGGTCGCGGGCCAGGGCCGTCAGGGCCATCCGCAGGTCCCCGGGAGGGAGCACGTCGAGATCGCGGCGCAACCGCCCCGAGGAGCCGCCATCGTCCGCGACGGTGACCACCGCCGTCACGTGGTCCACCACCCGGGGCAGCGCCGCCAGTGCCCGCGCCGTGCCGTGCCCGCCCCCGATCGCGACGGCGCGGGTGCCGTCACCGGGGCCGATCGGTGACGTGCTCACTCGGATCCCAGGTCCCGGTGCTGCACGGTCACGGGTAGCCCGGTCGTCGCCCGCAGGTACGTGCCGATCCGGTCGCTGATCGCGACCGAGCGGTGCTTGCCCCCGGTGCACCCGATCGCGATCGTCAGGTAGCGCTTGCCCTCCTGGACGTACCCGGGCACCACGACGTCGAGGAGGGTGGTCAGGGCCTCCATGAAGGGTTCGGCGCCCGGCTGCTCGAACACGTACTCGCGGACGGGAGCGTCACGGCCCGAGTAGGGGCGCAGCTCCTCCACCCAGTGCGGGTTGGGCAGGAACCGCACGTCGAACACCAGGTCGGCGTCGCGGGGCGAGCCGTGCTTGAAGCCGAAGGACACGACGTCGATGCGCAGGGCCGCGGCGTGCGCGTCGTCCATCACCGACAGCACCCGGTCACGCAGTTCGTGGACGTTCAGCTGGCTCGTGTCGATGATCAGGTCGGCCATGCCGCGCAGCTCGCGCAGCAGCTCACGCTCCCGCTGGATCCCCTCCAGCACGCCGCCGTCCTCCGCGGCCGGGTGGCGCCGCCGGGTCTCCTCGAAGCGGCGGACCAGCGCCTCGTCGTCGGCCTCGAGGAACACGAACCGCACGTCGAGGTCGCTGCGCTGCAGGCTCTGGATCGTGTCCTTGAGCGCCGCGAAGAACTCGCGGCCGCGGACGTCGGCCACCAGGGCCAGCTTGGTGACCGAGGACCCGGGCGCGAAGGCGAGGTCGGCCACCCGCTCGATCAGCATCGGCGGCAGGTTGTCGATCACGAACCAGCCGAGGTCCTCGACCACGTTCGACGCGGTCGACCGCCCCGCCCCCGACATCCCGCTGATGATCAGGATCCGGGGCCGCAGGTCCCCACCAGCGCGGGTCGTGTCCGCCGGGTCGACCACCTGCTCGCTCACCCGTGCTCCTCCGCGTGGTCGGATGCGGCGATGTCCGCCCCCTGGTCGGCGCCCGCGTCGGGCCCGGACAGGTGCGCGACCACGGCCTCGGCGATGGTACGGGAGATGCCGGGGACCTCGGCGAGATCCTCCACCGATGCGCGGCGGATCGCGGCCACCGACCCGAACCGGGTGAGCAGGGCCTGACGGCGGGTGGGCCCCACCCCCGGGATGTCGTCCAGCTCGGAGGTGGTCACCGCCCGGGTGCGGCGGTTGCGCTGGTAGGTGATCGCGAACCGGTGGGCCTCGTCCCGGACGCGCTGCAGCAGGAACAGCGCCTCGCTCCCCCGGGGGAGTACGACCGGACGTCGCTGGTCAGGCACCCACAGCTCCTCGAACCGTTTGGCGAGCCCGACGAAGGCGACGTCGTCGGTCGGCAGGTCGGCCACGCCCTCGAGCGCCGCGTTGAGCTGTCCGACGCCACCGTCGACCACGACGAGGTTCGGCGGGTACGCGAAGCGCCGAGGCGTCCCGTCCGCCTCCGCCACCGGTGCGGCGCGCTCCTCCGCCAGCCGGGTGAACCGTCGCCGGAGGACCTCGCGCATCGCGGCGAAGTCGTCGTTGGCGTCGACCGACAGCTTGAACCGGCGGTAGTCGCTGCGGCGCGGCAGGCCGTCCTCGAACACCACCATGGAGCCCACCACCTCGGTGCCGCCGAGGTGCGAGATGTCGTAGCACTCGATCCGCAGGGGTGCCTCGTCGAGGTCGAGGACCTCCTGGAGCTCCTTCAGTGCGCGGGTCCGGCTGTCGAAGTCGCTGGCGCGTTGGAGCCGGGTGCGTTGGAAGGCCTCCCGGGCGTTGTCCTCGACGGTGCGGAGGAACGCGAGCTTGGCCCCGCGGCGGGGCACGTGGAACCGGACCTCGCCGGCCGGGCGGCCCCGCTGGCCGGCGCGGGTGGCGCGCCGCTGGTCGGTGAGCAGCGTCGCCAGCGCATCGGCGTCGTCGGGCTCGACCGGCACCAGCACCGTCGGCGGGACGTCGTCGTCGCGCTCTGCGTACAGCTGCAGCAGGAACGAGGTCAGCAGTTGCGGGGTGGTCAGGTCCTCCACCTTGTCGACGCTCCACCCCTTGCGTCCGACGAGCCGGCCCCGCCGGACGAAGAACACCTGGACCGCGGCCTCCAGGTCGTCCTCGTGGATCGCGACCGCGTCGAGGTCCTCGGGCCGGTCGGACACGACCTGCTGCTTCTCCAGCGCCCGCCGGGCGGCCAGGAGCTGGTCCCGCCGGCGCGCCGCCACCTCGAAGTTGAGCTCCTCCGCGGCCTGCTGCATCTCCTCCTCGAGGTGGCGCAGGACCGGACCGGTCTCGCCGTCCAGGAAGCGGGCGAGGTCCTCGACGAGCTCGCGGTGCTCGTCGGCGGTGACCTCGCCGGTGCAGGGCGCGACGCACCGGTCGATGTGGTGGAGCAGGCAGGGACTGCCCGCGCGCCGCGCCCGGTCGAACACGCCCTGGGAGCAGGTGCGCACCGGGAACACCCGCAGCAGCAGGTCCAGGGTCTCGCGGATCGCGTAGGCGTGGGCGTAGGGTCCGAACCGGCGGTCCCCGGTCGCGACCGTCCCCCGCTGCACCCGTGCCCGCGGGTACTCCTCGGACGTCGACAGCACCAGGTAGGGGTAGGACTTGTCGTCGCGGTACCGGATGTTGTACCGGGGACGGTGGCGCTGGATCAGGGTGTACTCAAGGTGCAGGGCCTCCACCTCGGAGTCGACCACGATCCACTCGACCGACCGTGCCGCCTCCAGCATCGCACGGGTGCGGGCCGCGATGCCGCTCCACGCCTGGAAGTAGCTGGCGAGGCGGCTGCGCAGCGACTTGGCCTTGCCCACGTAGATCACGCGGCCGTGCTGGTCCCTGAACAGGTAGCAGCCCGGCGCGTCGGGGACGCTGCCGGGATCGGGGCGGAAGCTCACGGCCGGGTTGCGCATCGCCGGGAGCGTACTGAGCACCGTCGCGGTGCCTCCCGACGTAGGCTGCGCGGCGGCCCGGGACGCCGTGGCCCGGAGGTGGCCACCGCCGGGCCGAGCGCGCCGTCGGATGAGGGAGCCCGCCGTGCTGATCATCGCGCAGGTCACCGAGGCCGAGGTGTGCGGGGAGGGCCCGGAGGCACGCTGGCTGTGCCAGCTGGTGTTCCGCAGCACCGAGAACGATCTCCTCGCCCGCGGGGCCGGTGGGATCGCCACGGTGCTGGTGGTGCTGGCGATCGTCGTCGGCGCCGGCGTCGTCGCCTGGCTGCTGGGGCGGTTCGTGTCCCGCTTCGGGATGCGCATGGAGCGCCGCATCGAGGAACGCCTCGTCCGTGCGCAGCACCTCGGCGCGATCACCGACGCCACGCGCTACCGCGACCGTCGCCTGCAGCGCGTCAAGGCCGTCACCGGGGTGATGCGCGGGGTGATCGCGACGGTGGTCTGGATCGCCGCGATCCTCTGGGTGATCGCCGAGCTCGGGTTCCGTCTGCAACCGATCCTCGCCGGCGCGGGCCTGGTCGGCATCGTCATCGGCTTCGGTGCCCAGCAGCTGGTCCGTGACGTGCTCGCCGGCATCGCGATGCTCGTCGAGGACCAGTACGGGGTCGGCGACTGGATCGAGGTCGACGGCGTGTACGGCATCGTCGAGCGGGTCGGTCTGCGCTCCACCGCCTTCCGCGACATCGACGGCACGGTGCACCACGTCCTCAACGGCTACATCCAGCGGGTCGGCAACCTCTCCAAGGAGTGGGCCCGGGCGACCTACGACGTCCCGGTCGCGCTGGACGCCGACATCCCGGCGATGAAGGCGCTGATCCACAAGGTCGCGACCGACCTCGCCGAGGACCCCGTGTGGGGTGAGGACATCATCGGCCCAGCCGAGCTCTGGGGCGTGCAGGAGTTCGGGCCCGACGGGGTGCTGATCCGGGTGTCGCTGCCCACCCGGCCGCTGCGGAACTGGGACGTCAAACGCCAGCTGCGTGAACGCCTCAAGTTCGCCTTCGACCGGGCCAACGTCCGGATGCCCAGCCGCCTGATCGAGCTGGGTGGCCAGCGCGTCGGCTACCCGTTCCTGACCCACGAGGTCGAGGAGGAGGCCCCGCGTCCCCCCCGCCACCGTGGGCTGGTGCCGGAGGGGGTCGGACCGCTCGACCGGCCGCCGGTCCGCCAACCGAGCGTCAGCGATGAGGATGCGACCCTCGTGGTCCCCGAGGAGGAGCCGTCCGCTGAGGACCACACGACCGAGCTGCGGATCGAGCAGGGGCCGCGCCCCCGTCCGGACTGATCACCGGGTCGGCAGCAGCTCCCGCAGGAACTTGCCCGTGTAGCTCCCGGTCGTCGCCGCCACGTCCTCGGGGGTACCGGCCGCGACGAGCAGCCCGCCGCCGACACCGCCCTCCGGACCGAGGTCGATCAGGTGGTCGGCGGTCTTGATCACGTCGAGGTTGTGCTCGATCACGATCACGGTGTTGCCCCGCTCCACCAGCCGGTGCAGGACCTGCAGCAGGCGGCGGACGTCCTCGAAGTGCAGGCCGGTGGTGGGCTCGTCCAGGATGTAGACCGTCTGGCCGGTGGCGCGCTTGCGCAGCTCGCTGGCGAGCTTCACCCGCTGGGCCTCCCCGCCCGAGAGGGTCGTCGCGGGTTGCCCGAGGCGCACGTACCCCAGACCGACGTCGTCGAGGGTCTGCAGGTGCGCCGCGATGGAGCGATGGTTGCCGAAGAACCCCAGTGCCTCCTCGACCGGCATGTCGAGGACCTCGGAGATCGTACGCCCCTTGTAGTGGACCTCCAGCGTCTCGCGGTTGTACCGGCGTCCCTTGCACACCTCGCAGGGGACGTACACGTCGGGCAGGAAGTGCATCTCGATCCGCAGCGTCCCGTCGCCACGGCACGACTCGCAGCGTCCGCCCTTCACGTTGAAGGAGAACCGGCCCGGCTGGTAGCCGCGGACCTTGGCCTCGGGGGTGGCGGCGAACAGCTTGCGGATGTGGTCGAACACCCCGGTGTAGGTCGCGGGGTTCGACCGCGGCGTGCGCCCGATCGGCGACTGGTCGACCACCACCGCCTTGTCGACGTGCTCGAGCCCGACGGTGCGGTGGTGGCGGCCCGGGGCCTCCCGCGAGCTGTACACGTGGCGCATCAGCACCCGCGAGAGGATGTCGTTGACCAGCGTCGACTTCCCCGACCCGGACACCCCGGTGACGCACGTGAAGGTGCCCAACGGGAAGGACACCTCGAGGTCCCGGAGGTTGTTGGCCGTGGCGCCCACCACGGTGACCGCATCACCCGAGCCAGCGCGCCGCTCGCCGGGGAGCGGGATCTCCCGCTCACCCGCCAGGTACGCCCCGGTGAGGGAGCGGCGGGTGAGCCGTTTGAGCTGCTCGACCGAGCCGGAGTGGACGATCTCGCCGCCGTGCTCGCCGGCCCCCGGGCCGATGTCGACCACGTGGTCCGCGGCCTCGATCGTGGCTTCGTCGTGCTCGACGACGATCAGGGTGTTGCCGAGGTCGCGCAGCCGCAGCAGCGTCTCGATCAGCCGCTCGTTGTCACGCTGGTGCAGCCCGATCGACGGTTCGTCCAGGACGTAGAGCACCCCCACCAGACCGGCCCCGATCTGCGTCGCGAGCCGGATCCGCTGCGCCTCGCCGCCGGACAACGAGCCCGCAGCACGGTCGAGGGTGAGGTACTCGAGCCCGACGTCCAGCAGGAACCGCAGCCGCGCCCGGATCTCCTTCAGCACCCGGGCGCCGATCAGCTCCTCACGTTCGGTGAGGTCGAGGTCCTGCACGAACCGCTCGGCCTCGGCGACCGACAGGCCGGTCAGATCCGCGATGTTGCGTCCTCCGACGGTCACCCCCAGCACCAGCGGCTTGAGACGCATGCCCTCGCAGGCCGGGCACGGGACCTCGCGCATGTACTGCTCGATCTGCTGCCGGACGTGCTCCGAGTCGGTCTCGGCGTGGCGGCGCAGCAGTGAGGGCAGCACCCCTTCGATCCGTGCCTTGTATGAGCGCTTGCGGCCGTACCGGTTCGTGTACGACACGTGGACGCGCTCGTTCAGGCCGTGCAGCACGGCGTCCTTGACCCGGTCGTCGAGCTCCTGCCACGGGGTGGACGGGTCAGCGCCGACGTGCACGACGGTGGCCCGCAGCAGCTGTCGGTAGTAGTTCGACTGCGCGCCGGTCCCCCACGGCAGCACGACGCCCTCGTCCACCGACAGCGCCGGGTCGCCGATCACGAGCTCCGGATCCACCGTGAGCTGTGTGCCGAGCCCGGAACACGTCTCGCAGGCTCCGTAGGGCGAGTTGAACGAGAAGTTACGGGGTGCGAGCTGATCGAAGCTGACGCCGCAGTGGGTGCAGGCGAGGTGCTCGGAGAAGGTCAGCTCCTCAGGATGCGGGACCGGCTCGCCGGCCGCCTCGGCCGCCGCGATCGCCTCCCGGGAGGGCAGCACCTCGATCATCGCGACGCCCTCCGCGAGCTGTAGCGCCGTCTCGATCGAGTCCGCGAGCCGCCGACGGATGTCCTCCTTCTTGACCAGCCGGTCGACCACCACCTCGATGTCGTGCTTGAGGTTGCGCTCCAGCTTCGGGACCTCGTCGATCGGGTGGATCTCACCGTCGACGCGCACCCGGGCGTACCCGTCGGTGGACAGCTGCTGGAACAGCGCCCCGTACTCGCCCTTCCGGCCGCGTACCACCGGGGCGAGGACCTGGAAGCGGGTCCCGGTCGGCAGTTCGTGGACCTGGTCGACGATCTGCTCGGCGGTCTGGCGGGCGATCGGCCGGCCGCAGCGCGGACAGTGGGGCTGGCCGATCCGGGCGTACAGCAGCCGCAGGTAGTCGTAGATCTCGGTGATCGTGCCGACGGTCGACCGTGGGTTGCGCGAGGTCGACTTCTGGTCGATCGAGATCGCCGGCGACAGCCCGTCGATGAAGTCGACGTCGGGCTTGTCCATCTGCCCGAGGAACTGGCGGGCGTAGGCCGACAGGGACTCGACGTAGCGGCGCTGGCCCTCGGCGTAGATCGTGTCGAAGGCGAGGCTCGACTTGCCGGAGCCCGACAGGCCCGTGAACACGATCAGGGCGTCGCGCGGGATCTGGAGGTCGATGTCCTTCAGGTTGTGTTCGCGCGCTCCCCGGACGGTGATGTGGTCGCGGTGGGAGGTGGATCGAGCCACGGTGACGACCTCGGCGGTGGCGGTGGACGAGGGGGACGGGATCGGGGCGCCGCATCGACGGGACGGCGCGGTCGCCAGGAGGACCTACGGCGCGGACCAGGGCCGGGGAGCGGACGCACCGAGGGTAGCCGTGCCGGGAGCCTAGCCCGACGGCGCCACGGAGTCGAACATCTGTTCGCCCGCTGCACCTCGTCGTCGCGGGGCGCACCGAGAGGTGGTGCGACGTAGGCTCCGCAGCGACGACATCCGACCGGACCGAGGCTCGGGGTCAACAGGCCGGGGGCCATCCATCGTGCGCATCGCCGTCTTCAGTGCCCGTTCCTACGACCGGCGCTTCCTGTCCGAGGTCGCCGAGCGCGAGGGGCACGAACTCACCTTCCTCGAACCGCGTCTCGACCGACAGACCGTGTCGCTCGCGGAGGGGTACGAGGGGGTGTGCATCTTCGTCAACGACACCGCCGACGCCGAGGTCGTTGCCGCGCTGGCGGCCGGTGGGACCAGGCTGCTCACCCTGCGCTCGGCCGGCTACAACCACGTCGACCTCGCCGCGGCCGCCGCGCACGACATCACCGTGGCGCGGGTCCCGGCCTACTCCCCCTACGCGGTGGCCGAGCACACCGTCGCCCTGATGCTGGCGGTCGAGCGCCGCCTGCACCGGGCCTACAACCGCGTGCGCGAGGGGAACTTCGCGCTGGACGGGCTACTCGGCTTCGACCTGCGCAACCAGCGGATCGGGATCATCGGCACGGGCAAGATCGGCGAGATCGTCGCCCGGATCATGCGCGGGTTCGGGTGCTCGCTGCGCGCCTACGACGTCGTCCGCAACGAGACGGTGCGGGACTACGGTGTGCGCTACGTGGACCTCGACACGCTGTTCGCGGAGTGTGACGTCATCACGCTGCACTGCCCGTTGACGCCGGAGACCTACCACCTGATCGACGCCGAGGCGATCGCGAAGATGAAGCCGGGCGTGATGATCGTCAACACCTCGCGGGGCGCGCTGATCGACACCCGCGCCGCGATCGAGGGACTGAAGAGCGGACGGATCGGCAACCTCGCCCTCGACGTCTACGAGGAGGAGGGCGACCTGTTCTTCGAGGACCTCTCGGATCGCGTCATCACCGACGACGTGTTCTCGCGGTTGCTCACCTTCCCGAACGTGTTCATCACCGCGCACCAGGCCTTCTTCACCGAGGAGGCGCTGCGCAACATCGCCGAGACGACCCTCGGCAACGCGACCGCCTTCGAAGCCGGCGAAGCCTCGGGCAACGAGTTGGCCGAGGAGGCGGTCCGTGGCGACCATCGGAGGCAACGACCATGACCTACACCGGCCACGTCGAACCCGACGGCGACTGGCAGGATCGCACCGACGGCTCCCTGCGTGTGCGCAAGCTGTCGGTCGAGGAGATGGACAACAACGTGTACGTGCTCGCCTGCGCCCGGACCGGCAAGGCGCTGCTCGTCGACGTCGCGGCCCGTCCGGACCGGCTCGCGGAGGCGGTGACCGACGTCGACCCGATCGCGGCGGTCCAGACCCACGGCCACTGGGACCACGTCCGCGCCTGGGACGGCGTCCGCGAACGCCTCGGGCTGCCGATCTGGGGCCATCCCGGCGACGCCGGACTCTTCCCCCACCCCGTCGACCGGGAGCTCGGGGACGGCGAGGTCCTGGAGGTCGGCGACCTCGAGGTCGAGGTGATCCACCTCCCGGGACACACCGAGGGGTCGCTGCTGTACCTCGTGCAGGGTGAGGAGCGTCCGCACCTGATCACCGGGGACACGCTGTTCCCCGGCGGGCCCGGGAACACCTTCGGCAGCGCCGACAACCACCGTCGCATCATGGACGGGTTGGAGGAGAAGGTGTTCGACCGCCTCCCCGACGAGACCTGGGTGTACCCCGGCCACGGCGACGACACCACCCTCGGGGCCGAGCGTCCCCACCTCCAGGAGTGGCGCGACCGCGGGTGGTGAACCCGCGTCCGAGCCGCGCTACCCGGTGGGCCAGCTCGCGACCCCGATCGCCGCGAGCACCAGGATGAAGCTCGTGAGCAGGCCGCGTCCTGCGAGCCGGTGCGCGTCGACCGCCATCTGGGTCCTGCGGGCGCGGCCGAGCAGCATCTGCCCCACACCCAGCGCCAGGAGCGCCAGCAGCGGGTGCACGTAGGTGATCAGCGGCCCGTGCACCTCCTCCCAGTACCCCCCGACGCCATACAGGACGAGACCGAGCACCACCTGGAGCGTCAGCAGCGCGAACGCGGCGCGGTACAGGCCCGGTTCGAACTCCCGGGCGTCCTTGGCGCGTCCGAAGGCGACGAACGCGACCACCAGGACCACCACGGAGACGAGGTAGCCCGTCCACTGGTGGATCACGAGCAGGTTCTGCAACACGACGCGGTCCTCGAACCGAGGGAAGGTGGCTGCGCCGCAGCCTAGCGCTGCGACACCGCGGAACCGCTCAGCGGGTGATGGCCCGCCGCAGCAGCCAGGTCGCGAGGACGAGCAACCCCACCGCCATCGCCGCCAGCACCCCGAGCTCGATCGCCACGTCGGTGATCGTGCCGTCCCGCCGCACGATCTCGGCCATGGCCGTGTTCGCCCACCCGTGCGGCGTCAGCATCGCGACGCGACGCATGCCCTCGGGGAAGAACTCCAGGGCCATCATCGAGCCACCGAGCGCGGCGAACACGAGGCCGATCCCGATGCCGGCACCGGTCGCCTGACTGTCGTTGCGGAACAACGAGCCCAGCACCATCCCCGCCGCCGCCGACAGGATCGAGTAGATGAGGATCAGCAACGTCGTGGTCAGCGGGTCCCCCCAGTCGACCCCGAACGCGACCGCGGTGACGGCGACGATGTACACGGCCTGGAACGCGGCGATGGCGAACCGGCCGCCGGCCAGCCCGGCGAGCAGCACCGGGAGCCGCGTCGGGGTGGACAGCATCCGCGCGGCGACCCCGTACTGGCGCGTCCGGATCAGCGCCCCGCTGCCCGCCAACGAGGTCAGGAACACGAACAGGAACAGCTGGCCGGACGCCCCGAGGTCGAACTGCCCGAGCGCCGCGAACTCGGCCATCACCTCGTCGCGACCGACGGTGTCGGTGACGACGGTGACCTGGGGCAGATCGGCCCGGACCTGCTCGGCCACCGGGATCAGCTCCGCGGCCGGGCGGCCAACGGCGGTGGTCGCGAGGTGCGCGGCCTCGCTTGCGGCGCTCTGATCGGCGACCGCTGCCTCGACGACCGTGCGCAGGGACCGCGAGCCGGGGTCGGGCCGGCCGAGGTAGCCGATCCGGATCGGTTCGGCTGCCGCCAGCGCCGCGGCGTAGTCCTCGGGGAGGACCAACCCGGCGCTGAGCACGCCGCGGGAGACCTGGCTGGTCAGCCCCTCCTCGTCGGCGAGCGCCACGACCGTGAGGCTGTCGCTGGCATCGAGCCGATCGATCAGTTCCGCGGCTGCCGGATCGTCGTCCGGCGCGACGACGCCCACCTCGTACCCGCCCGCGCCGCCGAACTGCAGTCCGATGAACACGATCAGCGCGAGGGGCAGGATCAGGACGAAGAACAGGTTGCCACGGTCACGGAGGAACCGGAGGAGCTCCACCCGGGTGATCGTGAGCACGTTCGGCAGGGCTCTGGTCACGGGGTCTGCCTCCACGTCCGCACGATGCCGGGGACCGCGGTGACGACGCCGAAGCCGACGAGCGCGGCCGCGGCCGGCAGCACCGCCGTCCACACCTGCTCCCCCGCGAGGTCGCCGAGCCCCCGCAGGAACCACCCGTGGGGCGAGGCCAGCGCCAGCTGTCCGAGCACGCCGCCGCCGACGGGGACGAACACCCCGCCGATCAGCCCGAGGGTCATCGCGACGATCGCCTGCAGGTTGCCCGCCTGCTCGGCCGTGCGCGCGAAGGACCCGACGAGCGCCATCACCCCCAGGGACGAGAGGACCGCGGCCACGATCAGGATCGCGACCCCGACGACCCCGGAGGCGCTGGCCGGTCCCCAGGGGGCACCGAGGACCAGCGCGCTCGCGAGCGCCAGCACCAGCATCGAGACCAGCCCGAGCACGAACGCCCCCAGCGCCTTGCCCAGGTGCACGGCCAGGATCCCGATCGGTGCCGCCTGGAGCCGTGCCAGGGTCCCCTGGTCACGTTCCTCCAAGAGTCCCGTGATCCCGAAGGCGGCCGTGAAGAACAGGAAGAAGATCGCCATGGCGGCGGCGAGGTAGCTGGTCGGATCGAGTTGGCGGTCTGGGGCGACGAGGTCGTCGACGGCGACGAGGACGCCGGCGGTGGCGGCGTCGGCCGCCAGCGCCTCCAGCACGTCCGGACCGAGCTGCCCCTGCCCCGCGGTGGCCGCGGTCGCGACGGCGAGGCTGATGCGGTCGAGCCCCGCGCCGTAGCCGTCGGCGATCCCCTGCGCGACCTGCGCCGAGAGCGTGTGGTCCGGGTTCACCAGCAGCCGCAGTTCCCCACCGCCGCCGGACGTGACCTGCGACGTGAAGCCGGCGGGGATCAGCCAGGCGGCCGACACCTCGCCGTCCTCGATCGCGCTCCGGGCCGCAGCCTCGTCGGGGAAGCGGGTGACGGCCACGAGACCCTCGTCGGCGAGGGCCGGGAGCAGGACCTCGGTGAAGCCGCCCGCCACCTCCCCGCCGTCGAGGTCGACGACACCGGCGTCCAACCGGAACCCGTCCTGCTGGGGGAACACCAGCGAGAACACGAGGGTCAGGGCGACCGGCACGACGAACGCGAACAGCAGCACGCTGCGGTCGCGCAGCCGCAGCCGGGTGTCCTTGCGGAGGATCGTGAGTGCCGCGCGGAGCATCGGGTCAGTCCCGCAGGGCGTGGCCGGTCAGGTGCAGGAACACGTCCTCGAGGTCGGGTTCCTTCACCTCGACGCCGGCGACGCTCGCGCCGGTGGCGGCCACCGCCTCGAGGAGTGCCGGCAGGTGGGACGCGGCCTCGTCGAGCAGGCAGACGACCGTGTCGTCCTCGGCGTCTGCGGAGCCGACCCCGGGGAGTGCCTGGCAGGCGTCGGCGGCACCCGCGGCATCACCGACCACCTTGAGCCGGACCAGATCCTGCTCGGCGATCGTGGCCACGAGCTCCCGGCGGGTGCCCTCGGCGATCAACGTGCCCTGGTCGATGATGCCGATGCGGTCGCAGAGCCGCTCCGCCTCCTCCATGTAGTGGGTCGTGTACAGGACCGCCATCCCGACGCTGGCGAGGTTCTCGACCGACTCCAGGATCGCGTTCCGGGACTGCGGATCGACCCCGACGGTCGGCTCGTCCAGGATCAACAGCCGCGGGGCGTGGAGCAACCCGATGCCGATGTTGAGCCGCCGCTTCATCCCGCCCGAGTAGGTGCTGGCGCGGTCGCCCGCTCGCTCGCTGAGGCCGATCACCTCCAGGACCTCGTCGATCCGCCGGTCGCGCCGCGCGCGTTCCAGCCCGTAGAGCCGCGCGAAGAAGGCGAGGTTCTCCCGGGCGGTCAGATCCGGGTAGATCGCGAGGTCCTGCGGGACGAGCCCGACGTGCCGTTTCGCGGCGGTGGCGCGTGGGGTCATGCGGTCACCGAGGATCACGACCTGGCCGGCGTCGGGTTCCAGCAGTCCGGCGATCATCGAGATCGACGTGGTCTTGCCGGCGCCGTTCGGCCCGAGGAGTCCGTAGGTCTCCCCCTCGGCGACGGCCAGCGAGACGCCGGCCACGGCCTGCACCCGTCCGAACGAGCGCTCCAACCCCTCGCAGCGCAGCAACGCGTCCACACCCGACCTCCGTGCAGCCCCGAGACGCGGCACACGCGGACACGCAAGGCACCGCCCGGGCGGTACCACGAGGGTACGCCCGGGCGGTGTGGGGGGCTATCCCGTCAGGTCAGAAGGTGACGGTGACCTCGTTCGAGCAGGTGTCGCTGCCGGCTTCGCACACCTGGTAGGTGTAGGAACCACCACCACGCGTGCCGATGTTGTCGGTGTACGAGTCCTCGTCCGCGACGGTCGCGATGACCACACCGTCGCGGAGGATGTCGACCTCGTTCGACGTCGCCCCGCTCCAGCTGAGGTCGGCGTGCTTGACACCACGGACCTTGTACCCGGAGGCGCTGAGCTCGATGTCCCCCGGCTCCGGGTCGGGGTCACCGGGTTCGGGGTCGGGGTCGGGCTCGGCGTCGTCCTCGCCGGCGACACCGCAGGTGTCGTCGCCAGCGAACGCGCCCGCGTTGACGAACAGCAGCGGGCCTCCGAGCCGCGCGTCGTCGTAGCTGCACGGGTTGGCTGCGCTGGTGCCCTGCGGGTGGGCCACGTCGGTGATCGCCTCTTCGATCGCCGCCACACCCGCGGCGTTCGACGCCGGTGGCTGGCCGTTGGCATGCAGGTAGAGGGCGACCGCGCCGGCGACGTGCGGGGCGGCCATCGAGGTGCCGCTGATGGTGTTGTAGCCACCGTCGTTCCAGGTGGACAGGATGCACACGCCCGGCGCCGCGATCCGGACCTTCTCGCCGTAGTTGGAGAAGCTCGCCAGGGTGTCGTCCTCGTCGGTCCGGCAGGTCGGCTCGCCCGCACCGCCCGCGACGCCGTCGAAGTCCGCGATGGCGGACACGCTCAGCGCGACCGGGTAGGGCACCTTCTCCCGGTTGTCGTTACCGGCCGCCATCACGAAGGAGACGCCCTCACCGACCAGCCCGCAGATCGCCGCGTGCGTCGCGTTCGCCGGGTTCGCGCAGCTGTTGTCCGAGTCGGCACTCGAGATGGAGAAGTTCGCCGCCGCGAAGTCGACGCCGTCGGGGTCACCGGCCTTGGCATCGGCCTTCTTGCCGGCGACCCAGTCGATCCCGGCGTTGATCGCCCCGCTCGGGCAGCTGTTGGTGGGGCACACCTTGACCGACCACAGCGGCGTGCCGGGCGCCACGCCGACGACGCCCACGCCGTTGTCCACGGCGCCGATCGTGCCGCCGACGTGGGTGCCATGACCGTTGCCGTCGTCGCCCTCGCCCTCGACGCAGGAGTAGCTCGCGAACGGGCCACCGCCCGAACTGACCGTGCAGTCCACCCGGCCCGCCAGGTTCAGGTCCGGGTGCGCCGCGATGCCGGTGTCGATCACCGCGACCGGGATGTCGACCAGGCCGGTACCGGTGCCGTCGGTCGTGACGGTCGGGTTGCGGTCGGTCTCGATCCGGTCGATGCCGGTCGGCAACTGCTGCGACTGGACCGTCTCGATCGTCTCGGGTTCGACCCACGCCACCCGCGGATCACGAGCCACCGCCGCGGCGGCCCGGGCCGGCATCGTCGCGGCGTAGCCCGAGAAGGCGTGCTCGTACACGTACCGGAGCTCCGCGCCGTGGCGCTGCACGTGCTCCTGCGCCACCGCCGACGGGTGGCCGTCGGCGAGCACCACGATGTAGGAGTCCGGCACCACCTCGGCGCCCGACGGTGCCGCCACGACCTGGGGCCCGGGCGGCGCTGCCAGCGCCGACCCGCCGGCCACGAGCGACAGGCTCGCGACCAGCACGGCGAGGTGACGTGCCCGCCGTGTCCAGCGTGCACCGGTGTTGCGATCAGCACTGCCCATCCGTCCGCTCCCCTCGGTGTGGTGGCTCGGTGTGGTGACCACCGTGCGCGTTCGTGAGAACACGTCCCGCAACGGGAACCCTAGGGAGGTGGCCCTGGCGCCTCGGTGAGGATGCGGGATGCGCGCTCCATCGCGCGTTTAGCGCACCGGCGGGGTGCCACGGCGGCCGGCGGCCACGTGGCACGGCCGTCAGACGTTGGCGGCTTCCATCGCGGCGAGCTCGCGTTTGAGGTCGGCGATCTCGTCCCGCAGCCGGGCCGCGTACTCGAAGCGCAGGTCGCCGGCGGCCTCGTGCATCTCCTCCTCGAGGCGGCGGATCAGCGCGGCCAGATCCTCCTGCGGCAGCTCGCTGGCGTCGACCGCACCCTCGCCGACCGGAGCTGGCGCCTCGTCGGGTCGGTACTCCTCGCCGAGCTCCTCGGCGCGGACCGCGGCGATGATGTCGCCGACGCGCTTGCGGATCGTCTGCGGGTCGATGCCGTGCTCGCGGTTGTGCGCGAGCTGCTTCTCCCGTCGCCGGCCGGTCTCGTCCAGGGCGCGCTGCATCGCGTCGGTGACGTGGTCGGCGTACATCACCACAGCGCCGTCGACGTTGCGGGCGGCCCGCCCGATCGTCTGGATCAGGGAGGTCTCCGAGCGCAGGAACCCCTCCTTGTCGGCGTCGAGGATCGCCACCAGCGCCACCTCCGGGAGGTCGAGCCCCTCCCGCAGCAGGTTGATGCCGACCAGCACGTCGAACTCGCCGAGCCGCAGCGCCCGCAGGATCTCGACCCGCTCGACGGTGTTGATGTCGGAGTGGAGGTAGCGGACCCGGATGCCGTTCTCCAGCAGGTAGTCGGTGAGGTCCTCCGCCATCTTCTTGGTGAGGGTGGTGACCAGCACACGCCGGTCGTGCTCGGCGGCGATGCGGATCCGCTCCATCAGGTCGTCGATCTGTCCCGCGGTGGGGCGGACCACCACCTCGGGGTCGACCAGCCCCGTCGGGCGGATGATCTGCTCGGCGATCGTGTCGGATTCACGCCGCTCGTAGGGGCCAGGCGTCGCGGAGATGAACAGCCGCTGCCCGATCCGCTCGAGGAACTCATCGAAGGTCAGTGGCCGGTTGTCGCGCGCCGACGGCAGGCGGAAGCCGTGCTCCACCAGGGTGTCCTTGCGTGAGCGATCCCCCTCGTACATCCCTCCGATCTGCGGGACGGTGACGTGGGACTCGTCGACGAACACGACGAAGTCGTCCGGGAAGTAGTCGAGCAACGTGTACGGCGCTTCACCGGGCATCCGGCCATCGAAGTGCCGCGAGTAGTTCTCGATGCCGTTGCAGAACCCGACCTCGCGGATCATCTCGAGGTCGTACTGGGTGCGCATCTTCAGCCGCTGCGCCTCGAGGAGCTTGCCCTCGCGCTCGAAGCCGGCGAGGCGGTCCTCGAGTTCCTGCTCGATGCTGACCAGCGCCCGTTCGAGCGCCTCCTGCGAGGACACGTAGTGGGACGCGGGGAAGATCGCCGCCTGCGTGACCGGGCGGCTGACCTCGCCGGTGACGGGGTCGACGCGGACGATCCGCTCCACCTCGTCGCCGAAGAACTCCACCCGCACCGCACGCTCATCGTCGGCCGGGAACACCTCCAGGGTGTCACCGCGGACCCGGAAGGTGCCCCGGACCAGGTTGAGGTCGTTGCGGGAGTACTGCAGGTCGACCAGTTTGCGCAGCGAGGCGTCGAGGCCCGACTCGACCCCTTCGCGTAGCAGCAGCACGTGGTCCTCGTACTCGTAGGGCGAACCCAACCCGTAGATGCACGACACCGACGCCACGACCACCACGTCCCGCCGGGACAGCAGCGCCATCGTCGCGCGGTGGCGGAGCCGGTCGATCTCGTCGTTGATCGACGAGTCCTTCTCGATGTAGGTGTCGCTCGACGGGATGTAGGCCTCGGGCTGGTAGTAGTCGTAGTACGAGACGAAGTACTCGACCGCGCTGTCCGGCAGGAAGTCGCGGAACTCGTTGGCGAGTTGCGCCGCGAGGGTCTTGTTGGGCGCCATCACGAGGCAGGGGCGCTGGAGCCGCTCGAGCACCTTGGCCGCCGTGAACGTCTTGCCGGTCCCGGTCGCCCCGAGGAGCGTCACCGCCCGCTCCCCCGCTTCGAAGGCCTCGGCGACCTCCGCGATCGCCTGCGGCTGGTCCCCGGACGGTTGGAAGTCGCTGACCACCCGGAAGGGCACGTCATCACGGACGTTGCGGTGGAGGTCCGCCCGACGCGCCGCCATGGCTGCACGGCCGGAGCTGGATACCTCGGCGGCGTCTGCGGTCGTCGTCGGATCGGCGGTCGGATCGGGGCGCACACTCATGGCACCACGGTAGCGATGGGCCGTGACATCTAACGTCTGCCGTGGTTCCTCGGACGGGGTTCGGGGGGCTCGTAGGGTGAGTCGTTGAGACCGGTTCTCTGGTTCGGCTGGGTCTGTGACCGGAGCCGCCCTGGACGGGTGGA
>SKNO01000232.1 GCA_007120465.1 Nitriliruptoraceae bacterium
TGCGCCGTGCCGGTCTTGCCGCCCACCTCGACGCCGTCGATCCGGGCGGCGCGGCCGGTGCCGTTCTCCACGGTGGCCACCATCATCTGGCGCAGCTGTTCGGCGGTGCGCACCGACATCGGTCGGGCGCCGCCGCCGGCACCGGTCCAGGGGCCGTCGTCGGGGCCGCGGACCACCTGGCCCTCCGGGCTGAGCACCTGGGCGACGACGTGCGGCCGCAGCAGCTCCCCACCGTTGACGATCGCGGCGCTGACCAGCGCCATCTGCAGCGGCGTGGCGCGGACGTCGCGCTGCCCGAGGGCACTCTGGGCGGTGGCCGGCACGTCCAGCTCCTGCGGGATCGCGCTGGTCGCCGTCGGCAGCTCGTAGGGCACCGCCCGGTTGAAGCCGAACCGCTCCGCCTGGCGGATCAGGTCGCCGTCGCCCAGCTGCACCCCGAGCCGCGCGAACACCGTGTTGCACGACACCCGCAGCGCGTCGGTCAGGGTGATCAGATCGTCGTCACCGCAGGTGCCGCCGCCATAGTTGCGGATGTCGGCGGTGGTCTGGGGGACGTCGTACACGGCCTCGTCGGGGAACAGCGCGTCGGGGGCGACGCCCCGCTCGAGGGCGGCTGCGGCGACGACCAGCTTGAAGCTCGACCCCGGCGGGTACAGCTCGCCGATGGCGCGGTCGACCAGCGGCTGGTCCTCGCGGTCGCGCAGCTCGTCCCACGCGTCGCGGATCGTGGCCCGGTCGTGGCTGGACAGCGGGTTGGGGTCGAAGGTGGGGTTGGCGTAGCTGGCCAGCACCGCACCGGTGCGCGGGTCCAGCACGACCACCGCCCCCTCACGGCCGTCGAGGGCACGCTCCGCAGCCGCCTGGATCTCGCCGTCGATCGTGAGCAGGACCGCGTTGCCGGGCCGGTTCGCGCCGCCGAGCAGCTCCCCGAGGTTCTGCGCGACCACCTCGGTGGGCCGGCCGGTCAGCTCCTCGTTGAGTGCCCGCTCCAGCCCGGAGCGCTGGAGCACCACCGAGTAGTACCCGGTCAGGTGCGCGTAGCGGGGCCCGTCCGGGTAGGTGCGCAGGTAGCGCAGCTCGCCGTCGGTGGGCACGGAGCTCGCGATCGCGTCCTCGCCCACGACGATCGGCCCCCGGGGGATGTCGTACTCGCGCACGATCAGGCGCCGGTTGGCCGGATGGTTGGCCAGGTCGTCGGCCTGGATCAGGGTGATGACGTTGAGGTTGACGAACAGCGCCCCGAACAGCACCAGCAGCACGGCGCCGACGCGCCCGATCAGGCGGTTCATGGCGCCCCTCCCCCGCGGGGGCGCAGCCCGGCGGGTGCCTCGTCGCGGCCGTGGGCAGCCGCCCGCGACTCGTGGCTGACGCGGAGCAGCACCGCGACGATCAGGTAGTTGGCCAGCAGCGACGACCCGCCGTAGGAGATGAAGGGCAGGGTGATGCCGGTCAGCGGCAGGAGCCGGGTCAGGCCCGCGACGATCACGAAGGTCTGCAGGGCGAAGGTCACCGTCAGCCCGAGCACCAGCAGCGTGCTGAAGCTGTCACGGGCGGTCTGCGCGATCCGCAGCCCGCGGGCGACCAGCAGCAGGAACGCGACCAGCACCGCCGTCGCCCCGAGCAGCCCGAGCTCCTCACCGATCACCACGAAGATCGCGTCGGTGTGGGAGAAGGGGACGTCCTGGGGACGCCCGAAGCCGAGCCCCGTACCGGTCAACCCGCCGGTGCCGAGCGCGAACAGGCTCTGGGCGAGCTGGTAGGCGGTGTCCTGCACGTCCGACCACGGGTCCAGCCAGATGTGCACCCGCACCCGCACGTGCGGGAACAGCTGGTAGGCGAGCACGCTGGCGACGGCGAACAGCCCGACCCCGAACACCGGGTAGGCCAGCCGTCCGGTCGCGACGTAGAGCATCGCGATGAAGGTCCCGAAGAACAGCATGGCGGAGCCGAGGTCGCGCAGCTGCGCCATGATCGCCATCGCGCCGATCGACGCGAGCAGCACGGGCGCGAGGTGGCGCGGGGCGGGCACCAGCAGGGGCCCGATCCGCTGCGTCGCCACCGACAGCACCTCACGGTTGCGGGCGAGGTAGGCGGCGAGGAACAGCACCCCGGTGAGCTTCGCGAGCTCGCCCGGCTGGAAGCGCATCCCGAACAGGTCGATCCACAGCTGCGCCCCGTTGATCACCCCCGCCGAGATGAACGGGATCACCGGCAGGAGCAGGAGCACGATCGTGGCCAGCCCGAGGGTGTACTGGTAGCGGGCGAAGGGACGCACGCTGCCGATGAACAGCAGGGCGGCGCACATGATCCCGACGGTCACGGCGGTCCACAGCGTCTGGGTGGCGGCCAGGTCGGTGCCGGCTGCCAGGTCCACCCGGCGCACGAACACCAGCCCGAGCCCGTTGAGCAGGAACGCCAGCGGCAGGATCCCCGGGTCGGCCTCGGGGGCGGCGTAGCGCACGGTGGTGTGGGCGACGATCGCGATGACGGCGAGGGCGACGCCGGTGACGATCGCGGCGGGAGGCAGGGCCGGCCCCTCGGACCAGCCGAGCA
>SKNO01000185.1 GCA_007120465.1 Nitriliruptoraceae bacterium
CGCCGGCATGGCCGCCGCCGTCGCCGCCGCCGTCGACGGGTGCCGGGTCCTGCTCGTCGACGAGGGACACGCGCTCGGCGGGCACCTGCGGGCCGGCGACGCCGACGACCTCGCCGCGCTGGACGCCCTCCGCGCCGAGGTGGCGGCCGACCCGGCCATCGAGGTCCTCACCGACGCGGTGGTCATCGGACGTTACGACGGCAACTGGGTCGGCATCGTGCAGCGCGACGTCGAAGCACCGGCCGGCGAACGGCTCATCAAGGCACGCCCGTCCGTGCTGATCGTCGCCGCCGGGCTGATCGAACGGCCCTACGTCTTCGCCGGCAACGATCGCCCGGGGGTGATGCTCTCCACCGGCGTCCGTCGCCTCATCAACCTGTACGCGGTCCGTCCCGGCACGCGGGCGGTGGTCGCCAGCGCCAACGCTGCGGGGGACGCCGCGATCCGGGACCTGGAGCGCGTCGGGGTCGAGGTCGCCCACGTCGAGGACCTGCGTGACGGGGGCGAGCTGCTGCGGACCCGCGGCCGCGGCCGCGTCACGGCCGCGCAGGTGCGCGGCGGGCGCTGGGTCGACTGCGACCTCGTCGTCACCGCAGCCGGCTGGACCGCCCCCACCTCGCTGACCAACATGGCGGGCGACCGGCCCGTCTACCACCCCGAGGCGGCCCGGTTCGTCCCCGACCCGACCCGCCTGCCACCGGACGTGATGGTGGTGGGCGGGCTCGCCGGGGACGGCACCACCTCGACGTTGGTGGAGCACGCCCGGACGTCCGGGCAGGAGGCGGCGCGCCGGGCCCGCGGGGCCGCGACGCCGCGACCCGTGACGCCGCTGGGGCTCGACCCGCATCCGGCGACGTTCCGGGCGTCGACCCACGGGTTCGTCGACCTCTCCGAGGACGTGACCTCGGCGGACCTCGTCGCCGCGGCCGGGGAGGGGTACGACTCGGTCGAGCTGCTCAAGCGCTACACCACCGTCACGATGGGGCCGATGCAGGGCAAGCTGGAGACCGTCAACGCCGTGGCGGTGCTCGGTGAGGCCACCGGCCGGGACCCCGGCGAGGTGGGCACGACGGTGTGGCGGCCGCCCTACCAGCCGGTCACGCTCGGCGCGCTGGCCAGCGGCGCCCACGACCCGATCCGACGCTCGCCGATGCAGCCGTGGCACGAGGCGACCGGTGCCGTGCCGCTGGTGGCCGGGGCGTGGGTGCGCCCCGACCACTACGGCGACCCGCAGGCCGAGGCGCGCCGGGTGCGCGAGCAGGTCGGCCTGATCGACGTCACCCCGATCGGCAAGCTCGACCTCGCCGGGCCCGACATCCCCGACCTGCTGGAGCTGCTGTACGTCAACCGGTGGCGCAAGCTGCCGGTGGGACGGGTCCGCTACGGCGTGATGTGCGGCGAGGACGGCGTGGTCCTCGACGACGGCGTCGTCGGCCGGCTCGCCGACGACCACTACCTGATGACCACCACCTCCTCGGGCGCGGCGGCCGTGCGCGAGTGGGTCGAGCAGTGGCTGCAGCTCGAGCGTCCCGATCTGCGCGTGCACGTCACGCCGGTCACGACCGCCTACGCCAGCATGAACCTGGCCGGGCCCGCCTCCCGCGACGTGCTGGCCGCGGTGTGCGAGGACGTCGACCTCACTCCCGAGGCCTTCCCGTACCTGCACGTCCGGACCGGACGGATCGCCGGCGTCGACGGCTGCGTGCTGTGGCGCATCGGGTTCACCGGCGAGCTCAGCTACGAGCTGCACGTCCCCGCCGGGTACGGGCTGCACGTCTGGGAGGCGCTGCTCGAGGCGGGCCACCCGCACGGCATCGGCCCCTTCGGGGTCGAGGCTCAGCGCATCCTCCGGCTCGAGAAGGGCCACCTGATCGTCGGGCAGGACACCGACGGCCTGACCCACCCGCGCTCCGCCGCGCTGGACTGGGCGGTCAAGCTGGACAAGCCCGACTTCGCCGGCCGACCGGAGCTGGCGTGGGACGCCGAGCGTGAGGACCATCCGCGCCTGGTGGCGCTCACGCCCCCCGACGGCGAGGTCCCCCCCGAAGCGAGCCAGATCCTGGATGCCCAGGGCGGCATCGCCGGGCGGATCACCTCGAGCCGCCGATCCCCGACCCTCGGCCGGGCGGTGTGCCTCGCCCAGGTCGCCGCCGAGCTGGCCGCGCCGGGAACGGTCGTCACGATCGTGCTGCCCGACGGGCGACGGATCGAGGGACGCGTGGAGGAGCACCTCGCCCAGGTCGACCCCGACGGGGAGCGGGTCCGTGGCTGACACCCCTGCTGCCGCCACACCACCGGTCGGTGCGCCCGACGGTCCGGTCGCGCGCGGCCCGGTCCCGCCGCCCGAGCCGACCGCGGTCGTGGCGGGCTGGCTCGTCAGCACGAGGACCGTCACCGCACCGCTGACGCTGGTGGACGTCACGCCCTTGCGCAAGGTGCAGGTGCGCGCGGACGTCGACGGCGGGGTCGCCACCGTGCTGGGCGTCCCGCACGGTCGCGCGCACCGCGAGCG
>SKNO01000112.1 GCA_007120465.1 Nitriliruptoraceae bacterium
CTGGGAGCGGCACCGCGGGCCGGAGCGGCGCGTCGGGAGGGCCGTCGAGGTGGAGGGGCACCACCTCGTCGTCGAGGACGAGGGCCGGCCCGTCCGGGCGCGGCCCCGGGTACCCGGCCGGGTCGAACCGGGTCAGGACCGCAGCTCCCCGTGGGCGAGCAGGTGGCGGAAGGCGGCCTCGTCGGCCACCGGCACCCCGAGCTCGTCCGCCTTGTCGCGCTTGGAGCCGGGGTTCTCCCCGGCCACGACCAGCGAGGTCCGTCCGGAGACGCTGCCGGTGACCTTCGCGCCGCGCTGCTCCAGGGCGGCCGTCGCCTCGTCGCGGGTGAAGCCCTCCAGCGTGCCGGTCACCACCACGGTCCAGCCCTCCAGCAACGTCGCGTCACCCTCGCCGTCACCGTCGGCGCCACCCGGCGATGCGGTGGTGATGCCGAGGGCGATGAGCTCGTCGACCAGCTCGGCGTTGCGGGGGGTGGAGAACCAGGAGTGGACCGACGCGGCGATCTTCGGGCCGATGCCGTCGATCGACTCCAGGGTCTCGACGTCGGCGTCGCGGATCGCCTGCAGGTCGGGGAAGGCGCGGACCAGCGTCTTCGCGTAGGTCGGGCCGAGGTGGCGGATGTTCAGGGCGACGAGGACGCGGTCGAGGGGCTGCTGCCGGCCGGCGTCGATCCCGGCGAGGAGGTTGTCGACCCGCTTCTCGCCCCACTTGTCGAGGGCGAGCAGCGCCTCGCGGTGCTCGTGCAGGCGGAACACGTCGGCGAGGTCGCCGACCAGCCCCTCCCGGACCAGGAGCTCCACGGTCTGCTCGCCGAGGCCCTCGATGTCCAGCGCCCCGCGGCTGGCGAGGTGCGACAGCGACTCGAGCAGCCGGTTGGGGCAGTCGACGTTCTCGCAGAAGTGGTGGGCCTCCCCCTCGGGACGCACCAGCGGCTGGCCGCAGAAGGGGCAGTCGTCCGGCATCGACCACGGCTCGGCGTCGGCCGGACGCTCCGAGCGCACCGGGCCGACCACCTCGGGGATCACGTCGCCGGCACGCCGGACCATGACGGTGTCGCCGACGCGCACGTCCTTCGCGTGGACCTGGATCTCGTTGTGGAGGGTGGCGTAGGTGATGGTGGTGCCGCTGACGTGCACCGGCTCGAGGACGGCGTACGGGGTCGCCTTGCCGGTGCGGCCGATGTTGACCTCGATCGCCCGGAGCGTCGTGGCCTGCTCGACCGGCGGCATCTTGTACGCGATCGCCCAGCGGGGGGCGCGGGCGGTGAAGCCGAGCTCGTCGCGCTGGGCGAGGTCGTCGACCTTGACCACCACCCCGTCGATCTCGTAGGCGACGTCGTGGCGCGCGGCGGTCCAGCGTTCGACGAAGGCCCAGACCTCGTCGATCCCCGCGACGACGGCGGTCTCCGGGTCCGTGGGGAGACCCGCCTCACGCAGCCAGGCGAGCACCTCGCTGTGGCGCGAGAAGGTGGTGCCCTCCACCGTGCCGAGGCCGTGGCACCACACCGCCAGCGGGCGGGTGCGGGTCACCTCGGGGTCCTTCTGGCGGAGCGCACCGGACGCGGCGTTGCGCGGGTTCATGAAGGCGGCCTCGCCCGCCTCGATCCGCGCCTCGTTCATCGCCTCGAAGGCGTCGAGCGGGTAGTAGACCTCGCCGCGGACCTCCAGCACCTCGGGCGGGTCGTCGACGTCGAGGCGGTAGGGGACGTCCTCGATCGTGAGCACCTGCGCGGTCACGTTCTCGCCGACGGTGCCGTTGCCGCGGGTCGCGGCGGTGGCCAGCACCCCGCGGCGGTAGACGAGGTTGATCGCCACCCCGTCGATCTTCAGCTCGCAGGTGAGGCGCGGCTGCTCCCCCAGCCCGCGGACGACCCGACCCGCCCAGGCCTCCAGCTCCTCGCACGAGAACGCGTTGTCGAGGCTCAGCATCGGCTGGAGGTGCTCGAAGGGCGGGAAGGCGGTGTCGGGCGGCGACCCGACGGTCTGGGTCGGCGACGCCGGGGTGATGAGCGCCGGGTGGGCCGCCTCGAGCTCCTCGAGCTCGCGGAACAGCGCGTCGTACTCGGCGTCCGGCATCGGCGGCGCGGACAGCACGTCGTAGCGGTAGCGCGCGTCGCGGAGGATCCGGGACAGCTCGTCGTGCCGGTCGCGGGCGTCGCGGGGGATCTCGGCCACACCTGCTCCAGCTCGAGGTCGGCGGACGGGGTGACGGGGCGTGGCAGCCTCGACGGAGACTACTCCGCGGGGACCCGGCGGCGGCCGGACGTCAGGTGGCCGCGGCGATCGGCAGGCCCGCGGGACGCTCTGCCCCGACCACGCGGCCACCGCCGAGGCAGTGGGTGTCGCGGGCGTCGTAGACCACCGCGGCCTGCCCGAGTGCCAGGCCGTGGACCGGCTCCGAGAGCTCATGAATGTCGAGGCAGGCCACGATGCAACGCCGCGCGGCCTGATCATCGATATGGACCTCGGTGAGACCGCACTGGATCTGATCCGAGAAGCCC
>SKNO01000089.1 GCA_007120465.1 Nitriliruptoraceae bacterium
AGCCGGGCGAGCCGTGGCCCCTGACGGACGTCGCCGGCCGAGCGTCTGGCCGCCAGCCGGCGGGGTGCGGCCGGCCGGCGGTCAGCTGTCGGCGGAGGAGGGGGACTCCACCGACGACGGGCTGTCCGGCGATCCCGCGCTGCCCGGGTCGGTTGTGGTCGGCGGGGACTCGGGTTCGGCCGGGCGCTCCACGACGGGCCCGTCGGGGGAGACGATGCTGGCGGCCGACGCGACGGAGGTCGGCGGGGACGTCAGCGTCCCGGCCGACGTCAGGGAGTCGCTCGAGGCCGGTGAGACGGGCGACAGCGGGCGCGAGGGATCGTCGGTAGCGGGGTCCGGCCGGACGTCGATCGAGGTCAGCTCGATGGGTGCCGGCGGCTCGACGTCCGCGGCCAGCGACGTCGTCAGCCCGAGGGCGCCGCCCGTGACGGCTGCGGTCGCGGCCGTGGCCGCGACGACCCGCCAGCGTGTCAGGTGGCGCATGGAGACCCCCGCGGGTGAGGGTACGGCGGGGGTGGTACCGGGTCGGCACCACCCCCTGGGCGGTCAGCTGTCGGCCGACGACGGCGAACTCACCGACGACGGGCTGCTTGGTGAGGACGGGCTGTCGGGTGAGGAGGGGCTGTCGGGTGAGGACGGGCTGTCGGGGGACGGCGGGCTGTCGGGCGAGGACGGGCTGTCGAAGGATGCGTCCCGCGGCTGGGTCCGTGCGGGGGTGTCCGGACGGGCGGTCTGCTGTGCGGTGGACCCGCCGGGCGAGTCGATGCTGGGCCGCGACACCGCCGATGGTGCCGAGGGGGCCGATGCTGCGGACGTGGACGACGCGGGCGAGGTTGGCGATGGCATCGAGTCCTGGCTGGTGATCGAGACCACGCGCTCGATCGCGTCGTCGGTCGTCAGGTCGATCGGGTCGACCTCGGCGCGGTTGGAGGCGGAGGCGATGCCCAGCGCGCCGGCGGCGACGACGGTCGAGGTGGCAGCCGCCGCGATGACGCGCCAGCGGGTGAGGTGCTTCACGGTGGGCTCCTGGTTCGGGGGTCCGCGCGAGGGTCCGCGGGGTGCACCTGCAACGGTGCTGCGCCGACCTGAGGTGGACGTGATGGGGACCTGAGAGAACCCTCAGCGACCTGCGCGGGCGGCGTCCGTGGCGGTCACGTGGTGACGACGAGCAGCAGCCCGATCGCGCTGACGCCGACCGCGGTGACCACGGTCGCACGCGCCACGAACGGCAGCCCGGTGCGCGTCCGATCCGCCTCGAACCAGCGGCGACGCTGGCCGTGCCCCACGGACCCCTCGATCAGCGCGCCGAGGGCGATGACCGCGAGCGCCGCGGACAGCGCTCCGACCACCGCGGCGTCCCGTGTCACCGAGATGCGGAGCAGCGCGATCGCGACGGTGGTGAGCGCGAGGCCGGTCCGACGCCAGGCGAGGCTGGTCCGCTCGGGTTGCAGCCCCGGGTCACGTGCCCGGTCGCCGTCGGAGGACCCGGTGCCGCCCACCGTCCCGTCACCGTCCACCGAACAGCGCCGTCGCACCGATCAGGGCGATCGCGACGACGGTGGCGAGCACGACGACGGCACCGATGCCGCTCGGGAGCGGCTGCCCGAGCCGCATCGCGCGCTCGACCCGCTGCCACTGCACGTACCCGAGGACGGCGGCCGTCCCGCCGCCCCCGAAGGCGACGAGCGCGAGCGCGTCCACCAGCCACGCCGGACTGATGAGCTCGGACAGGGCGACGACCGCCGTGCCCGCGACCACGAGTGCCAGTGCCGTGCGCAGCCACGCCAGCAGGGTGCGTTCGTTGGCCAGCGTGAACCGTGGATCCGGCTCGTCCCCGACCTCGTAGACCCGCCGCGGACGCCTCACCGACCACCTCCGTCCAGCTCACCTGCGGTTCGCCGATCGTCGACGGACCCGACGCGACGCTACCGCGGAGCGACGTGCTGCGGCCGTTCCGGGGCGCCAAGATGACCGGTCCCGCCCGTGATCCGGCGGTGCACCAGCGTCGCGACCAGGCCGACGACCGCCCCGGCCACGACCAGCAGCCAGTCCGGGCCGTCGAGGCTGGTCGTGCGGAACACCAGTTGCGCCGGCGACCACGTCAGGATCACGAGGTGGAGGGCCAGCCCGGCCAGCACGGTGCTGACGAGCCACGGGCTCCCGAACCGGCCGGCCGGTGCCAGGTGGGCGTGCGGCGACGCCGCGGCCGGCTGACGCGCGACGAAGGCGTACAGCAGGTGCGTGACGACCAGGGTGGTCAGCAGCACCGTGCGCGTGTGGTCCGGTTCCGGGTCGCGCAGCGCGATCAGCACGAGCCCCGCGCCGAGGCAGGCAGCCGCCATGAGCGCGCCGCGGACCGCCAGGTTGCTGAGCCGCCGCCGGTCCAGAAGGTGGGCGTCCCGCGGTCTCGGCGGCTGCCCCATGAGGTTGGGATCGTGGCGGTCGGTGCCGAGCGCGAGGGCCGGCAGACCGTCGGTGAGGAGGTTGATCCAGAGCAACTGGAGCGGCAGGAGCGGGACGCCGAGGGCCGGAACGAGCAGGAGCGCGCCGACCACCACCCCGATCTCCGAGAGGTTGCCGGCCACGAGGTAGTCCACGACCTTGCGGATGTTGTCGTAGATGCCGCGGCCCTCCCGGGTGGCGGTCACGATCGTGGCCAGGTCGTCGTCCGTGACGATCATGTCGGCCGCCTCGCGGGCGACGTCGCTGCCGCGCTCCCCGAGGGCGACACCGATGTCGGCTCGGCGCAGCGCCGGGGCGTCGTTCACGCCGTCCCCGGTCATCGCGACCACCTCGCCACGTGCCTGGAGGGCACGGACGAGTTCGAGCTTCTGCGCGGGTTCGACGCGGGCGTAGATCGCGGTCGCGAGCGGGTCGTCGGGCACCCCGTTGGCGTGGAGCTGGGCGCCGGTCACCGGCGGTCGACCGGTGTCCAGCCCGACGTCGCCTGCGATCGCGAGGGCCGTGGCGGGATGGTCGCCGGTCGCCATCACCACCCGCACCCCCGCAGCGAACGACTCGGCGACCGCTGCGGCCGCATCGGGCCGGACCGGATCCTCCAGCCCGAGGAGCGCCACGAAGGTGAGGTCGCGCTCGGCAGTCTCGACGTCCTCAGGGACCGTCGTGCAGGCCCGCTCGGCGAGGCCGAGCACCCGCATCCCGTCGGCGGCCATCATCTCCGCGCGGCCGAGGATGTTCCGACGATCCACCGCCGACAGGGGCCGCACCGCACCGTCGGGATGCACCGCGTCGGTGCAGCGCTCGAGCAGCGGCTCGGGTGCGCCCTTCACCCGGATCGTCACCCGCGTGCCGTCGGGGTGGACGACGCTCATCCGCATCCGCTGGCTGTCGACCGGGAAGCTGACGATGCGTGACGGTGGCGGGCCGGTGCTCCCTGCGCGCCCCTCGCGCTCCACCGCACCCGACCCGGCGGAGAACCGCAGCAGCGCCAGCTCCAGCGGGTCGCCGGTCGGTGGGTCGAGGGTCGCGTCGTTGGCGAGCGCCGCGATCGTGCGGGCGCGCTCCGCTACCGCGGGCGGCAGAGCCGTCGGATCCGAGGCGTCCAGCGACCAGGCCGCGGTCACCGTCATCCGGTTCTCGGTGATCGTGCCGGTCTTGTCGGTGACGATCACGCTGGCGGACCCGAGGGTCTCCACCGCGGGGAGACGGCGCACGATCGCGCGATGCGCCGCCATGCGACGCACCCCGGAGGCCAGCGCGATCAGGGTGACCGTCGGCAGGCCCTCGGGGACCGCCGCCACCGCCAGGGCCACCGCCGAGAGGAAGGACCGCTCGACCCCCTCGACGGAAACGCCGACGCGCGCCAGCGTCAGTCCGAACACCGCCGCAGCGATCACGATCGCGGCGATCCCGAGCCGGGCACTGAGCTGCCCGAGCTCCCGCTGGAGCGGGGTCGGTGGCGACGGTTCCTGCAGGCCCACGGCGATGCGACCGAGTTCCGTCGCCGCCGCCGTGGCGACGACCACCGCGGTGCCCGTCCCCCGCGTGGCGAAGGTGCCCCACAGCAGCCGGCTCGCCCGATCCGCCGCCGAGGTGCTCGCCTCATCGTGCCGGCGGGCGTCGCCTGCGGCCTTGGCGACCGGCACGGACTCGCCGGTCAGCATCGACTCGTCGATCTCCAGGGTGACCGCGTCGACGAGGTGGGCGTCGGCGGGGATCCGGTCGCCCGCCGCGACACGGACGATGTCGCCGGGGACGACCTCGGCCGCCGGGACCGTGCGCGTCACCCCCTCGCGCACGACGGTGGCGTCGGGGGTGCTGAGCTGCTCGAGGGCGGCGAGGGCACGTCCGGCGCGACCCTCCTGGACAAGCGCGATCACCGCGTTGAGCACGACGATCGCCCCGATCGCGATCGCGTCGAGCCGCTCACCGAGGGCGACCCCGGACACCGTCGCGGCGGCGATCAGCAGGAGGCTCATCGGCTCGCGGAGCTGGTTGAGCAGGCGCAGCAGCAGCGGCCGCTGCCGGGGTGGAGGGAGCTCGTTGCGGCCGATGGACGCCAGCCGCCGTGCAGCCTCCTGCTCGTCGAGGCCGCGACCGGGGTCGACCTCGACGTCGGCGACACCGCGGGTGGCGCCGGCGGGCCTCGCCACCGCTGCCCGGTCAGGCGGTCGCCGGCGGCGTGGCGCGCGGCTCACTCCCTGCGGACCTCGATGCGGTGTGGCGTCGCGCCGGTGACCTTGGGCAGGGTGATGGACAGCACCCCCCCGTCGTACCGTGCCTCCACGCCCTCAGGGTCGATCTCGTCGCGGAAGCGCAGGGACCGGTGGAACGCGCCGAAGCGACGCTCGATCCGGTGGAAGCCGTCGGTGTCCTTCTCCGCGTAGAACCGGCGCTCACCGCCGACGGTGAGGACGCCGTCCTCGAACCCGACGTCGATCTCGTCCACCGGCACGCCGGGCAGCTCCACGTGGACCACGAACCGCTCGTCGGTCTCATCGATGTCGAGGACGGGGCACCAGGCGCCGGCCTCGGTCGGGGCCTCCTCGGCCGTGCCGCCGAAGCGCTCCCGGAGGACCCGGGCGACCTCGTCGCGCAGGCTGGCGAGGTCGGGGGACGGGTCATGTCGGATGGGGTGACGCGTCGCCATCGGGCTCCTCCTCACGGCCGTGATCACGACTCCGGGGACGGGGGCGCAGGCACCCGCCACCTCCGACGGTAGGGAGCGCCGGGCGACCTGCGCAGTGCCGAAGGTCCCGTCGCGCGAACCGTCCGTCCGGCTCGACGCGGCTCGGGACGTTGGGCCCTCCCGCGGGGCCCGAGCTGCTCGTAGCGTGGGAGGTGGACGAACGGAGGGGAACGCCATGACGAGTGACGAGGTCCGGTTCGAGCGGTGGCGCCTGGCCCGCGCCGGTGGCAGCCCCTGGCGCCGGGTCGCCGACGTGGAGCGCGGCACGCTGCACCTCGGCGAGATCGAGGCGTGTGCGAGCACGAGGGCGGTGGAGGAGCTCGCCGAGCACCTCGGTCGTGACCTCACGGAGCAGGAGGTGGCGGAGGCGCTGATGGCCTACGCCGAGGATCACGTCCGGGCGCTGATCGACCAGGGCGAGGACCTGTCGGACCACAGCCTGATCATCGAGGTGGACAGCGCGGACCGCGAGGCGCTGCTCCCGTACCTCGAGGCGTAGCCTCGGCCTCGCTGCGTGGACGGCTTGCGGACCGGGACCGGACGCGGCCGTCCACCGGACGACGTCGAGGAGGCAGCGATGGCTGATGACGGTGCCGTGACACGGGTGGGTTCCGGCTCGCCGTACGAGGACGCCTACGGGTTCAGCCGCGCGGTCCGCGCGGGCGGGACCGTGCACGTGGCCGGGTCGGGACCGATCTGGCCGGACGGTTCCTGCGATCCCTCCGCCGAGCGGCAGGCCACCCGGTGCTTCGAGATCATCGCGGCCGCCCTCGCGCAGGTGGGGGTGAGCCTCGACGACGTCGTCCGGACCCGCATGTACCTCACGGACGCCGCCGTCGCCGACGAGGTCGGCCGGGCCCACGCGCAGGCGGTCGGCCACGTCCGGCCCGCTGCCACGATGGTGGTGGTCGCCGGCCTCGTCGATCCGCGCTGGCTCGTCGAGATCGAGGCCGAGGCGGTCCCCGGCCCGACGCGCGACATCGACCGATGACCACCCACGAACCGGAGCTGACCTCCCCCGTCGACCTCTGCGGGCCGGACGGGCGGACCCTCAACCCGGCCGCGGTGGGGTGGTCGCGTCGGCCGCTGCACCGCGCCAACCTCGCGGGTGCCTGGGGGCGGACCAAGCGCTGGGACTACTGGGCGCTGCTGGCCGACGACCTGGTCGTCGCGCTCACCTACGCCGACGTGGACTACCTCGGGATCGTGGCCGTCTGGTGGTGCGAACCGTCGACCGGACGGACCGGCGGGCGGGAGGTGACGGTGCCCCTCGCGCGCGGCGTCGCCCTGCCGGACGTTCCGGGGTCGGAGCCGCTCACGTTCCGCAGCCGCCACCTCGGCGTCGAGGTGGTGGACGGCGCCGACGGCACCACCCTGACCGCGCGCTGGCGGGAGCGTGACGGGCGGCTGGGGCGGCTGGACGCCGAGGTGGTGCTGCCGCCCGGTCACGGGTCGGTGAACGTCGTGATCCCGTGGAGCCGGACCCGGTTCCAGTACACCTCGAAGCACCAGGCGCGGCCGGCGACCGCGCGGGTCACGGTGGGCGACGACACCCGCGAGCTCGGCGGCGAGCATGGCCAGCTGTGGGGGGTGCTGGACGTCGGTCGGGGCCGCTGGCCCTACCGCACCCGCTGGAACTGGGGCGGCGGTGCCGGGCTGGCCACCGACGGCCGCACCGTCGGTCTGCAGTTCGGCGGGCGGTGGACCGAGGGCACCGGCGCGACCGAGAACGGGGTGCTCGTCGACGGTGAGGTGGGCAAGCTCGGCGCTGAGCTGACCTGGCGGTACGACTGGGACGACCCGCTGGCCCCGTGGCGGGTGACCTCGCCCGACGGGACGCTGGACGTCACCCTCGCCCCGACCTACGACCGGCACGCCCGCACGGAGGCGCTGGTGTTGCGCACCGAGGTCCACCAGGTGTTCGGGCGCTGGTCCGGGCACGCGCCGGCTCCCGACGGCGGCCGGGTGACCCTGGACGGGGTGCTCGGGTTCGCTGAGGAGTCCCGCTCGCGCTGGTGAACGTGGTGACGGCCGCGCGGTGACCACGTCGGTGCGGGCCGTAGGCTGGATGGTCCGGGACCGGCACAGCGACGGCGAGGTGGTGCGGTGGCAGGCAGGCTGCTCGTCGTCGCCACACCGATCGGGAACCTCGGCGACCTCTCCCCCCGGGCCGCGGAGGCGCTGCGGTCGGTCGATCTGGTGCTGGCGGAGGACACCCGCCGGACCGGCACGCTGCTCGAGCACGTCGGGGCCTCCGTCCCGCAGCGGTCCCTCCACGAGCACAACGAGGCCGACCGGATCGCCGAGGTGCTCGACCTGCTCGCCGACGGTCGGGACGTGGCCCTGGTCTGCGACGCCGGCACGCCGGTGGTCTCCGATCCGGGCTACCGGCTGATCGCCGCGGCCGCGGAGGCGGGGGTGCGGGTCGAGCCGCTGCCCGGGGCGTCGGCCCTGCTGGCGGCCCTGGCGGTGTCGGGGCTGCCGAGCGATCGGGTGGTGTTCGAGGGGTTCCTGCCCCGCAAGGGGCGGGCGCGCACCGAGCGGCTGGCCGAGCTGTCCGACGAGCGCCGGACGATCGTGCTGTTCGTCTCGCCGCACCGGGCCGACACCGACCTGGCCGACCTGGCGGCGTCCCTCGGTGGCGACCGGCGGGCGGTGGTCGGCCGTGAGCTGACCAAGCTGCACGAGGAGGTGCTGCGCGGCACCCTCGACGGGCTGGCGGCCGCCGCCGAGGAGGGGCTGCGTGGCGAGCTGACGGTCGTGATCGCCGGCGCGTCGGAGCCGGTTCCCTCGGCGTCGCCGGAGGACCTGGTCGCCCGGGTCCGTGCGCTGGTCGCGACGGGGACCACCAAGAAGGAGGCGATCGCCGCGGTGGCCACGGCGGCGAAGGTGCCGAAGCGGGAGGTGTACCAGGCGGTGCTCGACGCCGACCGGTGAGCCGACCACGAACGCCCGTGCCGTGGTCCGGGATCGGAACCCGAGGCAACCTCACCGGCCGGTGGTGCGTCAGGACGGGTGGAGGAGCGCGGACGCGGCAGATCGCCGGCCTCCCCGCTCACGGACGGATGGGAGTCGATGTGCTCGCGATGGTCCGCGCAGCGACCGAGGAAGGGTCGTTCGCCGCGGTGTTCAACGCGCACCACCGCCAGGCGGTGCGGCTCGCGTACCTGTTGACCAGCGACGCGTTCCAGGCCGAGGACATCGCCGCCGAGGCGTTCGCGAAGGTGTACGTGCGCTGGAAGCGCGGTGAGGTCCGTGACGTCGGCGCCTACCTGCGTCGCGCCGTCGCCAACGAGGCCAACTCGAAGCTGCGCCGGCGCTACCTCGAACGGCGGGAGTCGTCGCGCAGGTCCGGCGACGACCGCGGCGTGCGTCTCGTCGACGAGGACGCCGCCGACCGTGACGAGGTGTGGGCCGCGCTGGCGCGGCTGCCGGACCGGCAGCGGCACGCCGTCGTGCTCCGCTACTACGAGGACCTCTCGGAGGCGGAGACCGCACAGCTGCTCGGATGCTCGGTCGGGACGGTGAAGTCCCAGGTCTCGCGGGGACTCGCCAAGCTCGAGCGGATGCTCGACCCGGCCGCGGACGCGGGACGAGGAGGTGGGTCACGATGACCCGGATCGAACAGCGGGTCCGCGACAGCCTGCAGGCGCGTGCGACCGACGTGGAGCCCACGCCCGACCTGTGGGACGCGGTCGATCGACGCATCACGCGGCGGCGCCGCGTGCGGGTCACCGCGTGGGCGCTGGCCGGTGCGGCGGCGCTGGCGGCGGTGCTCGTGGTGCCAGGGCTCCTGACCGGGACGATCAGCCTGCCCGACATCGAGCCGATCACGCCGCCCCCGGTCGAGGAGGTGGAGGTCGACGTCCCGGCCGAGCCGCTGATCGTGGTGCACGACCGCGACCTGTCGGTCGTGACCGCCCAGGAGGTGCGCACCCTGGTGACCCTCCCGGAGGAGGGGGAGTCCACCTTCGTGCACGTCGCCGTGCGTCCCGGCTCGACCCTGGACGACCTGACGGTCGTGACCACCACGACCGCCGAGGGGTTCCACGACCTGCGCTGGACCCGCCTCGTCGACGGCGAGGTGGTGGTGGCACACACGGCCTTCGAGGGCGCCTACGCCCCGGCTGCGGCGGCATCGACCACCGCGAGCCTGTCCGTGCCGGTGTGGGCGCCCGACGGGTCGGCGGTGGCGTGGATCGACCAGGTCGGTGGTGACGCCACGCTCCGCGTGGTCGGTTGGGACGACGGTCCCGGCACCGGCGACCCCGCCACCGACAACACCGCGTTCACGCTGGAACTGCCCGCCGGCGTGCCACTGCACCTGCAGGAGTGGGTCGGCTCGGTGTCCACGGTCGAGGGGATGACCGAGATCCGAGCGGTCCGCGACGACCTGACCACCGGGTGGTACACGATCCCGCTGCTGCGGCAGGCCGACGGTGCCTGGTCGCAGCCGGCGGGTGCACCGAGCGTCACCGCCGAGCCGGGACCGCCGGTCGACGGCGTCACGGCGGCGCTCGCCGGCGTGACCGACGACGTCGTGGTGCGGTTCATGGTGCGCCTGACCGACGTCGGTGCGGTGCTCGTCACCGACCCCTACGGCACGGCGGTGAGCACCGCCCTGCCGGACGACCTGCAGCCGGACGCCCGGGCGGCGGCGCTGTGGCTGGCACCGGCCGGCGACGGCGTGGTCGTCGGTGGGTCCGAGGCCGGCGTGGCCTGGGCGGTCGCTCCCGACGGGACGCTCACGCCGCTGGACGTGCCGATCCGCTGGGGGAGCACCCTGCGCTGACGTCGTGGTGAGCGGTGTGCTAGGCTGTCACGCACGGCCCACCCCCCGCGGTGGGCCGTCCGCGTGACCGGCCTCCACGTCCCCGAGCCCCGTACCGTCGGTGTCCGTGCTCGGTCTGCCGCATCCACGCGCCGCCGCAACCCGATCCCGACGGGGGTGATCGCTGTCGTGCAGTACGTGGATACCCACTGCCACCTCGACCATCACCAGGACCTGTCCGTGGCCGCTCAGGTCGAGCGTGCGCGCGCGGCCGGGGTGACCACGATGGTCACCGTCGGCACCGACATGGCGTCGTCCACCCAGGCGGTCGCGACCGCGCGCCGGTTCGACGGCGTGTGGGCGGCGGTCGGGGTGCACCCGAACGACGCGATGGAGGCGACGCCGAGCGTGCTGGAGGTGATCGAGCGCCTCGCGAAGGAGGACGTCACCGTCGCCGTGGGCGAGACCGGGCTGGATCGCTACCGCGACCACACCACGCCGCAGCAGCAGGAGGCGAGCTTCCGGGCCCACATCGAGCTCGCGAAGCGGCACGACCGCGCGCTGGTGATCCACTGCCGGGACGCGTGGCCCGACTGTCTCGCGATCCTGGAGGACCAGGGGCCGCCGGAGCGGGTCGTGATGCACTGCTTCTCCGGCGACGTCGAGGTGGTCGAAAGGTGCGCCCGCGCGGGATGGTTCATGTCCTTCGCCGGCAACGTCACCTTCCACAACGCCGCACCGCTGCGTGAGGCGGCCGCTGCGGTGCCGCTCGGACTGCTGCTGACGGAGACGGACTCGCCCTTCCTCACGCCGCACCCCCATCGGGGCAAGCCCAACGACCCGTCCTACGTGTCGTTCGCCCTGCGCACGTTGGCCGAGGTGCAGGGACGGGAGCCCGAGGACGTCGCGGAAGCGGTGCTGCGCAACGCTCAGCGGGCGTTCGCGTTCCCGAACGTCGGCGCTGCCTGACCCCGGATGTACGAATGACCACGGGCACGTGGTCGGGTGACCGCCTATCTTCGGCGACATGTTCCCCACCTCTTCCGGCCGTTCCGGCCTGCCTTCCCGCCTGCGTTCATCCCTCAGCCTGCTGCTGATCGGGCTGCTCGCCCTCCCCCTGATCGCCTGGTCCAACCGGGTCGAGATCAGCGTGGACGGCGAGGTCGTCACCCTGCGCACCTACGCCGCGACGGTCGCGGACGTCCTCGACGTCCTCGACGTCGACGTGCGGCACGGTGACGAGCTCAGCCACGACCTCGACGCCTCCCTCCAGGAGGGAATGGCGATCGAGATCGCCCGGGCCACCGCGGTGGACATCGTGGTCGACGGGCTGTTCACCCACCGCGTGGTCGCACCGGTTGGATCGGTCGCCGGTGCCCTCACCGAAGCCGGGCTCGACCACCTGCGCGACGAGGGTGCCGAGGTCGTACCGGGTTGGACCGCCGAGGTCGAGCAGGGCGACCTCATCCAGGTGTGGACCCCGCAGGAGGTCACCGTCGAGCTCGACGGCGAGCAGTTCGAGCTCGTCAGCCTCGTCCGGGACGTCGACGCCCTGCTCGCCGAGCACGACATCGACCTCGGCCTCTTCGACCGGATCAGCGTCCCGACCGACGCGCCGCTGCTGGTCGTGGACGAGATCGTGATCGAGCGCGTCGAGTACGTCTCCGAGGTCGAGGAGCACGTGCTCGAGCGCGGTGAGGAACGACGTGAGACCAGCGAGCTCGACCGCGGGACCACCCGGGTTGCGGACGAGGGCGCCGACGGCCTGCGCGAGGAGGTCCACGTGCGCAAGTACGTCGACGGCGAGTTGGTCGAACGGTTCCTCGTCTCCGACACCATCGTCGAGGTGCCCTCGCCGCGGGTCGTGCTGGTCGGCACGCGCGTGCCCCCGCCGCCTCCGCCGCCGTCCTCCGGGAGCGTGCCGAGCGGCGTGCCGTCCGCGGACGACCCGGTGTGGAACCGCCTGGCGCAGTGCGAGGCCAACGGCGACTGGACCCGCATCTCCCGCAACGGGATGTACTACGGCGGGCTGCAGTTCCACCCGGAGACCTGGCGATCCGTCGGCGGGACGGGCATGCCCCACGAGGCATCCCGCGCCGAGCAGATCTACCGCGCGCAGCGTCTGCTCGCGAAGCCGTGGGCGACGTGGGGCAACCAGTGGCCGGCCTGCTCGCGGCTCCTCGGCCTCAGCTGAGCGTCCGTACGGTTCGGCGGCCTGGTCCGCGCGGGCCAGGCGAAGCTCACGGTGACCGCTCCGTAGGCTCGGTGGCGCGGTCACGACGTGAGGACCTGCCATCGCCACCCTGCTGACCCCGACCGAGGCGCGTCGCCTGTTGGCCGAGCACGGCCTCGCGCCCCGGCGTGCCGCGGGCCAGAACTTCGTCATCGACCCGAACACGGTCCGGCGGATCATCGGGGCGGCCGCGCTGCGCGACGACGACACCGTGGTGGAGATCGGTCCGGGACTCGGTTCGTTGACGCTGCCGCTGGCGGACGCGGTCCGGCGGGTCGTCGCGATCGAGATCGACGCCGGCCTCGTGGCGGTGCTGCGCGACCGGCTCGGTGACCGCCAGGACGTCGAGGTGGTCCACGCCGATGCCCTGCGTTGCGACCTCGGTGCCCTCGTCGGGACCGGATCGGCGCGGCTGGTCGCGAACCTGCCGTACAACCTCGCCACCCCCCTGGTGATGCACGCCCTGGCGGATCCGACGATCGAGGACGCCTTCGTGATGGTCCAGCGTGAGGTCGGGCAGCGCTGGTGCGCCGTCCCGGGGGACCCGCTCCGGGCGGCGATCAGCGTGAAGCTCCAGCTGCTCGCCCACGTCGAGGTGGTGTTCACGATCCCGCGGACGGTGTTCCTGCCCGTCCCCAACGTCGACAGCGTGATGGTGCGGATCCGGCGCCGGAGTGAGGCGCCGTCGGCGCAGGAGTTCGCGACCGTGGCCCGTGTGGTGGAGGGCGCCTTCGCGCAGCGCCGCAAGACCCTGCGCAACACCCTCCGCGGTGCGGGTTCGAAGGAGCAGGTCGAGGCGGCGGCACAGGCGGTGGGGATCGACCTCGGGGCCCGGGCCGAGACCGTGCCGACCGACACCTTCCGGCTGCTGGCCGCACGGCTCCACGCGAGCGCGTGACCGCTGGTCGGCACCCGAGTCAGGAGCCCCCGCGTCGGCCCCGTAGGATGGAGGGGTCGTGGCAGCCACGGCGCGGCACGTCACGGGTGCGCTCGGTGGGAGGCCGAACGTTCCCCGGACAGGTCGACCGTCCCCGCTGCGCGCGTGGACGTCGCCGAGCCCGACCGCGTCGGGGGAGGGGGAACCGTGTACGGGATGGCAGGCGGTGAGCCGACCTGCGTGCGCGTGCGCGTCCCCTCGAAGGTGAACCTGTTCCTCGCGATCCGTGGACGTCGCGACGACGGGTACCACGAGCTCGTCACCGTCCTGCAGACCCTCTCGATCTACGACACGGTCCGGGCGGTGCTGGATCGTCCTGAGGGGGTCCACCCCGCGACGCGGCGGTTCATGGAGCTGGCCTTCTCCCACGACGGCACCGATGGGGTGCCCCTGGACGACGCGGAGAACCTCGCCGTCCGTGCCGCGCGGCGGCTGATGGAGGCGACCGGTGTCGGCAGGGCGGTCGGCGACGGGCACACCACCGAGGTGCCGATCACGCGGCTGCACCTGACCAAGCGGATCCCCGTCGCGGCGGGGATGGCCGGCGGGTCGGCCGACGCGGCGGCGGTCCTGGTGGCGCTCAACCACCTGTGGGACGTCGACCTGGGCCGTTCCGAGCTACGGGAGCTGGCGGCGGAGCTGGGGTCCGACGTCCCCTTCTGTGTCACGGGTGGCACCGCGCTGGCGACGGGGACCGGGACCGCGACCGCGCAGGTGCTCGCACGCGGTACCTACGCATGGGTGGTCGGGATCAGCGACGAGCCGCTGTCCACCGCGGACGTGTACCGGGCCTACGACGAGCTCGGTCACACCAGCGATGCCGAGCCCGACGCGGTGCTCCAGGCGCTGCGCACCGGCGACGCCGAGGCCCTCGGCGCCGCGCTGCACAACGACCTCGAGGTGGCCGCCTGTCACCTGCGACCCGAGCTCCGTGGGCGGCGCGACGCGCTGCTCGAGGCCGGGGCGCTCGGCGCGATCGTCAGCGGCTCGGGACCGACGGTGGTCGGGCTGGCCGCGTCCCCACAGGAGGCCGTCGCGCTGGCTGACCGGGTGCGGGACCGGTTCGAGCGCGTCGAGGTGGCGTTGTCCCCGGCCGGCGGCCCCGAGGTGGTCGAGCCCTGACGGTGGCGCGGGTGCGACGGCCGGCGCCACCTGGGCCTGCGTTACCCTCCGCAGCCGGCGCGTCGCGCCGATGGGGGGTGGTGTAACCGGCAACACGCCGGCCTTTGGAGCCGGAATCCAGGGTTCGATCCCCTGCCCCCCAGCCACCCAGATCGGCCGCTAGAGGCCCCTACGAGCCAGATCTCGGTCAGTGCGGGGTCGCCGCGGCAACGATCTGGCAACGAGACGCTCGGCAGCCTGACGGCAGCAACCAGGTCGCGTCGACGCTTCCCGCCGGTTCCACCGTTCGCCTCGCTGCCTCTCGTAGGGTGCTCTCCCGCTACGAGCGCGGATGGCGCTGGCAAGGCTCACGCCCGGCGTGGCGGCGACGCGAGTGGCTCGCTACAGAGATCGCGACCCACCTCAGTGTGCCCGCGGCCCAAGTGCGGATGGCGGGCTGGTCGGGGATGGACGGCATCCTCTCCCGGTCCCTGCTTCAAGACGAGCGCGCCCGACGTCTCGCTGACAAGCTCGAGCACGGCGACCGACCTCTTCGCGGGCATCCTCACCCTGGATGCGCTCATCGCGAACACGGACCGGCATCAGGAGAACTGGGGTGCGCTCACGAGAGGATCCGAGCGCTGGCTGGCCCCGACGTTCGTTCAGGGGACCTGCCTGGGGTTTCAGGGACCAGACGAGAAGCGCCTGCGATGCCTGGAGCAGGTCACCGGTCACGGGGTCGATGTCTGGGTACGGCGAGGCCGTAGCAACCACGTCGTAGGAAGGCATGACATCATGGCTGTCACACGCGGCCCGAAACTTCGCGTTCGAGGTGGCGCCTCAACCGCGAAAGGCTTCTCGATGCCCACCGGTCTCGTTGACCAGGTCGATGGCCGCGTTCGCGCCGATCGGCGAACGCGGCGTCTCTTCGTGGTCTGGCAGAACCCCGAGACCCGACAGTTCGTGCACGTTGCCCACCTCGACGTCCAAGCCGACGGTCAGTACGTGTTCGAGTACGAGCCGGATGCTGAGCAGGTCCCCGGCTTCGACGGCTTTGCGGCCTTTCCGGATCTCCACCACCGGTACCGCTTCGATCAGCTCTTCCCGTTCTTCACCAACCGAGTGCTGTCCCCGCGGCGCCCGGAGTACGGGTCGTACCTCGACGCGCTCGACATCACGGACGACGAACAGGCGCCCGTCGAGCTGCTCGCGCGTTCCGGCGGTACGCGAGCGACCGACACGGTTCACATCGTCCCGGAGCCACGGACCGAACCGGACGGTCGTCAGGTGCTGCTGTTCCTCGCGTCACGAACGCGGCATCTCGAGTCGGCGGGCGAGAGGATCTCGCATCTCGCGCCTGGTGACGAACTGCTCCTGCGGCCAGAGCCGGACAACCCCGTGAACCCGGACGCACTCCTGCTCGACAACACCACGGGAGAGCCGGTCGGGTGGGTCGCGGACTACCTCCTGGACCTCGTGCGCGACTATCAAGCGCGCGGTCCCGTCCAGGTCTTCGTTGAGCGAGCCGACAGCCCGGACACTCCGCCACACCTCAGGCTGCTGTGCCGACTGGAAGCGAAATCTGAGCGCATCCACGGTTGATGTCCCCGCCCCAGACAGCGTCCTCCCGTCAGGCACCGAGGTTCGGCGCAGCTCGAGGTACCTGACGGTCGTGGGATCGGATCCGGGCGAGCCGAGGTGACGCGGGCGCCTCGGATGCGTATGCTCCCGGCCATGCGGTACGTCGAACTGCTGCTCCTTCGTCGCCGCGGCGAGGTCGGGTAAGGCCGGCCACCTCGCCGCGGAGGTTCCGCGTTGCCGGTCGCGCCACCTGATCGACGAACCGAGGAGCCCGCGACGTGAGCGAGCCGACGACCGTTGTCCCCTGGGCGCCGACGCAGCAGCCGTCGGGGATGCCCATCCACCGCTACCGGCCCTACCACGAGCAGATCGTGGTGGATCTGCCGGACCGTACCTGGCCGACACGCCGTATCGAGGCGGCACCGCGCTGGGCCGCTGTCGACCTGCGCGACGGCAACCAGGCCCTGATCGACCCGATGGACACCTCCCGCAAGCTGACCATGTTCCAGCTGCTGGTGGACCTCGGGTTCAAGGAGATCGAGGTCGGGTTCCCGGCCGCCAGCCAGACCGACTTCGACTTCGTGCGCACCCTGATCGAACGGGACCTGATCCCCGACGACGTGATCATCCAGGTGCTGACCCAGTGCCGTGACGAGCTGATCGCGCGCACCTTCGAGTCACTGGTCGGCGCCGACCGTGCCATGGTGCACTTCTACAACTCGACCTCGGTGACCCAGAGGCGGGTCGTGTTCGGCCTCGACGAGGCCGGGATCCGCGACATCGCCGTGAACGGCGCGCGGATGGCGAGGAAGTACGCCGATGTGATCACCCCCGGCACCGACATCCACTGGCAGTACTCGCCGGAGTCGTACACGGGGACCGAACTCGCGTTCGCCGTGGACGTCTGCGCCGCGGTGATGGACGTGATCGAGCCGTCGACGGACCGCCCGATCGTGATCAACCTGCCGGCCACGGTGGAGATGGCTACCCCCAACGTCTACGCCGACTCGATCGAGTGGATGCACCGCCACCTGCCGGACCGCGATGCGCTCGTCCTGTCGCTGCACCCCCACAACGACCGTGGGACGGCGGTCGCGGCCGCCGAGCTGGGCCTGATGGCCGGCGCCGACCGGGTCGAGGGCTGCCTGTTCGGCAACGGGGAGCGGACCGGCAACGTGGACACGGTCACCCTCGCGATGAACCTGTTCAGCCAGGGCATCGACCCGATGCTGGACCTGTCCGACCTCGATGCGGTCCGTCGCACCGTCGAGCACTGCAACCAGCTGCCCGTGCACGAGCGCCACCCGTGGGGCGGTGACCTGGTGTACACCGCCTTCTCCGGCAGCCACCAGGACGCGATCAAGAAGGGGCTGGAGGCCCTCGAGCGCGACGCCGAGGAGGCCGGGGTGCCCGTCCGCGAGCACACCTGGGACGTGCCCTACCTGCCGATCGACCCCAAGGACGTCGGCCGCACCTACGAGGCGGTGATCCGGGTCAACTCGCAGTCCGGCAAGGGCGGCGTGTCGTACATCATGAAGAACGAGCACCACCTCGACCTGCCGCGGCGCCTGCAGATCGAGTTCAGCCACGTCGTGCAGGCGCGGACCGACACCGTGGGCGGGGAGGTCACGGCCGACGCGATGTGGGCGATCTTCGCCGACGAGTACCTGCCGTCGGCGGAGGGCGACTGGGGCCGGTTCCGGTTCACCGCCAGCCGCCACGAGTCCACCGCCGACGGGGTCGATCGTCTGTCCGCGGACCTCGTCGACGACGGTCGCCCGGTGACGGTGCACGGTGAGGGCAACGGGCCGATCGCGGGGTTCTGCGACGCTCTGTCGTCCCGCGGGGTCGAGGTCAAGGTCCTCGACTACGCGGAACACGCCCTGTCCTCCGGACGGGACGCCACCGCCGCCGCGTACATCGAGTGCGAGATCGGTGGCCGCACCCTGTGGGGCGTCGGGATCGACCCGAACATCGTGACCGCGTCGCTGCGGGCGATCATCAGCGCCGTCAACCGCGCACAGCGCTGACGCCGGCGGGGGTCCTCGGTCTACGGTGCGTCTCGACCAGGAGGTGCACCGTGACCGAAGCCCCCGCCGCCCCCGACGTCGCCGCTGTGATCCTGGCCGCTGGTCAGGGCACCCGGTTCCGCTCCGACACCGCCAAGGTGCTCCACCGTGCGGCCGGCCGCACGCTGCTCCGCCACGTGCTGGAGGCGGTGCGGCCGCTCGGGGTGGGGCAGGTGGTGGTGGTTGTCGGCCACCAGGCCGAGCAGGTCACCGCCGAGGTCGACGCCGCCGGGCTGGACGCCACCACCGTGGTCCAGCACGACCAGCGCGGCACCGGCCACGCGGTGCAGCAGGCGATGCCGGCCCTCACGGACGGCATCCGGCGCGTGCTGGTCCTTCCCGGGGACACGCCCCTGTTGACCCCGGAGGTGCTCGCCGGGTTGTTCGCCGCGACCGAGACCGATCCTGCCGCGATGCTGACGATGCAGCTCACCGACCCGACCGGGTACGGCCGGGTGATCCGGGGGGACGACGGTGGCGTCGACCGTGTCGTCGAGCACGGGGACGCGACGCCGGAGGAGCGGGCGGTGTCTGAGGCCAACGCGGGGATGTACCTGGCCTCCCGGGCGCTGCTGACCGCGGCTCTGGGTCGCCTCGACGACGACAACGCGCAGGGCGAGCTCTACCTCACCGACGTGGTGGCGATCCTGCGCGGGGACGGACACCGGGTGGTCCCCGTCGACGCCCCGGAGCGCGCCGTCGCCGGGGTGAACGACCGGGCGCAGCTCGCCGACGCGGCCGCGGAGCTGCGGCGGCGCCACCTCGATCATCTGATGCGGGAGGTGGGGGTCACCGTCGTCGACCCGGCGACCACCTACCTCGACGTCGACGTCGAGGTGGCACGGGACGCGACCCTGCTGCCGGGCACGATCCTCGAGCAGGGCACCCGGATCGGCGAGGGGGCGGTGGTCGGGCCGAACACCCACCTGACCGCCTGCACCGTCGGGGTAGGCGCGACCGTCCACTCCACGCGCGGCACCGAGGCGGCGATCGGCGACGCCGCGACGGTCGGACCCTTCGCACACCTGCGGGCGGGGACCCGCCTCGGGCACGCCAGCAAGGTCGGCGCGTACGTGGAGACCAAGAACGTCACGGTCGGCGAGCGCTCGAAGCTCCCGCACCTGGCGTACGTCGGCGACGCGACCGTGGGCCGCGAGGTCAACCTCGCCTGCGGGGTGATCACGGTGAACTACGACGGGCGGGACAAGCATCACACCACGATCGAGGATGGCGCCTTCGTCGGGTGCGACACGATGCTGGTCGCGCCGGTCACGATCGGGGAGCACGCCTACACGGCAGCGGGGTCGACCATCACCGAGGACGTGCCGCCCGATGCCCTGGCGATCGCCCGCGCCCGGCAGACCGTGAAGGAGGGGTGGGCCCGGCGCCGCCGTGAGGGCGGCTGAGGCTGCCACCGGGCCTGCAGCGCCGGGCCGCAAGGTGCACCCCGGCGGGCCGGACGCTACGGTCTGACTCCCTGCCACCGGCCCGCGGGATGTGCGATGGAAGTCGTCACCAAGAAGCGGATGATGATCTTCTCCGGGTCGGCGTACCCGGAGCTCGCGCGCGAGGTGGCGGACCACCTGGGCATGCGTGTCGGGGAGGCGAAGGTCTCCCAGTTCGCCAACGGCGAGCTGTACTGCCGGTTCGGGGAGTCGGTGCGTGGCGCCGACGTGTTCGTGCTGCAGTCGCACCTGTCGGTCCCCGGCGGCAAGAGCATCAACGACTACATCCTCGAGCAGCTGATCATGCTCGACGCGCTCAAGCGGGCGTCCGCCAAGCGCACCGTCGCGGTGATCCCCTACTACCCCTACAGCCGCTCCGACAAGAAGGCGCTGTCGCGAGAGTCGATCGGGGCGCGGATGATCGCGGACATGTACGAGTCGGTCGGCGTCGACCGGATCATGTCCGTGGATCTGCACACCGGCCAGATCCAGGGGTTCTTCCACGACCCGTTCGACGCGCTCACGGCGTTGCCGCTGCTCGTCGACTGGGTCCGACACCACACCGCCGCCGACGACCGGGTGATCGTCTCCCCGGACGCCGGTCGGGTGCGGCTCACCGAGAAGTTCGCGGGCCACCTCGGGGCGTCCATCGCGATCCTGCACAAGCGCCGTGATCCGGGCGAGCACAACGTGTCGGCGACCCTGGACGTGATCGGTGACGTCGAGGGCAAGACCGCCGTGCTGGTCGACGACATGATCGACACCGCCGGCACGATCTGCGGGGCGGCCGAGTTGCTCAAGGAGCGTGGCGCCGCCCGGGTGATCGCGCTGGCGACCCATCCGATCTTCTCGGGACCGGCGGCCGAACGGCTGGAGGCGTCCCCGATCGAGTCGGTGGTGGTCACCAACACGATCCCGATCCCGCCCGAGCGGCGCTTCGACAAGCTCGTGGTCCTGTCGATCGCGCCGATCCTCGCGTCGGCGCTCCGGGCGGTGTTCGAGGACACCTCGGTGTCGGAGATCTTCCAGGGCGAGAACGTCTGAGCGGCGAGGCCGGTTGCCGCCCCGGGGCGTGCGCCGGTATCGTAGGGGCACAGCCCGCGTCGCTCGCGGGCTGCCTATGCGTTCGGCCACCGGACCGCCCGTCGGGTCCTCCCGTCGGTCCGGCTTCGTGCAGGTCCGCCTCGGACATGGCCGATCGCGACCCCGCGTGCCACCTCGCCGCCACCTCGGTGACCGACCCGCGTCGGGGCCCAACGTCGTAGGAGCCAGACCGTGGCCACCAAGCAGATCCCCCTCTCCGTCACCCGCCGTGAGGAGACCGGCAAGGGTGCGGCCAGCCGCCTGCGCCGAACCGGTCGCATCCCCGCGATCGTCTACGGCTACGAGGTCGAGCCCACCCCGGTCAGCGTCGACGTGCTCGAGCTGTACCACACCCTCCACACCGGCGCGGGCCGCAACGTGCTGATCCGCCTCGACCTCGACGGCGACACCCACCTCGCGATCGCCCGTGACCTGCAGTCCCACCCGGTCCGTGGCGACTACCTGCACGTCGACCTGATCACCGTCGACCGCAACGTGCCGATCTCCGTCGAGGTCCCGGTCCACCTCACCGACGAGGAGGAGACCGCCGGCGACGGCGGGGTCGTCAACCAGATCCTCTACACGGTCCCGATCATGGTCAAGCCGCTGGAGACGCCGAACGCCTTCGAACTGTCCCTCGAAGGCATGGCGATCGGCGACGTGCTCCGCGTCGAGGACCTCGCCAGCCAGCTGCCCGAGGACGCGGACCTCGACATCGACCTCGACCGCACCGTCGTGACGATCAACGCGCCGATCTCCGAGGCCGAGCTCGAGTCCCTCGAGGAGGCCGCCGGCATCGAGGCGGAGGAGCCCGAGCTGGTCGGCGAGGAGGCCGAGGAGGCCGAGGAGGCGGAGGCGGCCGGTGAGGAGGCCGAGGACACCGCTGAGCAGTCCTAGGCGTCCCCCGTCGGACGGATCGGCGTGGAGGAAGGGCGCGGCGTGGCCGACGACCGTTGGCTCGTCGTCGGCCTCGGCAACCCGGAGGCCGAGTACGGCGGCACCCGGCACAACGTCGGGGCCGACGCCGTGCGCACGCTGGTCGCCCGCGAGCACGCCGAGCTGTCCCGCAACCGCCGCACCCGCGCCGAGGTCGCCGAGCTGCGGCTCGACGCTCACCGGGTCGTCGCCACGATCCCGTCGTCGTACATGAACCGGTCCGGCGGGCCCGTCCAGGCGACCGCGAGCTGGTTCAAGGTCCCGCTCGAGCGGGTGATCGTCTGTCACGACGACCTGGACCTGCCCGTCGGCGCGCTCAAGGTCAAGCGGGGCGGTGGCACCGCCGGCCACAAGGGGCTCCGGGATGTCGAGCGTGCCCTCGGCAGCCCCGACTACCTCCGGGTCCGGATCGGGATCGGGCGGCCGCCGGGACGCATGCCTGGACGCGACTACGTGCTCCGCCGCTTCCCACCCGCCGAGCGCGAGGTGATCGACGTCACGCTCGAACAGGCGGCCGATGCGATCGCCTCGCTCGTCACCGACGGGCTCGAACCGACCCAGAACCGCTTCCACGCCAGCGGCTGACCCCACGACCGCCGGTGTGCGACCATCGTGCCCGCGAGCCCGCGGCGCCGCACCCAGGGAGGAACCAGCGTGAAGGAACGGATGCGCCAGATCCGCGAGGTGTTCACCCACCTGCGCCAGGTCGACAGCAAGGCCGTCCCGCTGATCCTGCTCGGCGGCACCGCCGGGATCCTGCTCGGCGTGGGCTTCGGGTTCCTGATCCCGGGCATCTGGGCGATGCCGCTGTTCGCGTTGATGTTCGGGCTGCTCGGCGCGCTGATCGTGTTCAACCGCCGCGCCCAGAAGGCGCAGTACGCGGCGATCGAGGGGCAGACGGGCGCAGCCGCCGCGGTGCTCAACGTGATGCGCGGGCAGTTCTTTGTCACCCCGGCGGTGGCCGTCAACGCGAAGCAGGACATGGTTCACCGGGTGGTGGGCCGCTGCGGGATCGTGCTGGTCGGGGAGGGGTCCGGCCAGCGTGTCAAGGGGCTGCTCGCGAAGGAGCGCAAGCGCCTCAAGCGCGTGTCGGGTGACGTACCGATCACCACCATCATCGTCGGCGACGCGGACGGGCAGGTCCCGATCAAGAAGCTGCAGGGGCGGGTCACGAAGCTGCCGCGCAAGCTGCGCAAGAACGAGGTCCCCAAGCTCGAGCGCAAGCTCAAGCCCCTCGACCCGGGCGCCCCCGTGCCCAAGGGCATCGATCCGATGGCCGTCATGGGACGCAAGCGCCCCAAGCCACGGTGACCGACGTCCCCGCGGGCGCGCCACCGCGCTCCGTCGACGACGTCCTCGATCCCGGGATCGCCGCCGGGCCGCTGGCGGCTGCCCTGCGGTCGGGCCGGGACGTCTGGAGCGATGACCTGCTGGCCGAGGACGTCGTGTGTGCCCCGGCGGTCCGCCCCTACGTCCTCAGCCTGCTCGCCGAGCGTGCGTCGCCGCTGCTCGTGCTGGTGTCCCGGACCTCCGACGCCGAGGCCGTCACCGACGGGCTGGCGGCCTACCTCGGTGACGATCGCGTGGCGCTGTTCCCCGCCTGGGAGACTCTGCCCCACGAGCGGCTGTCGCCCCAGCCGCGCACCGTCGGCCGCCGGCTCGCGGTGCTCGACCGGCTGCTGCACCCCGAGGCGCACGACGCGCCGCTGCTGGCCGTGGTCGCGCCGGTCCGTGCCGCCCTGCAGCCGATGGATCCGCGGCTCGGACGCCAGCGGCCGATCGTCCTGACGGCGAGGTGGTCCGGGTTCGACGCGCTGGTGGAGGGCCTGTCGGCGCTGGGCTACAGCCGCAGCCCGCAGGTGCAGGCCCGGGGCGAGTTCGCCGTGCGGGGTGGGATCGTCGACGTGTTCCCGACGGCGGGGGAGCACGCCGTGCGCATCGAGTTCTGGGGCGAGGACGTCGAGTCGTTGCGCAGCTTCTCGGTCGGGGATCAGCGGTCCACGGGTCCCGTGGACGAGGTGGTGATCGACGCGGCCCGCGAGCTCGTCCTCGACGACGAGCTGCGTGATCGGGCCCGCCAGGCGGTGCGGACCTTCCCCCAGCTGGCGACCGAGCTGGACCGGCTCGCCGACGGGCAGAGCTTCGAGGGGGTCGAGTCCCTGGCGCTCGTGCTGACCCCGGAACCGGCGCTGCTGGTGGACTTCCTGCCCGCGACGGCCGGCCTCGCGCTGGTCGATCCGCTGCTGCTGGAGGAACGGGCCGGCAAGCTCCGCGAGGAGGCGGCGGTGCTGGCGGAGACCGCCTGGCGGACCGCTGCCAGCGTCGGCGTGGCGCCGGGGGCCGGGGAGGTGGCAGACACCGACCAGCCCGACCGCGGTGCCGACAGCGGGTTCGCCCGGCCGGGGGAGCTGCTCGACCGGGGACCGTCGCGGAGGTGGCGGCTGGCGCCCTTCGCCGGCGACGGTGCCCGGCTCGGCCGACTGGACGCCGCCCCGTGGCCGTCCTTCAAGGGCGACATCGTGACCCTGAGCGAGCGGCTGCGGGGACTGCTCCGCGAGGGCCACCGCGTCGTCGTCTCCGTCGACGCCGACGGCCCTGCCCGCCGGGTGGCCGACGTGCTCGCCGAACAGGGGGTCCCCGCGGTGGTGGCCCACCACCTCGACGTCCAGGCCGTGGGGGCGCGGGTCGAGATCAGTGTCAGCCGGCTGCGCACGGGGTTCCTCGCCGAGCAGCTCGGGCTGGCGGCGCTCGGGACCTGGGACGTGTTCGGACCGCGGCGCCGCCGCGCCGGCCGGCGGCTCGGGACCCGGACCACCGCCGCCGACGCCGTCCTGCAACTCGAGCTCGGTGACCCGGTCGTCCACCGCACCCACGGCGTCGGCCGGTACCGCGGCATGATCACCCGAGAGTTCCCCGGGCTCGACGGGCGGACGGCCAAGCGCGACTACGTCTCGCTGGAGTACGCCGACGGGGACACCCTGTACGTGCCGTCGGACCAGGTCGACGCGATCACCCGGTACCAGGGTGGCGAGTCCCCCTCCGTGATGAGCCTCGGCGGGGCGCAGTGGGAGCGGGCCAAGAACCGGGTCCGCAAGGCCGTGCGCGACATCGCCGCGGACCTGATCCGGCTGTACACGGCGCGGATGCACGCCGCCGGTCACGGCTTCACGCCCGACGGCACGATGCAGGCCGAGCTCGAGGATGCCTTCGTGCACGTCGAGACCTCCGACCAGCTCACGGTCGCCGACGAGATCAAGCGCGACATGGAGGCGCCGCTGCCGATGGACCGGCTGCTCGCCGGGGACGTCGGGTTCGGCAAGACCGAGGTGGCGATCCGCGCGGCCGGCAAGGCCGTGTTCGACGGCAAGCAGGTCGCGGTGCTGGTGCCCACGACGATCCTGGCACAGCAGCACCTCGAGACCTTCCGTGAGCGGTTCTCCGGGTTCCCCGTCGAGATCGAGGAGCTGTCGCGCTTCGTCAGCGACCGGGACCGCCGCCGCGTGCTCGACGGGCTCGCGGCCGGCACCGTCGACATCGTCATCGGCACCCACGCGCTCCTGGCCAAGCGGGTCGCCTGGAAGGACCTGGGTCTGGTGATCGTCGACGAGGAGCAGCGGTTCGGGGTGTCCCAGAAGGAGCGGCTCAAGGAGCTGCGGACCTCCGTGGACGTGCTGTCGATGTCGGCCACCCCGATCCCGCGGACCCTGGAGATGGCCGTCTCCGGGATCCGCGACCTGTCGGTGATCGAGACCCCGCCGGAGGACCGCCAGCCGGTGCTCACCGTCGTCCAGCCCTACGACGAGGCGCAGGTCGCGCTGGCGATCCGCCGTGAGCTGCTGCGCGACGGCCAGGTGTTCTACGTCCACAACCAGGTCAGCACGATCGACCGGGTCGCTGCCGGGATCGCCGAGATGGTCCCCGACGCGCGCGTCGAGGTCGCCCACGGGCAGATGGACGAGCGCCAGCTCGAACGCATCATGGTGCGGTTCTGGGAACGCGGGTTCGACGTGCTGGTGTGCACGACCATCATCGAGTCGGGCCTGGACGTGCCCAACGCCAACACGCTCATCATCGAGCGCGCGGACCTGCTCGGGCTCGCCCAGCTCCACCAGCTCCGCGGCCGGGTCGGCCGCTCCTCGGAGCGCGGGTACGCCTACTTCCTGTTCCCGGAGGGTGCGTCGATCACGGAACCGGCCTACGAGCGGCTCAAGACGATCGCGGAGCACTCGCGGCTCGGGTCGGGACTCGCGATCGCGATGCGCGACCTCGAGATCCGCGGCGCTGGCAACGTCGTCGGGGCGGAGCAGTCGGGGCACGTCGCGGCCGTCGGGTTCGACATGTACTCGCAGCTGCTCAAGGAGGAGGTCGCCAACCTCACCGGCGAGCCGGTCGAGGAGGAGGTCGAGATCAGGTTCGAGCTCCCGGTCGACGCCCACCTGCCCCACGACTACGTCGAGGATGCCGGGCAGCGGCTCGAGCTGTACAAGCGGATCTCGGCGATCCGCGACGCCGGCGGCGTGAAGGACGTCCGGGCCGAGCTGACCGACCGCTTCGGGCCGCTGCCGGAACCTGCGGAGCGGCTGGTGACGATCGCGGCGCTCAAGGCGGCGCTGCGCCGGTGGGGGATCACCGAGGTGACCCTGACCCCGCGCGACCAGTTGCGGGTGGCACCCGTCGACCTGCGCGACTCGCAGCTGGTGCGCCTCGAGCGCACCCACCCGAAGGCGGTCGTCAAGCGCGATCAGCAGGTGCTGCTCGTGCCGCTGCCGCGGCCACGGCCCGACGACCTGGTGGGGTGGGTGGCAGGCACGCTACGTGAGCTGTTCGCTGCGCCGCGTCGCGGCTGACGCAGCCTGCGCGACGGGTCCGTGCGGTCGGGGTGGCTTGACACGCTCGCGGGGTTCCGCTCGGCTACCGGGGGTCGCGTCCCCGGGCGGGGGCGCGTGGGCAGGTTCGCGTCCGTGTCAGGGGCACGGGGCAGGGGCGATCGTCGTCGCGGTGCGCTGCGCTGTGGCGGCATGGTCAGGAGGACACGATGAGCGAGGGCACGAGGAAACCGTTCAGTACCGCGGTGGGGCTGCTGCGGCGCACGACGCCGTTCCTGCTGCTGAACCTCGGCGTGTACGCGCTGTTCTTCGTCGGCACGGTGATCTGGCTCGCGGCGTTCGGCGGGCTGGCCTACCTGTTCGCGGAGCGGGTGCCGCTGCTGGCGATCATCGCCTTCGTGATCGGGGTCGGCGGACCCTGGGGGCTGATCGCGCTGGCCCGGCGTTACCTGCTGTACCTGGTGCAGGGTGCCCACATCGCGGTGGCGACCAAGCTGCTCCTCGACGGGCAGCTCCCCGATGGCAAGAGCCAGGTCGAGTACGGGCGCAGCGTCGTGAAGCAGCTGTTCCGTGACGTGAGCATCCTGTTCCTCATCGACCGGATGATCGACGGGACCGTCAAGGCGTTCACCCGACGGTTCGTACGCATCGTCGACATGCTGCCGCTCGGCGGTGCCGTGTCCAGCCTGGCGCGGATCGGCGCGACCATCATCAACCGGTCGCTGTCCTACGTGGACGAGGCGATCCTGTCGTACGCGATCGCGAAGGACCAGCCCAACGTCTGGCGCAGCGGGCGTCACGGCCTGATCCTCTACGCCCAGGCCTACAAGCCGATCCTCGGCACCGCGGTGCGGATCTGGCTGCTCGGTCGGTTGTTCTGGCTGGGCGCCCTCCTGATCGTCGGGGTGCCCGGCATCCTGCTGGTGATGGCCTTCATGCCCGAGGCCGAGGCCATGCAGATCCTGCTCCAGCTGCTCGTGATCGTCGGCGCCCTGCTGGCCGCTTCCCTGCTGACCCGCGCGGTCTTCGAGCCCTTCGCCGCCGTCTACACCCTGACCGCCTACCACCGGGCGATCGACGGGCTCGAGGTCAACGCCGTCTGGGACCGTCGTCTGCAGAGCGTCTCGAAGCGGTTCCGGGAACTGGTCGGCAAGGCCCAGGAGGCCGACGAGGTCGTCGACCCGCTCGACCAGGTGGACGTCCCGCAGCAGGAGATCGACGCCGCCAACGGCGGTGCGACACCGCAGCCGCAGGGTGGCGCGACCACCACCCAGGTTGCATCGCAACCGAGCGGCGGCGCCGGGTTCGGCGGGCTGGCGCGCGGGGGCACCCGAGGGGGACTCGGTGGGATGATCGGTGGGATGATCTCCCAGGCCGCGAGCAACGTGCAGCAACCCGCGCAGGCGCCACCGGCCCAGCCGCCGGCGCAGTCGCCCGCCCCGCAGCCGCCGGCGCAGTCGCCCGCCCC
>SKNO01000149.1 GCA_007120465.1 Nitriliruptoraceae bacterium
AGCCCCGCGGCCGACGCGCGCTGGCTGGTGGCCGGCACCACGGGGGTGGACCCCCACCGTCACCCGGAGGCGGCCCTCCCGCCGGGGACGCTCGACGCCCTCGCCGACGCCGTCGCCCGGCGCCTCGCCCGCGAACCCCTCCAGCTGATCCTCGGGAGCACCAGCTTCCGCGGGATCGAGCTGCGGTGCCGTCCCGGCGTGTTCATCCCCCGCCCGGAGACCGAGGTGATCGCCGGCATCGCGATCGACGCCGCCCGTGCCGCCCCGTCGGGCACCCCGCGCGTGGTGGACGTCGGCACCGGCAGCGGGGCGATCGCCTGTGCGGTGGCCGTCGAGGTGGTGGGTGCCGCGGTCGTCGCCACCGACCGCGACCCCGCGGCGGTCGCCCTGGCGCGTGACAACGCGGCACAGGTCCGGGCCGGGGAGGCGGGTGTGCCCGGGTTCGCCGCCAACGCGACCGTCGAGGTCGTGGAGGGTGAGTTCCTCGACGGCGTCGACCCGGCCCTCCGCGGCCACCTCGACGTGCTCGTGTCCAACCCGCCGTACCTGCCGGAGCGCGACCGGGCGTCCTGGGCGCCCGAGGTTGCCGACCACGACCCCGTCACCGCGCTCGTCGGCGGTCCCGACGGACATGAGGTCGTCGAGGCGCTGCTGCGGTTGGCGCCGGCGTGGCTGGCGCCGGGCGGCACCGTCGTCGTGGAGATCGACGAACGCCGCGGCCACGACGCCGCGACCATCGCCGCCGAGGTCGGGCTCGTCGACGTCGAGGTGGTGGCCGACCTGACCGGCGCGGACCGCGCCGTGGTGGGCCGGCGGCGCCGGTAGCGTTGGCGGCGCCGACCCGAGGAGGACCGGGTGGACGAGATCCTGGACGCGACCGGTGAGCACCGGGCACAGGCCGTCGCGCGCGCGGCCGCCGCGCTGCGTGACGGCGAGATCGTCGTGCTGCCCACCGACACCCTCTACGGCGTGGCGGCCGATGCCTTCAACCCGCAGGGCACGCGGCGGATCTTCACCGCGAAGGAGCGTCCCCGGTCCTTCCCGCTGCCGGTGCTGCTCCGCTCGCCGAAGCAGCTCCCGGGGCTGTGTCCGGCGTTGCCCGACGGGGCCGAGGCGCTGATGGCCGCCTACTGGCCCGGTGCGCTCACGATCGTGGTGCCCGCCCAACCGGCCCTGCACTGGGACCTCGGCGACAGCGAGGGCACCGTCGCGGTCCGGATGCCCCTCGACGAGGTGGCGCTGGCGGTGATCCGCGAGGTCGGGCCCCTGGCGGTCACCAGCGCCAACCGTTCCGGCCAACCGCCGGCGACGACGGTCCAGGAGGCCCGGGAGCAGCTCGGTGCCGCCGTGCGCCACTACCTCGACGACGGCCCGCGCACCACGCAGACCGCCTCGACGATCGTTGACCTGACCCGCCGCGAACCCCGGGTGCTCCGGGTCGGCGCGATCCCGGAGGCGGACGTGCTGGCCGTCGCCCGCGGCGAGCTGGACCCGCTGGATGCCGCCGCCAGACTGGACGACGAGCTCGCGACGGGAGACCCTGAGCAGGACGGGTAACGACGGGCCCGTGTCGTGCGCACGGCGCCCGCCCCCGCCGGTAGCCTTCGCAGGTCACCCCCTTCCCCTTCCCGAACAGCGAGCGTGATGTGAGCACCTTCTGGGGTCCGGACTTCGAGGAACTGCGCCAGGTCGACCCGGAGGTGGCCGACGGGCTGCTCCGCGAGCTCGAACGCCTGCGCGGCAAGCTGCAGCTGATCGCCAGCGAGAACCTCGCATCGCCCGCGGTGCTGGCGGCCAACGGGTCGGTGCTCCAGAACAAGTACGCCGAGGGCTACCCGGGCCGCCGCTACTACGGGGGCTGTGAGGAGGTCGTCGACCCGCTCGAGCAGCTGGCGATCGACCGGGCGAAGCACCTGTTCGGGGCCGACCACGCCAACGTCCAGCCCCACTCGGGAGCCAGCGCCAACATCGCCGCCTACTTCGCGACCGTCGACCCCGGCGACACGGTGCTCGCCATGTCGCTGCCGCACGGTGGGCACCTCACCCACGGCATGAAGCTCAACTTCAGCGGCCGGTGGTTCGACATCGTCTCCTACGGCGTCCGGGAGGACACCGAGACGATCGACATGGACCAGGTACGCGCGCTCGCCATCGAGCACCGGCCCAAGCTGATCATCGCCGGCTGGTCCGCCTACCCACGCCAGCTCGACTTCGAGGCGTTCCGGGCGATCGCCGACGAGGTCGGGGCGGTCCTGTTCTGCGACGCCGCCCACTTCATCGGGCTGGTGGCCGGTGGGGTGCACCCCTCGCCGGTGCCCTACTGCGACATCGTGACCTTCACCACCCACAAGACCCTGCGGGGACCGCGGGGCGCGATCATCCTCACCAACGAGCGGTGGGCGAAGGAGATCGACAAGGCGGTGTTCCCCGGCACCCAGGGTGGCCCACTCGAGCACGTGATCGCGGCGAAGGCGGTGGCGCTCAAGGAGGCCATGGACCCGAGCTTCAAGGCCTACGCCCAGCGGATCCTCGACGACGCCCGGGCGCTCGCCGACGGGCTCACCGAGCGCGGCTACCGCGTCACCTCGGGGGGCACCGACACCCACCTGTTCCTCGCCGACGTGACCCCCAAGGGGCTGACCGGTCGCGAGGCCGAGCAGCGCTGCGACGACGCCGGCATCGTGCTGAACAAGAACGCGATCCCCTTCGACCAGAACCCGCCGGCGGTCGCCTCGGGGATCCGTGCGGGGACGGCCGCGGTCGCCACCCAGGGGATGGGGCCCGACGAGCTCCGCCACGTCGCCACCCTGATCGACCGGGCGCTCACCGGCTCCGACGACGACCGGACCGCGGTGCGCGGCGAGATCGGCGAGCTGGTGTCGAGGTTCCCCGTCTACCCGCGCGAGCACTGACGACCCAGCACCCGGCCAGGAGGCAGGCGCGTGTGGGCACACCTCGCGGTCGCAGCGGCGGCAGCCGCCGTCACGGCCGTGGTGACCCCGCTGGTCATCCGCCTGGCTCGCCGGATCGGCGCCCTCGACCACCCGGGCGGTCCGCGCAAGATCCACCGCGTCGCCACCCCCACCCTGGGTGGCCTGGCGATGCTGGTCGGCTTCCTCGTCGCGATCCTCGTCGCGTCCCAGCTGGTGGAGTTCGGCCCCCTGTTCGAGCACACCTCGGAGCCCGTCGCGCTGATCGTCGGGGCGCTGGTGATCGTGGCGATCGGGGTGGCCGATGACCTGATCGGGCTGCCGCCGACGATCAAGCTGGCGGGACAGATCGTCGCGGCGCTGGTGGTGGCGGTGTTCGGGATCCAGTTGGCGTACTTCTGGATCCCGGGGTTCGACGTCCTGCTCGTGCTCTCGGGTGACCTCGGGCTGCCGCTGACCGTGCTGGCGCTGGTCGCCATGATCAACGCGGTGAACCTGATCGACGGGCTCGACGGGCTCGCGGCCGGCGTCGCGGCGATCGCCGGGACGGCCTTCTACCTGTTCACGTTGCGCACCGACCTCCGCGAGAACATCCCGACCTCCGCCAGCCTGGTCGCCGTGATCGTCGTCGGGGTGGCGATCGGGTTCCTGATGCACAACCGGCACCCCGCGCGGATCTTCATGGGGGACACCGGCGCGATGCTGCTGGGCCTGCTGCTCGGGGCGGCGGGCGTGTCCTTCGTCGGCCGCAACGTGGCACCGTCGAGCGTCGACTTCTACGGGGCGATGCCGCTGCTGATCCCGGGCCTCGTCCTGGCGGTGCCGTTCCTCGACACCGCTTTCGCGATCGTGCGACGCCTCGTCCGGGGTGTGCCCGTGGCGCTCGCGGACCGTGGTCACGTCCACCACCGGCTCCTCCGGATGGGGCACTCGCACCGCCGGGCCGTGCTGATCTTCTACTACTGGTCCGCGGTCGCCGCCTTCGGTTCCGTCGCCCCGGTGTTCGTCCCCCTCCCGCGGCTGGTCCCGTGGGGGATCGGCGCGCTCGCCGTCGGCGCGATCCTCACCCTCGTCGGTGGTCGCGGCCCGGCGCGGGACGTCGCGACGGCCCCGTCGATGGAGGACCGTCCGACCGGGACGGAGTGACGGGCCGGGTGCCACTGGCCCCGCATGGGTCGGGTACGGTCCGCGTCGGCCCGGCCCTCCTCTGCGCGGGGCGAACAGCCCTCCGCCTGCCTTTGGCGGTCCCGGAGCCACCTTGCTAGCGTGCGGCGCGCTCGCGCGCCCGTCCTCCTGCGGCGTCCTGTGCGCGCGTTTCGCACGCCAGACCTCCCGTTCGTGCCGACACAGACCGGACCATGGCGACCACCTCCACCACCGACGAAGCTGCCGCGCGGACATCCGCGGTCCGATCGGACCTCGCGTCGGCGCGGACACAGTTCCGTTCGTCGATGCGCGGACTCGACCACTCGTCGATCATGGTCGTCGAGCTGATGGCCGCGTTCCTCACCTGGGGTGGCATCGGCTGGCTGGTCGACGCCTGGCTCGGAACCACGCCGTGGGCCCTCGTGGTCGGCGCGCTGATCGGGATGGCGGCGGGCCTGTACCTGATCTACCTGCGTGCCGAGCGCATGGAGGGCTACGACCGACTCTCCCGGGCCTCGACCGGAGGCGGCGCCGATGGCCGTTGACCCCGGGACGCTGGCCGCGACGGGCGACGACCTCGAGCCCGGCACCGACGAGCGTCGGCTGGTCGCTGCAGCAGCGGGCGCCCTCGTGGCGGTCGCCGTGCCGACCGTGCTGGTCGCCTCCGTCGTGGTCGGGTGGCAGGGTGCGGTGAGTGCGCTGATCGGCGTCGGCTTCGTCCTGCTCCTGTTCGGGGGATCGGCCGTGCTGCTGGTCCGGGCCGCCGAGCGTCGGGACAACGGGATCGCGGTCCTGGTGGGTGGTGCGCTCGTCCGCCTGCCGCTGTACCTCGTCTGCCTGACCGCCTTGCACCGCTTGTCGTGGGTGCACGGGCGTTCGCTCGCGCTCGCGACGTTCATCGCCGTAGCCGTCACCCTGGTGGTCGAGCTCCGGCTGATCTCCCGCTCGCCACGCATGTTCTGGATCGACCCTGAGACGGCGGCGTCCTCAGCGGTCTCGGACGCGACACGGAGCTGATCCAAGTGACCAACATCCTCGCTGCGGCCGAATGGGGCGGAGAGTTCGACGACGTCTTCGTCGACATCAACGCGCTGTTCGAGTTCGCGCCGCTGTTCACCGTGGACATCTTCGGGTTCGAGCTCGGCATCAACCGGACGATCCTCATCGCCTGGTTCATGTCGGCGCTCGTGGCCGTGATCTTCCTGCTCGCGTTCCGCCAGCCGCAGGTGGTCCCCGGCAAGCTCCAGGCGATCGTCGAGGGGATCGTGGACATCGTCCGCACGATCGTGCTGGAGATCATCGGCCCGAAGGGCCTGAGGTTCGTGCCGATCCTGACCACGTTCTTCGTGGCCATCTTCGTGCTGAACCTCGCCAAGATCACGCCCTTCATGATGCTGCCACCCACCGGACGCGTCGCGTGGCCGCTGTTCCTCGCCGTGATCTCGTGGTTGATCTTCGTCGGGGTCGGCATCAAGGAGCAGGGCTTCTTCGGCTACTTCGGCGGGATCGCGTTCCCCTCGGGGGTCCCGAAGGTCCTGTACGTGATCCTGACGCCGATCGAGATCGTCTCGACGCTGATCCTGCGGCCCTTCACCCTGGCCGTGCGGTTGTTCGCCAACATGGCGGCTGGCCACATCCTCGTGGTGATCACGATGGTGATCCCGTGGGTCTTCCTGCCGTCCATGCCGGTGGGGTGGCTGCTCGGGGTGTTCGGGATCGTGCTCGGTCCCGTGGTCTTCGGGTTCGAACTGTTCATCATCGGCCTGCAGGCCTACATCTTCACGATGCTCACCGCCGTCTACATCGACTCGTCGATGGAGGCGCACTAGTCCGTCGCCTCGAGGGAGGCGCACCACGAAACGTCCGTCCGACCGAACGTTCAACGACCCGGCGCATCCGCGTCGCTCCAGGAGGAAACACCATGGAAGGCTCCCTCAACGTCCTCGGCTACGGCCTCGCCACCCTGGGTCCGGCGATCGGCCTCGGCATGCTGATCGGCAAGGCCCTCGAGTCGATGGCCCGGCAGCCCGAGGCCGCCGGCATGGTCCGCACCACGATGTTCATCGGCATCGCCGTGGTCGAGGCCCTCGCGCTGCTCGGCTTCGTCCTGGCCTTCGCGCTCTAAGCGACCCTGTGGAGCCATCATGTTGATCACCCCGATCCTGGCGGCGGAAGCGGAGGGGCTGCAGCTCCTCCCGGATCCGTCCGAGCTCGTCATGGGGCTCGTGGCCTTCATCCTGCTCGCGCTGATCCTGGTGAAGCTCGCCTTCCCGCGCATCAACGCGGCCCTCGAGGAGCGCCAGGCGGCGATCCAGGGCAAGATCGAGGACGCCGACGCGAAGCTCGCCGAGGCCGAGGAGGCCAAGCGCAACTTCGAGGCCAACCTCGACGACGCCCGCGGTGAGGCCACCCGCATCATCGAGGAGGCCAAGGCCAGCGCCGAGTCGCTGCGCGCCGACATCCTCGCGAAGGCGGAGGCGGAGGCCGCACAGATGATCGAGCGGGCGCAGGCCGACGTCGCAGCGGAGCGCCAGCGCGTGCTCCAGGAGCTGCGGACGCAGGTCGGCTCCCTGTCGGTCGAGCTGGCCTCGCGCATCGTCGAGCGTGAGCTCGACGAGTCGACGCACCAGGGCCTGGTCGACGAGTACATCGAGCGCCTGTCCAGCCAGAACTGACACCTGCCGGCCGCGGCCGGCGGGCACGCACGACGAGGACCGTCGATGACCAAGCAACGCACCAACGGCTACGCCGAGGCGGTGGTCGCCCTGGCGACCGCCGAGGACGCGCTCGACGCCGTCGAGAGCGAGCTCCTGGCGGTGGCACGGGCCGTGGACGCCAACGAGCCGCTGCGTCGCCAGCTCACCGACCTGCACCTGCCGGTCGGGCGCCGGTTGACCTTCGTGGAGTCCGAGGTCCTCACGGCCGCACACCCGGCGACCCGCTCGGCCCTGGCCATGATCATCGCCGCCGACCGTGTCCGCGACCTCGCGGCGATCGCCGAGCAGGTCAGCGAGCGCGCCGCCGCCAGCCGCGACGAGGAGCTCGCCGAGGTGTACGTGGCGGTCCCCCTCGACGACGCCCGCAAGCAGGCCCTCAAGGACGCGCTGGAGCGCGCCACGGGTCGCAAGCTGGAACTGAAGGTGTACGTCGACGAGACCGTCGTCGGCGGTGTCCGCGCCAGGATCGGCGACACCGTCATCGACGGCTCCCTGTCCAGCCGGCTTGGCGAGCTGCGGACCCGCGTCGGCGGCTGACCCCCACCGCGCACACCGCCGACGGCGGAGGCTGCGCCCCCTGTCACGACCACGAGGAAGAAGATCGAGATGGCTGACCTCACGATCCGGTCGGAGGACGTCTCCGAAGCGATCAGGCGCATGCTGGAGGGCTACGAGCCGGACCTCGCCACCGAGCAGGTCGGGCGCGTGATCTCGACGGGCGACGGCATCGCCCGCATCAGCGGCCTGCCCGGCACCCTGGCGAACGAGCTGCTCGACTTCGGCGACGGCGTGTTCGGCATGGCCATGAACCTCGACGAGCACGAGATCGGTGCCGCCGTCTTCGCCGAGGCCTCCCGCATCGACGAGGGCCAGACGGTCCGCCGCACCGAGAGCGTGCTGTCGGTCCCGGTCGGCGACGCGATGCTCGGCCGGGTGGTCGATCCGCTGGGCCAGCCGATCGACGGCAAGGGCCCGCTCGACCAGGAGAAGATCGACGGCAAGCGTGCCCTCGAGGTCCAGGCGCCGGGCGTCGTCGACCGCCAGCCCGTGAAGGAGCCGCTGCAGACGGGCATCAAGGTGATCGACGTGATGACGCCGATCGGCCGGGGGCAGCGTGAGCTGATCATCGGCGACCGTCAGACCGGCAAGACCGCCATCGCGGTCGACACGATCATCAACCAGAAGGCGCTGTGGGGCACCGACGAGGCCGTCAAGTGCATCTACGTCGGTGTCGGCCAGAAGGGGTCCACGATCGCCCAGGTGGTGGACACCCTCGAGAAGCACGGCGCGCTGGAGTACACCACGGTGGTGTCCGCGCCGGCCTCCTCCCCGGCGCCGTTCCAGTACATCGCGCCCTACGCCGGGGCCGCCATCGGTGCCAACTGGATGTACCGGGGTGACCACGCGCTGATCATCTACGACGACCTGTCGAAGCAGGCCGACGCGTACCGCCAGCTGTCGCTGCTGCTGCGCCGCCCGCCCGGTCGTGAGGCCTACCCGGGCGACGTGTTCTACCTCCACAGCCGGCTGCTGGAGCGTGCCGCGAAGCTCAACGACGAGCTCGGTGGCGGGTCGATGACGGCCCTGCCGATCGTGGAGACCAAGGCGAACGACGTCTCGGCCTACATCCCGACCAACGTGATCTCGATCACCGACGGGCAGATCTTCCTGGAGACGGACCTGTTCTTCCAGGGCGTGCGCCCCGCGATGAACGCCGGCATCTCGGTGTCCCGCGTCGGTGGGTCGGCCCAGCGGCCCGCCATGAAGGCGGTGTCCGGGACGGTGCGTCTCGAGCTCGCCCAGTACCGGGAGCTGGAGGCCTTCGCCCAGTTCGGGTCCGACCTCGACAAGGCGTCACAGCAGCAGATCGCCCGCGGTCAGCGCGTGGTCGAGATCCTCAAGCAGCCGCAGTACCAGCCGCTGCCGGTCGAGCTGCAGGTCGCCTCGGTCGTCGCGGTCACCAGCGGCAAGCTGGACGAGATCCCGGTGACCGACGTCCGCCGCTACGAGCGCGAGCTGCACGAGTACCTCACCTCCCGTCACGGCGAGATGCTCGGCAAGCTCAGCCGCGAGAAGCTCACCGACGAGCTGCGGGCCGACCTGGACGCCGCCATCGACGGGTTCCACCGCACGTTCACGCCCTCCGTGGTCGAGGAGGTCGAGGAGGAGAACGTCGGGTGGGACGCCATGGCGGCCAGCAGCGAGACCGTCGAGTGATGTCCGCCCGGGCGTCGGGACCCCGACGCCCACAGCGGACCGACGTCCGCGAGGAGGTACGAGGTGCCAGGTAGCGGCCAGATCCGGCAGCTGAAGCGGCGGATCCGCTCCGTGAAGAGCACGCAGAAGATCACGCGTGCCATGGAGATGATCGCGGCATCCCGGATCGTCCGGGCCCAGGCGCGCGTGCGTGCCGCCCGCCCGTACGCCGAGCAGATCCACGAGGTGATCAAGGGACTGGCGGTCTCCAACGAGGTCCGCCAGCACCCGTTGCTACAGCTCCGCGAGGTCACGCGCACCGCGGTCGTGGTCAACACCTCCGACCGCGGACTCGCGGGGGCGTACAACGCCAACATCCTCAAGGTCGCCGAGCGCACCATGGTGCAGGAGCGCGAGCTCGGGCGCGAGGTCGACCTCTACGTGGTCGGCAAGAAGGGGGCGGCGTACTTCCGCTACCGCGGCCAGCCGATCGTCGAGGTGTGGGAGGGGATCTCCGACACCCCGACCGTCGACAACGCGCTCGGTATCGCCGAACTGATGATGGAGCGGTACGCGGCCGAGGAGATCGACCGCGCCTGGCTGGTGTACACCGACTTCCGCACCTCGCTGACCCAGGTGCCCGTCCGCCACGAGCTGCTGCCCGTCAAACCGACGGAGTTCGAGGAGGGCACCGAGCTCAACCCGGAGTTCATCTTCGAACCCAGCCAGGCCCTGCTGCTCGAACGGCTGATCCCCCGCTACGTGGAGTCGAAGGTGTTCCACAGCCTCCTCGAGTCCTCCGCCTCCGAGCACGCCGCCCGGCAGCGCGCGATGAAGTCGGCGACCGACAACGCCAAGGAGGTCTCCGAGTCCCTGTCGCGCGTGATGAACCAGGCCCGCCAAGAGCAGATCACCACCGAGATCTCCGAGATCGTCGGCGGTGCCGAAGCCCTGCAGGCGAGCTGACCACCACCGACCACCCCACCGACCCCGCTCGACCGCACCGCGTCCCCGAGCACGACCAGGAGCCCACCCCATGACCACCCAGACCGCGCCCGAGGAGCGTCCTGACGGTGTCGCGGACGGCCGCATCGTCCGCGTCATCGGCCCGGTCGTGGACGTCGAGTTCCCGCCGGGTGAACTGCCCGAGATCAACCACGCGCTGACCTTCGAGCGCACCTACATGGGCGAGACGTCCACGATCACCGCCGAGGTCGCCCAGCACCTGGGGGGCCGACGGGTCCGGGCGATCTGCATGCAGCCCACCGACGGGGTGGTCCGCGGCTCCGACGTGGTCGACACCGGCGCACCGATCACCGTCCCCGTCGGTCCCGGCACCCTCGGCCACATCTACAACGTGCTGGGCCAGCCGCTGGACGTGGACGAGAGCGAGATCGAGGCCGACACCCGGTGGGCGATCCACCGTGACCCGCCGAGCTTCGACGAGCTCGAGCCGCAGTCGGTGATGTTCGAGACCGGCATCAAGGTGATCGACCTGATCGAGCCCTACGTGCAGGGTGGGAAGATCGGGATGTTCGGCGGCGCCGGCGTCGGCAAGACCGTCATCATCCAGGAGATGATCAACCGGGTCGCCCAGCAGCACGGCGGTGTGTCGGTGTTCGCCGGCGTGGGGGAGCGCACCCGCGAGGGCAACGACCTGATGCTGGAGATGGAGGAGTCCGGCGTCCTCGAGAAGGCGGCGCTGGTCTTCGGGCAGATGGACGAGCCGCCGGGGGTGCGGCTGCGTGTGGCCCTGTCGGCGCTGACGATGGCGGAGTACTTCCGCGACGAGATGCGGCAGGACGTGCTGCTGTTCGTCGACAACGTCTTCCGGTTCGTCCAGGCCGGGATGGAGGTGTCCACGCTGCTCGGCCGCATGCCGTCGGCCGTGGGCTACCAGCCGACGCTGACCAACGAGATGGGGCAGCTCCAGGAGCGGATCACCTCGACCAAGGGGCGTTCCATCACCTCGTTGCAGGCCGTGTACGTGCCCGCGGACGACATCACCGACCCGGCGCCCCACACCACCTTCGCCCACCTCGACGCGCAGACGGTGCTGGCCCGTGAGATCGCCGCCCTCGGGATCTACCCGGCCGTCGACCCGCTGGCGTCCTCGTCGCGGATCCTCGACCCGGCCGTCGTCGGCGACGAGCACTACCAGGTCGCGACCGGCGTGCAGGAGGTGCTGCAGCGCTACAAGGACCTCCAGGACATCATCGCCATCCTCGGGATCGACGAGCTCTCCGAGGAGGACAAGGTGATCGTCGCGCGGGCCCGCAAGGCGCAGCGGTTCTTCAGCCAGAACTTCTACGTCGCCGAACAGTTCACCGGCAACCCGGGCGTGTACGTCCCGGTCAAGGAGACGGTCGAGGGCTTCCGCGCCCTGATCGACGGCGAGCTCGACGACCTGCCCGAGCAGGCGTTCCTCTACGCCGGCAACGTCGACGACGTCAAGCGCAGGGCCAGCGAGATGGCGGGCTGATGTCCGACGCCACGATGCACATCGAGGTGGTGTCGGCGGAGAGCCACGTGCTGTCCGCGGACATCTCCGAGCTGTACGCCCGCTCGGTCGAGGGCGAGTTCGGGATCCTGCCGGGGCACCAGCCAGGGGTGTTCGCGCTCGAGATCGCCCCGGTGACCCTGCGCTACCCCGACGGGTCGAGCCAGCGGATCGCCGTCCATCGCGGCACGCTGTTCGTCGACCAGGAGAGCCGGATCATCCTGCTCGCCGACATCGCCGAGCTGGAGTCCGAGATCGACATCTCGCGGGCGCGTCGGCGCAAGCGCGAGCTCGAGCAACGCATCGCGGAGGGTGTGGACGACGCGGTCCTCCGGGCGTCCCTCGTCAAGCAGGACGTGCGCCTCCAGGTGGCCGACGAGCCCGTCGAGTCCGCCTGAGCACACGGCGTCCGGGTGCACCGCCGGCCCGCGGCTGACCGCCTGGCCCCTGGCCCAACGGCCGGACGGTCGTCCGGTCCGGGTGCACCGGTGGGCCGGTGCCGCGTGGGTAGTCTCGTCGCTATGAACGTCACCCCACACCCCGCGCCGACGGACCGGTTCGTCGTCCGCGGCGGGCATCCGCTGCGCGGCACCGTTCGGCTCTCGGGCGCGAAGAACTCGGCGCTGAAGCTGATGGCGGCGTCGCTGCTGAGCGAGGGCACCGTCGAGCTGACGGCCGTGCCCCGCATCGCCGACGTGCCCGTGATGGCCGACGTCCTGCGGGGCCTCGGGGTCGAGGTCGAGCTCGACCCCGCAGGTGAGACCGCCCGGTTGCGGGCGGACGATCCTGCCTGGCACGCCCCCGCGGACGCCGTCAGCCGGATCCGCGCGTCGATCTCCTGCCTCGGCCCCCTGGTCGGACGCACCGGCCGCGCCCGGCTCGCGCTGCCCGGGGGCGACCGCATCGGCGCCCGGGCGATCGACCTCCACCTGCGCGGCCTGCAGGCGATGGGTGCCACGGTCGTGGAGCATCCGGGGGAGGTCGAGGTGCTCGCCGACGGTCTGCACGGCGCCGCGATCACCCTCGACTTCCCGTCGGTGGGGGCCACCGAGAACCTCGTGATGGCGGCCACCCGCGCCGACGGTGCCACCCTGATCGAGAACGCGGCACGGGAGCCCGAGATCCAGGACCTGTGCCGGATGCTCGTGGCGATGGGCGCCCGCATCGACGGTATCGGGAGCCCCAACCTCGAGATCGAGGGGGTCGACCGGCTCGGGTCGGTGACCTGGGAGACGTGCCCGGACCGGATCGAGGCCGGCACCTACGCGATGGCGGCCGCCCTCACCGGCGGCGACGTCGTGATCGAACGGGTGCGTCCCACGGACCTGACGCTGCCGCTGATCAAGCTGCGGGCCGCCGGGGTGATCGTGGAGGAGGGGGCCGACTCCCTGCGGATCAAGGCGGGCGACCTCGAGGCCGTCGACGTCGTGACCCTCCCGTACCCCGGGTTCCCGACCGACCTGCAGCCGCAGTTGATGGTGTTGCTGACGCAGGCGCAGGGCACCAGCCGCTGCACCGAGAACGTCTTCGAGTCCCGCTTCTCCTTCGTGCAGGAACTGGTCCGTATGGGCGCCGACATCGAGGTGGATGGCCACCACGCCTGGATCCGGGGGCCCGTCCGCCTGCACGGGACGACCCTGGCGGGACTGGACGTGCGGGCGGGGGCGGCCGGCACCCTGGCGGGACTGGTGGCCTCGGGCGAGACGATCGTCCGGGACGTCCACCACGTCGACCGGGGGTACGCCGACTTCGTGCCCCGGCTGCGGTCGATCGGTGCGGACGTCGAACGGGTCCCCACCGACGCCGCCGATGCCTGACCGACCCTCCCGGTCGCGCCGCGACGCCGGTGGTTCGGCGGCCGCCGCCGGTCTCGCCGCTCTGGCGTGCGCCGCGGTGCTGGCCGTCCTGCTCCCCGGCGCGGCGGCCGCCGACGAACACACCGAGTGGCGGGTGGATGGCCCGGTGCGCTTCGAAGTGGCCGAGGGCGGGCGTCTGGAGGTCGACCGCGACCGCCGGTACCTCGACACCCTCGAGCTGCGTCCCGGTGGTGGCGGGGGGACCCTGCTGATCAACGAACTCGGCATGGACGACTACGTCGCCGGGATCGCGGAGATGCCGGCGAGCTGGCCGATGGAGGCGCTGAAGGCGCAGGCCGTCGCGGCCCGTACCTACGGCTGGTACGTGCTGCGGACCAGCCGCTACCCCGGGTACGACATCTGCCCGACGGTGGCCTGCCAGGTGTTCCGTGGCGCCGAGGTGGTGCTCGGCTCCGAGCACGGCGACCGGTGGCGTGAAGCCGTCGACGCCACCGCCGGCGAGGTGCTCGTCGACCCGGACGGTGCACCGGTGCTGGCCCGGTACTACTCGACGTCCGGCGGCCGGACCTACGCGAACGAGGAGGTGTTCCCCTCGACCGGGGCGCACGACCACCTCGTCTCCATCGAGGACCCCTACGACGCGGTCTCGCCCCTGCACCGGTGGACCGTGCGCTTCACCCGCGAGGAGTTCGACACCCTGGCTGCCCGGGGGCAGCGGTTGTCGACCGTGGTGCCGGTGACCGACGCGGAACGCGTCGGCGAGGTCGACGACCCGCGTGCGACGATCCGGGTGACGGGGGCGGACGGGACGTCGGTCGAGATCCGCGCGGGCGAGTTCCGCGACTTCGTCTCGCGGGTCGCGCCGGACAGCTTCCCCGACCGCTTCCCGCCCCTGCGTGAGGACGGTCTGCGCCCGCTACCGTCGACCGTGCCGACCGCCCGGTACGACGTGGAGGTCACCGAGGACGAGGTGATCCTGCACGGGCAGGGGTGGGGCCACGGCGTCGGCATGGGGCAGTACGGGGCGAAGGGCCGTGCGGAGGACGGCGCCAGCTACCTCGACATCCTGGCGGCCTACTACAACGGGCTCACGCCGACGGTGGCCGACGACCTCCCCGACCGCATCCGCGTCGGGATCAGCGCCCCGGCCGAGCTGACGGTCGGTGCCGACGCGTCCGTGCAGGTGACGGCTGGCGACGAGATGATCGAGGAGGCGGCCCTGGGCGCCTGGACGGTCGCCCGCGACGGCGAGAGTTGGCGGCTCGTCGCGCCGGACGGGCACGGCCAGCCGCTCGCGGTGTCGGCGACGACGGTCACCGAAGGGCTCGCGCAGCTGACCGACGCGGTGACCGTTGAGGCGGAGGTCAACAAGCCGGTGCACCTCGCGCTGGCGGTGACCGACCCCGGTGGTGCGACCGTGCTGACCCGTGACCTGGGGGTGGTCGAGGCCGGACGACACACCGTGGTTTGGCGTCTCAACGACGCAGAGGGTTCCCTGGTCGATCCCGGGCGCTACCGGATCGGGCTGATCGGAGAGGACCATGCGGGGGACGAGGACGGGACGCCGGTCGAGGTCACGGTGCCCGAGCGCGAGGAGCCGTCCGCCACGGAGGACGCCGAGTCAGCCGATCGATCGGCGTCCGGCTCCGCGGGCCGGGACGTGGTCCGCGTCGTCGCCGTCGCTGTGGGGCTGCTCGCCCTGGCTGCGGCTGGGCTCCTGGTGATCCGGAGACTGCGATGAGCCTACCGCCGCCACCGCCACCGCCTCCGCCACCACCTCCGTCGGTGCCGCCGCCCCCGCCCCCGGCCCCCGAGCCCGAACGGGCGACCGGATGGGCCGGCCTGCGGAGCCTGCGCGACGAGCCGTCCCCCTACGGGGTCGTGCTGGCGCTGGTCGTGGTCCTGATCATGTCGCTGCCGAACCTGGTGTTCCTCGCGATCGACCGCGTGATCGACGTCCCCCTGGACGCGACGCGGACACCGAGCGACGCGGAGCTCATCTTCGGCCTGATCGTCGCGCTGGTGCTCCAACTCGTCATCTTCGTGGTGGCGCTGGTGCCGCTGATGATCCGGCGCCGCTTCGACCGTCGGCTGTTCGGCCCCTCACAACCGACCGGGTCCTGGATCGCGCTGGGGTTCGGTGCGGCAGCGGGGATGGTCTCGCTCTTCGCCGCGTACGGGGTGAACATCGGGCTGGCGCTGCTCCTCGGGATCGAGGATCCCGTCGAGCAGCAGCTCCTGCAGGACGCGTTGGCGGGCGGCCCGACGCTGGTGCTCGCCGTGATCATCGGCGTGGTGGTCGCGCCGATCGTGGAGGAGGTCATCTTCCGCGGCGTGCTGTTCCGCGCCCTCGGGGACCGGATCGGGGTGTGGTTCGGCGCGATCGTCTCGTCGGCGATCTTCGCGGTGATCCACGTCGAGGTGGTGCTCAGCCAGCCGGTCGCCCTCGGCGGGCTGTTCGCCGTCGGTCTGGTGCTCGCGCTGGCCTACCACTGGACGGGGAACCTGCTCGTGCCGATCCTGGGGCACGCGGTGTTCAACGCCGCCGCCTTCGGTCTGGCCCTGGCGATCGACCGCCTGGGGCTCGAGGAGCTGGCGATGGTGCTCCCGCTGTTGCCGGCGTTCGGGCCGGTCGGCGCCTGACGTCCGGCCACCTGGCGGTCAGTGGCGAAGGAGGCGCTCGGCGAGGGTCCTCCCGGTCGGAGGAACGCCGGTCCGTGCGGCCCGTGCGTCCAGGTGTGACAGCGCCCGTTGGAGGTAGCGGGCACCCAGCCAGCGGAGCGGTTCTGGTTCCCACCGGCGCGAGCGGTGACCGACCATCGGCAGGTCGCGGAACGGTGTGTCCCCGGTGACGATGAGGTCCGCGAGGATCCGCCCCGCGAGGTTGCTGGTCGCAACACCCTGGCCGGTGTACCCGAACGCCTCGGCGATCCCCGTGCGACGGTCGTGACGGATGTTGGGCATCCAGTCGCGCGGCATCGCGAGCGGCCCACCCCAGGCGTGGCTCAACCCGATCCCGGCGAGTGGTGGGAACCAGGTTCGCAGCTGGGCGCGGAGCAGCGCATGGGTGGGGTCGTGGCGGTCGAAGGCGGGGTCGATGCGCGAGCGGAAGTGGTACGGGGCACCGCGGCCGCCGAAGAGGACCCGACCGTCGGGGGTTCGGGAGAGGTAATCGACGGTGTAGCGATGCGAGGAGAGCAGCTCGTGGCCGTGCCAGCCGATCTCCTCCCACGTCGCCTCGTCGATCGGTTCGGTCAGCACGATCAGTGAGTACAGCGGGAGCACCGCGCGCCGACGGCGAGGCAGCCGGGTGACCCAGGCCTCACTGGCGATGACCGCCACTTCGGCGTCGATCGTGCCCCGTGTCGTGACCACGCGCGGCCCTTGGCCGGCGGCGTCGGACCCGCGCGGCGCGCCGCGTGGTCGCACCTCGGTGACCGGGGTGTCTTCGACGATCGTCGCGCCCAACCGCTCGACGGTCCGTGCCAGCCCGCGGACGAGACGCCCGGGGTGGATCGCGGCAGCGTGCGGGTCGAACAGCGCCCCCTCGGCGCCGTTGATGCGGACGCGCTCCCGGAGTGCCTCCGCGGGGAGCAGGTCGATGCCGTCGGCGAGGCCGAGCTCCGCGAGCGTGCGGTAGCTGTCGCGCATGGCCGGTAGCTCGTGCCGTCCGCGCGCCACCCGCAGCATCCCGCCCTGGCGAGCGCAGGCATCGATGCCGTCCTCCGCGCACGCGCGGATCACCTCGGTCACCGTCTGGCGCATCGCCTCGACGGTCGCGCGGGCTGCGCCGGGGGAGCTCCTGCGCGCCAGCTCAGCGGGGCTGACGGCGATCCCGGGAGACAGCCAGGCACCGTTGCGCCCCGAGGCACCGAAGCCCGCGATGTTGGCCTCGCACACGAGGACATCGAGGCCGGGGTCGCGACGCAACAGCTCCCGCGCGGTCCACAGACCGGTGAAGCCGGCTCCGACGATCACGACGTCCGCACGGGTCGGTCCCGACAACCCTGGGCGGGGCGAGAGGCCGTCGTCGGCGTCCTCGAGCCAGTGGATCCTCACGGCCCGCTTCGATCGAGGAGCTCGAGGGCGAGGCCGTACGCGACGAGGTGCTCACCGGACCGGGGGTCGCGTCCGGTGAGCTCACGGATCCGGTCCAGGCGGTAGGTGAGGGTGTGTCGGTGCACGCAGAGCTGCTCCGCGGCCGGCCCCGGGCGGCAGCCGTGGGCGAAGTAGGCCCGGAGCGTCGCGATCAGTTGGCCGGAACCGTCCTGGTCGCGGTCCAGGATCGGGCCGAGCACCTCCGTCACGAAGTCCGCCGCACCGAGGTCGTCGCGGATCCCGGCGAGCAACCCCGGCAGGCCGAGGGAGTCCACGTCCCGGATCCGGCTCTGGCCGGCGAGGTTGAGGGCGACCGCGGCCTCCCGCATCGCCGCGCGGAGGGCGTCCAGCTCGGACTTGGCACGACTCCGACCAACGTGGACGCCCGTCCAGCCACGGCGATCGAGCGCCGCGGCGACGCGCTCGGCGGCGTCGCTCGGCTCGGGGACCACGGCATGGATCGTCCCGTCGAGGTGTCCGAGGAGCGGTGTGCCCAGCGCGACGAGCGCGTCCTCGACGAGGGTGCACAGCGCGGCATCCTCGATCCCCGTCGGGCGGTCCACGGCGAGCACGCGGAAGCGCTCGAAGGGCTTGGCGCCGAGCCGCACGAAGGCACGCTCCACGACGGAGGCCGTGGCCCGTCCGGCGGCGATCTCCTCGAGCAGCTCATCGACGCGGGTGCGATGGGCTTCCCGCACCGACCGGTTCCTGGCGAGTTCGAGGCTCACGCCCGCGACGCCCTGTTCGAACAGCAGCACCTCGTGTTCCAGCAGCGGCTCCCGGCTGATCGCGATCATCACCGCTTCCACGTGATCGCCGAGCACGATCGCCGTGCTCCGGATCCACCGTCCACCGTGCTGCTGCTCACGCGTGCGCTCGCCCGGACACCTCTCCCAGATCTCTGCGGGGTCGAGCGCCTCAGCGATCCCGGACGGATCGATCCGTGCCAGCTCGCCGCCGGCGAAGTCGAGCGTGACGAGGGCCGTGCCGGGCATGGCTCGGGCCACCGTCGACAGCACCCCATCCAACCCGTCCTCGCGGACGATCCCTGCCAGCACCTGGCGGTGGAGGTCCACCGCCTGGCCGAGGGTCGCGAAGTGCTCCTCGAATGCGTGGTGGGCGACCCGACGGCTGACCGCGATGAAGGGGATCTCGTAGGGCATCGTGAACAGGGGCAGCTCGTGCTCGTCGCAGGCTGCGAGCATGGCGGGAGGAACGTCAGCGACCGAGACGCCCATCGCGAAGCCGAGCGCGACGATGCCACGGTCGGCGACGCCGGCGACGAACCGCCGCTGGAGCTGCTCGTCGTCCTTGACACCGAGCGCCGTGGTCAGCAGCAGCTCGCCGCCCTCGAGCCAGGGCGTGGGATCGGGCAGCTCGGAGATGTGCGCCCACCGGATCGGACCGCGACGGTCCACGCCGGCGTGACCCGCGACGAGCTTGGCTCCCAATCCCGGGTCAGCGAGCAGCTCAGACAGCCACAGCGGCATCGGCGTCCTGGCCTCGTCCCACCGCCGAGGATACTGCGCGCCGCCGCGTCCACGAGGTGCGGCAGCTCGCTCGGTCTCCGCGTACCCGACGAGATGCGCCAACTGGCCTGCTCCCCTGTTCGCCGACCGACGATAGAGGGTGCACGACCTCCTGGCCTGGGCCAGACCCACCACCCGGGTCCCGGACCGTTGGCCGTTCGGCCAGGACACCCGGCGGGTTCGCCACCTGGCCAACGATCCCCAACCGGGATGAGCCAACTTTCCAGCGACACGCCGTCGTCCTGCCCCTACCGTTCGCCACGGCGGCCCTGCGGAGCGTGGGGTCCGGGAGGTGCGGTCCGGGACGGGAGTCCGGGCCGAGCCGACGCAACCCTCGACGGTGCCGCACCCGTCGTGCCAGACGATGCTGAGACGAGGACCGCATGCGTGAGACGTTGAACCTGATCGGTGGCAAGCTCCAGTCCGCGAAGGAGGGTCGGACCCTCGACCTGGTCGATCCGGTGACCGGCAAGGTGGCGGGCAACGCGCCCCTGTCGGGGCCGGAGGACGTCGACGCCGCCTGTCGCGCGGCCGCGGACGCGTTCACGACCTGGCGTGACAGCACCCCCGCGGAGCGCAGCCTCGCGATGCTGAGGATCGCTGACGCCCTCGAGGAACGTGGGGAGGAACTGATCCGCGCCGAGTGTGAGAACACGGGCAAGCCCTTCAAGCTCACCTTGGACGGGGAGCTGCCCGACGCGATCGATCAGATCCGGTTCTTCGCGGGCGCGGCCCGGGTGCTCGAGGGACGGTCGGCCGGGGAGTACATGCGGGGGCACACCTCGATGATCCGGCGCGAGCCGATCGGGGTGTGCGCGCAGGTCACCCCGTGGAACTACCCGATGATGATGGCCGTCTGGAAGTGGTGCCCGGCGATCGCCGCCGGCAACACGATCGTGCTCAAGCCGTCGGACACGACCCCGGTCTCCACCGTGCTGATGGCCGAGGTCATGAGCGAGTTCCTGCCCGACGGGGTGATCAACGTCGTGTGCGGTGACCGCGACACGGGCCGGGCGCTCGTCAGCCACGAGGTGCCTGAACTCGTGTCGGTCACCGGGTCGGTCCGGGCGGGCATGGAGGTCGCCGAGGCGGTATCTCGGGACCTCAAGCGCACCCACCTCGAGCTCGGCGGTAAGGCGCCAGTGATCGTGTTCGATGACGCGGACCTCGAGGCTGCCGCCGAGGGCATCGCGGGTGCGGGCTACTTCAACGCCGGACAGGACTGCACGGCCGCCACGCGGGTGCTCGCCGGCCCCAGGATCCACGACGACCTGGTCGCCGCACTCGCGGAGCAGGCCCGGAACACGAGGACCGGGGACCCCTTCGACGAGGACGAACCGGACTACGGCCCGCTGAACAACGTGAACCAGCACGAGCGGGTCACGGGCTTCCTCGAGCGCAAGCCCGACCACGTCGAGGTGGTTGCCGGTGGCAGCCCGATGGTGCGCGACGGCTTCTTCTTCGAACCCACCGTGGTCGCCGGCCTCGAGCAGGACGACGAGATGACCCAGACCGAGATCTTCGGACCGGTGATCACCGTGCAGGGCTTCAGCGACGAGGCGCAGGCCCTCGAGTGGGCCAACGGCGTCAAGTACGGCCTGGCCTCCAGCGTGTGGACCAGGGACCACGGCCGGGCGATGCGCATCGCGCGCGGGCTCGACTTCGGGGCGGTGTGGATCAACACCCACATCCCGATCGTCGCCGAGATGCCGCACGGCGGGTTCAAGCACTCCGGGCACGGCAAGGACCTGTCCATGTACAGCCTGGAGGACTACACCCGGATCAAGCACGTGATGAGCAACATCGAGGACTGAGGCACGTACCCGACGAGGTTCTCCCGGGATGGGAGAGCGAGGCCGGTCGGACCGGACGGCCGGCCCGAGAGGGGTTGAACATGACCACCAGCCCGCAGCTCAACGACGGCAACCTGTGGCTGCACTTCACCCGCACGTCCGACTGGATCAGCGACCAGCCGACGGTGCCGGTGATCGACCGCGGGGAGGGATGCTACGTCTGGGACACCGACGGCAAGCGCTACCTCGACGCCCTGTCGGCCCTGTTCTGCGCCCAGCTCGGGTACGGCCAGCAGAAGCTGGTCGACGCGGCCAGGGCCCAGTTCGAGGCGCTGCCGTTCGCCACCAACTGGGGGTGGTCGCACCAGCCGGCGATCGACCTGGCGGCGGCGCTCGCCGAGCGCTTCCCCGGGGACCTCGACCACTTCTTCTTCGTCAACTCCGGCTCCGAGGCGGTCGAGTCGGCGATGAAGCTCGCGATCCAGTACCACCGGATGCGCGGCGAGGACCGCTGGAAGTTCATCTCGCGCAACTACGCCTACCACGGCACGAGCTTCGGGGCGCTCGGGATGACCGGCCTCCCCGGGTTGCGCAAGATGTTCGAGCCGCTGCGACCGGGGCACTTCCACGCGCCCAACACCAACGAGTACCGCTGCTCGGCGTCGCAGCAGTGCCCGCCCTGCGACCTGGCGTGTGCCCGTTCGATCGAGCACATCGTCCGGGCGGAAGGCCCCGATCAGATCGCCGCGGTCTTCGTCGAACCGGTGCAGAACGCCGGAGGGTGCTTCACGCCCCCCGACGGCTACCTCGAGGAGGTCCGCCGGATCTGTGACGAGTACGGCATCCTGATGGTCTCCGACGAGGTGATCTGCGGGTTCGGGCGACTGGGCTACTGGACCGGTGCGGAGGCCTACGGCTACCTGCCGGACATGATCACCTTCGCGAAGGGCGTCACCTCCGCGTACCAGCCGCTCGGCGGGGTCGGGTTCCGGCGGCACATCGGCGAGGTCCTCGGTGCCGATCCGACCTCGATGTACCTGCACGGGTCCACGTGGGGCGGCCACCCGGTCGCCGCAGCCGTTGCCCTGGCCAACCTCGAGGTGTTCGAGGAGCTGGCGGTGCTCGACAACGTCCGCAAGAACGGGCCGTGGTTCGGGGAGCAGCTCTGGGACCTGCACGATCGCCACCGGATCGTGGGGGACGTGCGCGGCACCGGGTACTTCTGGGCGTTGGAGCTCGTCAAGGATCGTGAGCACAAGGTCGGGTTCGACGACGAGGAGTCCGAGCGCCTGCTCCGCGGGTTCCTCTCGAAGCGGCTCATGGAGCTGGGCCTGATCTGCCGAGCCGACGACCGTGACGAGCCGGTGATCCAGCTGTCCCCGCCGCTGATCGCGACCCGCACCGAGCTGGGGGAGATCGTCGCCATCCTCGACCAGGTCCTCACGGAGGCAGCCGACGAGATGCGGGCATGAGCGGATCGGGGATGCGCAGCGTCTCGATCGGGCTGCCGACCGAGGTCAAGCAGGGCGAGCAGCGGGTGGCGCTGACGCCCTCCGCCGTCGCGCTGGCGATCCAGCGCGGGCATCGCGTCCTGGTCCAGGCCGGCGCCGGCCGCGGCGCCGGCTTCCCGGACGCCGCCTACGAGACCGTCGGTGCCAAGCTGGTCGACGACGCCGCGGAGGTGTGGAGCACGGACGTCGTCGTGAAGGTCAAGGAGCCGCAGGAGACCGAGTACGCCCACCTCCGCGACGGCCTGACCCTGTTCGCCTACCTCCACCTCGCAGCGGAACCCGCGCTGACCACCGTCCTGGTCGACTCGGGGGCCCGTGCGTACGCCTTCGAGACGCTGACCGACCGCCACGGTCTGCCGCTGCTCGCCCCGATGTCCGAGATCGCCGGACGGGCCGCGGCGATCGTGGGCGCCGCACACCTGTCTTCGGTGCACGGTGGATCGGGCACGCTCGCCGGCGGGGCGGCAGGGGTGCCGCCGGCGAAGGCCGTGGTGATCGGCATGGGCGTCGCCGGCACGATGGCGGCCCGGGGTCTGCGGGGGCTCGATGCCCACGTGACCGGCGTGGACGTCGACCTGCAGCGCCTGTACGACCACCATCTCGACGGCACCATCGATGCGACGCAGGTGAGCGAGCCGGAACTCGTGGGCAGCCACATCCGCGACGCCGACGTCGTCATCGGCGCGGCGCTGGTGCCCGGGGCCAGGGCGCCGGTGGTGGTCGCCGAGGAGCACGTCGCGTCGATGCGCCCCGGGTCGGTGGTCGTCGACCTCGCGATCGATCAGGGTGGCTGCGTCGCGACGTCGCGACCGACCTCGCTGGCGGCGCCGACCTTCGTGGCGCACGGTGTCGTGCACTACTGCGTCACCAACGTGCCGGGCCAGTTCCCCCGCACCGCGTCGTCGGCGCTGTCCGCCGCGGTCGCACCCCGATTGCTGCACCTCGCCGACGACGTCGCCGCGGGACGGGCGGGGACCCATGACGGTTCGCCCGCCCTCCCGGGGGCGCTCAATGTCGCCGATGGGGTCCTGATCCATCCGGCGGTGGCGGACGCCTTCCCCCAGCACCCACGGAGCGACACCACGTGACTCGCCGCGGTCTCAGCATCTGGCTGGACGCAGCGGACCCACCGGGCTCGCCGCTCATCGGCGACGTCCACGCCGACGTCGTGGTCATCGGGGCCGGCTTCACCGGGTTGTGGACCGCGATCGAGCTCACCGATCGTGACCGGTCGCTCGAGGTGGTGGTGCTCGAGTCCGAGACGGTCGCGCACGGAGCGTCGGGTCGCAACGGTGGGTTCATCGATGCCTCGCTGACCCACGGCCTGCACAACGGGCTGGCGCACTTCCCGGACGAGATCGACGAGCTGATCCGTCTGGGCAACGACAACCTGGCCGCGATCTTCGCCTTCGTGCGCGAGCACGGGATCGATGCCGACCTGCTCAGCGTGGGGGAGACGGCGGTCGCTACCGAGCCGTGGCAGGTGGAGGAGCTCGCCGAGGCGGTCGAGGTGTTCGAGCGCGCCGGTGAGCGCGTCCAGCTCCTCGACGCGGACCAGATGCGCAAGCGGGTCGACTCGCCCACCTACCTCGCCGGACTCCACCGCCCGGACTCGGCCGGCACCGTCGATCCCGGCGCGCTCGCCCGGGGACTGGCCCGTGTCGCGCGCGAACGAGGGGTCGTGATCCACGAGCGCAGCGCGGTCACCTCGCTCGTCCGGGACGGGGGCGTGCTCGTCCGCACGGCCCAGGGGAGCGTGCGGGCCGAGCAGGCGGTGCTGGCCACCAACGCCTACAGCCACCGCGTCCTGCCGCGCGTCGGTCGCTGGTTCGTCCCCGTCTACGACTACGTCCTCGCCACAGCTCCCCTCACCGCGGATCAGCTCGGGCGCATCGGCTGGGAGGGCCGAGAGGGACTGGCCGACTCGGCCAACCAGTTCCACTACTACCGCCTCACGCCCGACGACCGGATCCTGTGGGGTGGCTACGACGCGATCTACCGGTTCGGGAGCCGGGTCGACCCGGCATGCGACCATCGTCGGGCGACCTACGACCTGCTGGCCCGCAACTTCCGTCGCACCTTCCCGCAGCTCGATGACGTGCCCTTCGAACGGTGGTGGGGGGGTCCGATCGCGACGACCACGCGGTTCACCGTCACCTTCGGCGAGGAGCTGGGCGGGCGGGTGGTGTGGGCGCTCGGCTACACCGGACTGGGGGTCGCCGCGTCGCGGTTCGCTGCCCAGGTCCTGGGGGACAAGCTGCTGGACCCGAGCTCGCGTCGGCTGGACCTGCGGCTGGCGTCCACCAAGCCGTTCCCCTTCCCGCCGGAGCCGTTGCGGTGGGCCGGGGTCCAACTGACCCGCCGCGCGATCGCCGCGGCGGACCGTCGGGAGGGCCGCCGTGGGCCGTGGCTGTCCACCCTGGACCGGTTCGGGATCGGGTTCGACTCATGATCGAATGGCGGGAGATCGAGCAGGACCGCCGCGGGGGCGCCGGCGGTGGGAGGGGACGATGATGGGCCTCCATGCCGACCTGCTGCGCCGCCACCGTGAGGTGTTGCCCTCGTGGCTCGCCCTGTACTACGACCAGCCGATCGCGCTGGACCGCGGCGAGGGTCGACACGTGTGGGACCTCGAGGGCAACCGCTACCTCGACCTGTTCGGTGGGATCCTCACCACGATGACGGCCCACGCGCTGCCGGAGGTCGTCGAGGCCGTCCGCGAGCAGGCCGGTCGACTGCTCCACAGCTCGACCCTGTACCTGATCGAGTCGCAGGTCGCGCTGGCGGAGCGCATCGCCGCGCTCGCCCCGATCCCGGATGCCAAGGTGTTCTTCACGACGTCGGGCACCGAGGCGAACGAGGCGGCGCTGATGCTCGCCTGCACCGCACGCCGGTCCCAGCAGGTGCTCGCCGTGCGCAACAGCTACCACGGCCGCTCCTTCGCGACCGTCGCGATCACCGGCAACCGTGGTTGGTCCCCCTCCGCCCTCTCACCGGTGGACGTGAAGTACGTGCACGGTGGGTACCGGCTCCGCTCGCCGTTCGGGCACCTCGACGACCAGGCGTACATCGACGCGTGCGTCGAGGATCTGCGTGACGTGCTGGCCACCCAGACGGCCGGGGACGTGGCCTGCCTCATCGCCGAACCGATCCAGGGCGTCGGCGGCTTCGCGACCCCGCCGGACGGGCTGCTCGGAGCCTGGAAGCAGGTCTGTGACGAGCACGACATCCTGTTCATCGCCGACGAGGTGCAGACCGGGTGGGGACGCACGGGCGAGCACCTCTGGGGCGTGGACGCGCACGGGGTCAGCCCGGACCTGATGACCTTCGCGAAGGGGCTCGGCAACGGCCTCACCCTCGCCGGGGTCGTCGCACGGTCGGACCTGATGGACGGGCTGCCCGCGAACTCCATCTCGACGTTCGGCGGCAACCCGCTGTCGTGCTCGGGGGCGCTCGCCAACCTCCAGTACCTGCTGGAACACGACCTCCAGGGCAACGCGGCGAAGGTGGGTGGCGCCCTGCTCCGGGAGCTGACCGAACGGGCGTCGAGGTGGCCGGCCGTCGCCGAGGTGCGCGGCAAGGGCCTGATGATCGGGATCGAACTGGTCGTCCCGGGCAGCCTCGACCCAGACCCCGCCGCCGCGGGGCGGGTGCTCGAGGCCACCCGCGAGGCCGGGGTGCTCGTCGGCAAGGGCGGGCTGCACGGCAACGTGCTGCGGGTTGCGCCGCCGATGTCGATCACGATGGAGGAGGCAGAGGTCGGCCTCGCTGCCCTGGACGCGGCGCTGACCGCGCGCTGACGGAGGGAGAGACAGGTGACCGAGCTTGGCACCACCACCGCGCGGTCGGCGCCATCGGCGGCGACCGCGGCAGACGCGTCCGCCGTGTCCCTCCACGGGGTGACGAAGCGGTTCCCGGGCGGCAAGGGAACGCAGCCCGTCGTCGCCGTGGACGACATCGACCTCGACATCGTCGACGGCGAGTTCTTCTCCCTGCTCGGGCCGTCGGGGTGCGGGAAGACCACCACGCTCCGGATGGTCGCCGGGTTCGAGTACCCGAGCGCCGGCTCGATCCGGATCTTCGGTGAGGAGGTCGGGCTCAAGCCCCCGAACCGGCGGCCGGTCAACACCGTCTTCCAGTCGTACGCGCTGTTCCCCCACATGACCGTGGAGCAGAACATCGCCTTCGGCCTCGAGATGAAGGACGTCTCCCGCAAGGAGATCGCGCAGCGGGTCGGCGAGGTCATCGAACTCGTCCAGCTGCAGGGCCGAGAGAAGAGCAAGCCGCGGCACCTCTCCGGGGGCCAGCAGCAGCGCGTCGCCCTCGCCCGCGCGCTGGTGAACCGACCGAAGGTGCTCCTGCTCGACGAGCCCCTCGGGGCGTTGGACCTCAAGCTGCGGCAGGCGATGCAGGTCGAGCTCAAGCAGATGCAGGAGCACGTCGGCATCACCTTCGTGTACGTCACCCACGACCAGGAGGAAGCGCTGACGATGTCCGACCGCATCGCGGTGATGGACGGTGGTCAGCTCCTGCAGGTCGGCACGCCGGAGGAGATCTACGACCATCCACGCACCCGCTTCGTGGCCGACTTCATCGGCGAGACGAACCTGCTGGAGGCGGTCGTGGTCGATGGCACGACCGCGACCCTCACCGACGGCACCCGGGTGCGGGTCGACAACGGGCAGACGTCGGGTACCACGGTGACGCTGGCGATCCGTCCCGAGAAGCTCGGGCTCCGTCACATCGACAGTGAGCGCAACGCAGCGCTCGACGCGGTGACCGGACGCGTCGAACGGGTGACCTTCCTCGGCAACGCGATCGCCTACGAGGTCCGTGTCGGGCAGGCGCAGGCGTTCGACCTGGAGGTGCGGCAGGGCAACGCGCCCGGCATCGAGCACTTCGCCGTGGGCGACGAGGTCCGGGTCCGCTGGGTGCCCTCGAGCGCCTCCGTGCTCGAGGACTAGGGGACGACCGTGTCGACGATCGTGACCCCGCCCGACCTCGACGAGCAGCCTGCCCGTCCGGGCAGGCTGCCACCGGGGCTGGAGGTCAAGGCCGAGAAGGCCGCGTCCCGCCGCGGACTGTTCATCGGGCTGCCCGCCTACGTCTACCTGATCCTCTTCTTCGCCCTGCCACTGGCCATCGTCGTCGTGTACTCCTTCGCAACACGCTCCGTGACGGGCCTCACGGTCCTCGGCGACTGGAACCTGCGCTCGTACGGCCGGCTGACCGACCCGCTGGTGCTGAGGATCGCGTGGCGATCGACGTGGATCGCCACGTTCACGACGGTGGTGTCGCTGGTGGTCGCGTACCCCTTCGCGTACTACCTCGCGACGCGGCCGCCGAAGGTGCGCGCGATCCTGCTCGTGCTCGTCATGATCCCCTTCTGGTCGAACTTCCTGGCGCGCACCTTCGCGTGGCGGCTGCTGCTCTCCTCCGACGGCCCCTTCGTGCGGCTCATGGAGTTCGTCGGCTACACCGACCTGCGGCTGCTGTTCACGCCCACCGCCGTGGTCCTCGGACTCGTGTACGGCTACCTGCCCTTCATGATCCTGCCGTTGTACGCGTCGATCGAGCGCCTGGACCACTCCCTCGTCGAGGCGGCGCGGGACCTCTACGCCAGTGGATGGGAGGCGTTCCGGAAGGTCACCTGGCCGCTGACCCTGCCGGGGGTCATCGCCGGATCGATCCTGGTGTTCATCCCCTCCTTCGGGGCGTACGTCACCCCGGAGATCCTCGGTGGCACGGGCACGACGATGCTCGGGAACTACATCGGTCGGCAATTCGTGGGGACCGCCAGCGACTGGCCCTTCGGTTCGGCCCTGTCGGTCGCGATCCTGTTCGTGATGACGATCGCCGCGATGGCGTACTTCCGCTCCGGAGGGAAGAACCTATGAGTGGGAGCGCCGACACCCGCCACGGTCGCCCGGGGGTCGCACCATGAGCCTCGTCGACACGACGGGCGCAGGCCCGAGCCTCGCCGAGGATTCGGTCGCGCGTCCGCGACGGACGGTCGATCGCATCCTGGCCGGCAACGCGTGGCTCGTCTTCGCCTTCCTGTACCTGCCGATCCTGGTCCTGATCGCGCTGTCGTTCAACGACAACACCCGCGTCGGGGTGTGGACGGAGTTCTCCTTCCGCTGGTACGGCGAGATGTTCGGCCACACCCGCATCATGAGCGCGTTGCGGACGTCGATCCTGGTGGCGCTGATGTCCACCGCCGTGTCGACGGTGCTCGGGACGGCCGCGGCGCTGTCGATGGAGCGCTTCCGCTACCGCGGTCAGCGCGCGTTCGACGGGTTGCTGTACCTGCCCGTGATCATCCCGGACATCACGATGGCCGTGATGCTCCTGCTGTTCTTCGTGCAGGCGTTCGACATCGTGCTCCTGGTGACCGGCGTCGGCCTCTCCCGCGGGGTCGGCACGATCACCCTGGCGCACATCGCGTTCAACATCTCCTTCGTGGCGCTGGTGGTCCGTGCACGGTTGGCGGGCCTCGACAGCAGACTCGAGGAGGCAGCCGCGGACCTCTACGCGAGCCGGTGGCAGGCGTTCCGGCGGGTCACCCTGCCGTTGATCGCTCCCGGTGTCGCCGGAGGGGCGCTCCTGGCGTTGACGTTGTCCCTCGACGACGTCGTGATCGCCGAGTTCGTGAGTGGAGCCGGAACGACGACCCTGCCCGTGTACGTGTTCGGCGCCGTCCGGCGGGGGGTCTCCCCGCTGATCAACGCCGTGTCGGTGCTCATGCTGGTCGGGTCGATCCTGCTGGTCGTCGGCGCGCTGGCGATCTCGCGTCGTCGGGTGGAGACGTAGACAAGGTGTGCGCCCGGTAGACCGCCGGGTGCGAGGGAGAGGTCCGAGCTCTCGGACCGCTGACGGAGAGGCAGACGATGAAACGGCGATGGATGGTGGCGACGGTGGTCCTGGCCGTGACGCTCGCGGCATGTGGCCGCGAGGTCGGCGGGGACCCCGCACCCGAACCAGACGAGGACACGACGGTCGACGAGACCCCGGACGACGGCGAGGCACCCGAGGCGGCCGGCTGCGAGGTCGGAGAGGTCGACGGTGACCTGCTCTTCGGCAACTGGTCGGAGTACATGGACCCCGACCTGGTGACCCAGTTCGAGGAGGAGTACGGCGTCAACGTCACCGAGGACTTCTACACCTCGAACGAGGCGTTGCTCGCCCAGATCCGGGCCGGTGGCGCCGATTTCGACCTGGTCGTGCCCTCGGACTACATGGTCGAGATCATGATCGGGGAGGGCATCCTGATGGAGCTCGATCACGACGCGATCCCGAACATGGCCAACGTGGCCTCCGAGTTCGCGGACCCGCCCTACGACCCGGGCCTGCGCTACTCCATGCCCTACCAGTGGGGGACGACCGGCATCGGTGTCGACCTCGAGGCGACGGGCGACGACCCACCGGCCTCGTGGGCGCTGTTGTTCGATCCTGACGTCGCCGGGGCGCTCCCGGGACAGATCTCGATCCTCGACGACCCGCGCGAAGGCATGGCTGCGGCACTGTTCTGGCTCGGCTACGACCTGAACACCACCGACGAGGGTGAGCTGCAGGAGGCCGCCGACGTGATCGAGGAGGCGCGTGCCTGGACGGTGACCTACACCTCCGACCAGTACGCCGAGCTGCTGCTGACCGGCGAGACCGTGGTGGGGCACGGCTACAGCGGCGGGTTCCTCGACAGCTTCTGGGGCGCGGACGACCCGGACCGTTACACCTACCTCATCCCGGAGGAGGGTGCGGTGATCTGGACCGACAACATGTCGATCCTCGCGGACGCCTCGAGCCCCTGCACCGCGCACACGTTCATCAACTTCATCCTCGACGCGGAGAACGGGGCGCAGTTGACGAACTTCACCTACTACGCCTCGCCGAACGCGGCCTCGACCGAGTTCATCGAGGACGAGATCACCCAGGACCCGACCATCTACCCGACCGATGAGGTCCGCCAGAACCTGTTCTTCCTGGAGTCCACCGGGGAGGCAGAGATCCTGTACACGGACCTGTTCACCCGCGCGCAGGGCTGATGCCCTCGCGACGCTGATGGCCCGGCCGCCGCGAGCACCGTCCGCGGCGGCCCGGGCCGCGTGACCCCGGCGGGACGTCCGGCGGGGTCGGACGGCGAAGGAGCCTGCTATGAACACCGATCCGCCACGCCTCGGTCACTGGATCGGTGGGAAGCCGGTCAGCGACGACGCGGCCCCGCACGGCGAGGTGTTCGATCCCGCCACCGGCGCGGTCACCAAGCACGTCGCGTTCGCGCGTGCGGGCACCGTGGACGAGGCGGTGCGGACCGCCCGGGAGGCGTGGACCTCCACGTGGCGACGGTCGACGCTGACCCAGCGCTCCCGGGTGCTGTTCGCGTTCCGGGAACTCGTGGTGGCCCATCGCGACGAACTGGCCCGGCTGATCGTCTCCGAGCACGGCAAGGTGCTCGACGACGCCACCGGCGAGGTCCAGCGGGGCATCGAGGTCGTCGAGTTCGCGTGCGGCATCCCGCACCTGCAGAAGGGGGCGTTCTCCGAGCAGGTGTCCACGGGCATCGACAGCTACTCCCTGCGTCAGCCCCTCGGTGTGGTGGCCGGGATCACCCCCTTCAACTTCCCGGCGATGGTCCCCATGTGGATGTTCCCCCTGGCGATCGCGTGCGGGAACGCCTTCGTGCTCAAGCCCTCGGAGAAGGACCCGTCGGCGTCGCTGCGCATCGCCGAACTGTGGGCCGAGGCCGGGTTGCCGGACGGGGTGTTCACCGTCGTCAACGGGGGGCGGGAGGCCGTGGACGCGCTCCTGGCCCATCCCGACGTGGCCGCCGTCTCCTTCGTCGGTTCCACACCGGTGGCCCGACACGTGTTCACGACCGCCACGGAGCACGGCAAGCGCGTCCAGGCGCTCGGTGGCGCCAAGAACCACATGGTCGTGCTCCCCGATGCCGACCTGGGGTTGGCGGCCGACGCGGCGGTGTCGGCGGGCTACGGATCCGCCGGCGAACGCTGCATGGCGATCTCGGCGGTGGTCGCCGTCGGTGACGTCGGCGATCGGCTCGTCCCGCTGATCGAGGAGCGGATCGCCGGGCTGCAGGTGGGGCCCGGACTCGACCCACGGGCAGAGATGGGGCCGCTGGTCACCCGCGAGCACCGCGACCGGGTCGCCGGCTACCTCGACATCGCCGTCGAGGACGGGGCGCGCGTGGTGGTCGACGGCCGCACCATGTCGGCACCGGCAGGCCACGAGGACGGGTTCTGGCTCGGCCCCTGCCTCATCGACGACGTCCGACCCGGGATGCGCGTCCACGCCGAGGAGATCTTCGGCCCGGTGCTCTCCGTCCTGCGCGTGGACAGCTACGACGCCGCCATCGAGGTCGTGAACGACCTGCCCTACGGCAACGGGACGGCGGTGTTCACCTCCGACGGCGGGGCCGCCCGCCGCTTCCAGTCGGAGATCGAGGTCGGGATGGTGGGCATCAACGTGCCGATCCCCGTCCCGATGGCCTACTACCCGTTCGGCGGGTGGAAGGACTCCCTGTTCGGAGACACGCACGTGCACGGCACCGACGCGGTGCACTTCTACACCCGCGGCAAGGTGGTGACCTCGAGGTGGTCCGACCGAGCCGGCCTGCGGCTGCAGTTCCCGACGAACGAGTGAGCCCACCGTCTAGGGTCGAGCGAACGAGCGTCCACGCCAGCGTCGGGAGAGCCGAACGTGCGAGAGCTTCCGCGCACCGGCGGTGAGGGGACGCCGCTCGGTCCGGTCGATGCCACGCTGGTCCCGAGGTACGGGGGACCGGCCACCTTCGCGCGGCTGCCCCGTGTCGACGAGGTCGAGCACGCCGACGTCAAGCTGGTCGGGGTGCCCTTCGACACCGGCGTCTCCTACCGGCCCGGCGCCAGGTTCGGGCCGGCCCACGTGCGTGCGGCGTCCCGGCTGCTGCGGCCGTACCACCCCGGCCTGGACGTGGAACCGTTCGGTGCCCAGCAGGTGGCCGACGCCGGCGACCTCGGGGTCAACCCCTTCGACATCGAGGAGGCGATCGCCGCGATCGAAGCGGGGATGCGCGAGCTAACCGAGGACGGCGCCACGCTGCTGACGATCGGTGGCGACCACACGATCGCCCTGCCGCTGTTGCGCGTGATGCACGAGCGGCACGGCCCCGTGGCGGTGCTGCACTTCGACGCGCACCTCGACACGTGGGACACCTACTTCGGCGCTCCGTACACCCACGGCACGCCCTTCCGACGGGCCAGCGAGGAAGGGCTGATCGACCGGACGGCGTCGTGCCACGTGGGGGTGCGTGGGCCGCTGTACCACCGTGACGACCTGCGGCAGGACGCCGAGCTCGGCTTCCTCCCCGTCCACGCCGATGCCTTCGAGGACCTCGGGGTCGCCGGCGTGGTCGCCGTCGTGCGGGAACGGCTCGGAGACGCGCCCGTCTACGTCTCGATCGACATCGACGTCCTCGACCCGGCCCATGCCCCGGGGACGGGCACCCCCGAGGCGGGCGGGCTGACCTCGCGGGAGCTGCTCGGGGTGCTGCGCGGGCTCGTCGGGCTGCGGCTGGTCGGCGCGGACCTCGTCGAGGTGGCACCCGCGTACGACCACGCCGAGGTGACCGGCATCGCTGCCGCGCACGTCGTCTTCGAACTGCTCGCGCTGCTGGCATGCCAGCACGGAACCGGCTGCAGACCCTGACGAGGAGGACACCGTGTCCATGGACCGACCGATGTGGATCGCCAACGAGCACGTCGTCCCGAGCGCCGGCGGCTGGATCGACAGCGAGGATCCCGCCACCGAGGAGGTGCTGGGACGGGTGCCGGCTGGCGGCAAGGAGGACGTCGACCGCGCCGTCGCGGCCGCCCTCGACGCGTGGGACGGGTGGCGCTACACCGCGGCGAACGACCGCGCGGAGCTGATGCACGAGGCGGTCGCGAAGAGCCTCGACGCGTCCGACGACCTCGTCGAACTGCTGACCAAGGAGCAGGGCAAGGCGCGGCCGGAGCAGGAGGAGGAAGCCGAGTGGGCGCTCACCTCACTGCGCTACTACGCCGAGCTGGGACGCAACGGGCTCGGCCGGGTGATCCCTTCGGCGGAACCGCGCACCCAGCTCAACCTCGTCCTGAAGGAGCCCTACGGGGTCGTGGGGGCGATCGTCCCGTGGAACTTCCCGCTGTTGCTGCTGTCCTGGAAGCTGGCGCCCGCGCTGGCGGCAGGCAACACGGTCGTGATCAAGCCCTCCGAGCTGACGTCGCTGATCACCCTCGAGTGGATCGAGCGGTGCTTCGATCACTTCCCCGCCGGTGTCATCAACGTCGTGACCGGCACCGGTCAGGAGGCCGGGGAGGCCCTCGTGGCGCACCCGGATGTCCGGGTCATCGCGATGACGGGCTCGGTCGCCACCGGTCAGCGGATCGCTTCGGTCGCGGCGCCGATGATGAAGCACCTCCACCTCGAGCTGGGTGGGAAGGACGCTTTCGTGGTCGCGCCGGACGCCGACCTGGAGGCCGCGGCGGATGCGCTGGCGTACTCGGCGTTGTTCAACGCCGGACAGGTCTGCACCTCGTCGGAGCGGATCTACGTGCCGTCCGGGCAGCGTGACGGGTTCGCCGAGGTGGTGACCGAGAAGGTGCGGGGGTTGCGGCTCGGGCACGGTCTCGATGCGGACACCGACATGGGGCCGATGGCTGCCAACCGCTTCCGCGACAAGGTGGCGAACCACATCGAGGATGCGGTGTCCCGCGGCGCCACGGTGCTGACCGGTGGGAAGCGACCGGACCGTGCCGGGTACTTCTTCGAGCCGACGGTGCTCGTCGACGTCAAAGACGACATGGTCATCATGCAGGAGGAGACCTTCGGCCCGACGATCCCCATCGGCACCTACGACCAGCTCGATGACGCGATCGCGCGCATCAACGCGTCCCCGATGGGACTCGGCGCCACCATCCGGTCCTCCGACCCCCTCACCATCAAGCGGTTCTACGAGGGGGTGAAGGCGGGCACGATCTGGGTCAACGACCCGTTGACGGACAACTACGCGGGCCCGTTCGGCGGCATGAAGATGACCGGGGGCGGACGCGAGCTCGGTCCCGAGGGCCTGGAGACGTTCCTCGAGAGCAAGCACGTCCACTGGGACTTCGACCAGGCTCCCAAGGACTGGTGGTTCCCCTACCCGTGAGCTCCGAGCGGTCGGCGGTCGAGGTTCTCGGCAGGGTCGGCAGCCCGCCGATCGATGCACTGGCGCGTGCCACATGGGACGCGATCGTGGTCGGTGCTGGGCACAACGGGCTCACGGCTGCGGCCTACCTCGCTCGAGCGGGGCGCCGCGTGCTCGTCCTCGAAGCACGGGAACGGATCGGCGGTGCCTGCACCCTGGAGGAGACGTGGCCGGGCTACCGGGTCTCGCCGTGCGCCTACCTCGCAGGGCTGCTGCATCCGGTGGTCATCGACGAGTTGGGACTGCGGGAGCGAGGGCTGCGATGGATCCCCGCTGACGGGGGGCTGTTCGTGCCGTTCGAGGACGGTTCGAGCGTCCAGCTGTGGGACGACCCCGAACGCTGTGAGGAGGAGGTCCGTCGGTTCGCGCCGGGTGATGTCGCGGGGTACCGGGAACTCGGCGCTCTGATCCAGCGGGTCGCCGATCGGTTGCGGCCGCCCGACGAGGACGACGTGTGGCTCGGGCGTGCGCCCTCCCGCGCAGAGATCGCCGACCGCGTCGCCCACGAGCCCGAGGCGCTGGGACTGCTCTTCGAGTGGTCCCAGGCCGACCTGCTGGGGCGCTACCTCGACGACGAGCGGTTGCGCGCGGCGCTGATGGGTCAGGGAGTGATCGGTACCTACGCCAGCCCCTTCGACCCCGGGACCGCATCGATCCACTTCCACCACTCCTGCGGCCGGATGCGTCCCGATCTGCCGGGCATGTGGGGGTACATCGAAGGCGGGATGGGGATGGTCTCCTTCCTCCTGCACGATGCCGCGGTGGACGCCGGGGCGACCGTCGCCGCCGGAGTGCCCGTGGGCGCCATCGTGCCGGAGGAAGGTGTGGTGCTCGAGGACGGCGTCGCGCTCCGTGCGCCCGTGGTGGTCGCCAACGCCGATCCACAGGTCACCGTGCGCCTGCTCGGGGAGCACGCCGATCCTGTCTGGAAGCGGCAGGTGGAGGCGATCCCGACCAGGAGCGCGACGGCGAAGCTGACCCTCGCTCTCTCGCGGCTGCCCACGTTCGCGGTGCGCGACCGCGACGGGCGGCTTCCCGCACGCACGCAGATCAACACCCCGCTCACCGACGACGAGTGGCGCGCCAGCTTCGATGCGGCCTGCCGAGGCCAGCTCCCGGAGCGGGTGTGGACCGAGGACTACCTGCAGACGGTCGTCGACCCCTCGATCGCGCCGCCCGGGAAGCACCTCATGAGCGTGTTCGCTCAGTACCTGCCCTCCGACCTCGCGGGTGGGTGGGACGCCCGCCGGGAGGAGGTCGCTGCGGTGATCATCGGATCGATCGCCCGGTTCAGCCCGGGGTTCGAGGCGTCGATCGAGCACCTCGAGGTGCTCGGGCCGCCCGATATCGAACGCGAGGTCGGGTTGACGGGTGGGCACATCTTCCACGGCGAGTGCCTGCCCGATCACATGTGGGATCAGCGGCTGTCCGCCGTCACGCCGATGCCCGGCGTCTACCTCTGCGGTGCGGGCACCTACCCCGGTGGCAGCGTGATCGCGGTCAACGGGCGCAACGCCGCGGTGGAGGTACTCGCCGACCCCGAGGTGTTCACGCGACGCGCTCGGTAACGTGCAGCGCGGCGCGCCGTGACTCGGCGCGCGGAGCCGGAGGGGTGATCGCAGCATGGCGACGGTGACGATCGGACTACCGAGCGAGATCAAGCAGGGGGAGCGGCGGGTGGCGTTGACCCCGTCGGCGGTCGCCTTCGCGATCGAACACGGCCACCGGGTGCTGGTGCAGGCCGGCGCCGGTGAGGGGGCCGGGTTCCCCGACCAGGCCTACGCGGCCGTGGGGGCGACGTTGGTCGACGACGCCGCGAAGGTGTGGGGCGCCGACGTGGTCGTCAAGGTCAAGGAGCCCCAGGAGAGCGAGCAGGCCCACTTCCGGCCGGACCTGACCCTGTTCGCCTACCTGCACCTCGCGGCGGAACCGGAGCTGACCGCGGCGCTGGTGTCGTCCGGGACGCGCGCCTACGCCTTCGAGACGCTGACCGACGAGCACGGGCTGCCGCTGCTCGCGCCGATGTCGGAGATCGCCGGCCGGGCGGCGGCGATCGTCGGGGCGGCGCACCTATCGGCCGCCAACGGGGGGTCCGGGACGCTCGCGGGCGGCGCGGCGGGGGTGCCGCCGGCGAAAGCGGTCGTGATCGGGCTCGGCGTCGCCGGCACCATGGCGGCGCGGGGGCTGCGCGGGCTGGACGCGCACGTCACCGGCGTGGACATCGACCTGCAGCGGCTGTTCGACCACCACCTGGACGGGACGGTGGACGCGACGCAGGTCAGCGAGCCGGAGCTGGTCGCCCACCACGTGCGTGAGGCGGACGTGGTGGTCGGCGCGGCGCTGGTCCCCGGGGCGCGCGCCCCGGTGGTGGTCACCGAGGAGCACGTGCGCTCGATGCGGCCGGGCTCGGTGGTCGTGGACCTCGCGATCGACCAGGGCGGGTGCATCGCGACCTCGCGGCCGACGTCCCTGGGGGCGCCCACCTACGTCGAGCACGGCGTCGTCCACTACTGCGTGACCAACGTGCCGGGGCAGTTCCCCCGGACCGCGTCGGCGGCGTTGTCGGCCGCCGTCGCCCCGAAGCTGCTACGGCTCGCGGACGACGTCGCCGCCGGCCGGGCGGGCACGCCCCAGGAGTCCACGGTCCTCCAGGGGGCGCTGAACGTCGCCGAGGGTGCGCTGGCCCACGCGGCGGTGGCCGACGCCTTCCCCGACCAGCCCGTCCGCGAGGTGCGGTGAGCGGTCGTCGGTCACCTCGCGCGACGGGCGGCGCCGCCACCGTCCTGACGCGGGCGCTCAGGCCTGCGGCGGTGCCACCTCGAGCCGCCCGTCGACACGGCGCGGGACACCGAGCGGGTTCCCGTCGCGCACGGCCTCGGGCAGCCACGGGTCGGGCACGTCCTGGTAGGCGACCGGACGCAGGAAGCGGCGGATCGCGGTGGCCCCGACGGAGGTGTGCAGCGGCGCGGTGGTTGCCGGCCACGGCCCGCCGTGGTGCTGTGACCAGGTCACCGCGACGCCCGTCGGCCACCCACCGTGGATCACCCGTCCGGCCAGCCGCGTCATCCGCTCGATGATCGGTCCGAACATCGGGAGGTCGTCGGGCTCCGCGTGGATCGCCGCGGTGAGGCTGCCGGGGAACACCTCGAGCACGGCGTCGAGGTCGTCCTCGTCCCGGTAGCGGACGAGCAGGGTGAGCGGCCCGAAGCACTCCTCGAGGAGCCGATCGGCCGCCGCCCGCAGCGTGTCCGTCGAGGTCGCCAGCACCACCGGCGCGGCGGCACGGCCCGCCACCGCACCGTCGGGGTCGCCGGCCACCACCTCGACGTCCTCGAGGTGGGCGAGCCGGGCGAGGCCGTCGGAGAACCGCTCGGCGATGCCGTCGGTGAGCATCGTGGCGGGCTCGGTCTCACCGAGGGCCGCCGCGACGGCGGTCTCGAACCCCGACCCGTCGGGGATCAGGACGATGCCGGGCTTGGTGCAGAACTGGCCCGTGCCGAGGGTGAAGGAGCCCACCAGCCCGTGGGCGAGGTCCTCGGAGCGGGCGACGATCGCGCGCGGGGTGAGGACCACCGGGTTGAGCGAGCCGAGTTCCCCGTAGAAGGGGATCGGGTCCGGTCGGGAGCAGGCGAGCTGGAACAGGGCACGGCCACCGGCCAGGGAGCCGGTGAACCCGATGGCGGTGATCCGCGGGTCGGTGACGAGCGCCCGGCCGGCCTCGAACCCCTCGATCAGCGCGAAGGTCCCGTCCGGTGCGCCCGCGTCCCGCAGCGCCTCGGCGACGAGGTCGCCCGTCGCCCGGGAGGTGCGCGGATGACCGGGATGGGCCTTGACCACCACGGGGCATCCGGCGGCGAGGGCGGACGCGCTGTCGCCGCCGGCGACGCTGAACGCGAAGGGGAAGTTGCCGGCGGCGAACACCGCCACCGGGCCGAGCGGTCGGAGCATCCGCCGCAGGTCCGGTCGTGGCGGTGCAGCGTCGGGGTCGGCATGGTCGATCGCGACCTCGAGGTAGCTGCCCTCCTCGACCACGTCGGCGAACAGCCGCAGCTGGCCGGAGGTGCGGGCGACCTCGCCGGTCAGGCGGGGCAGCCCGAGGGCGGTCTCCTGGTCGGCCACGGCTGCGAGGGCGTCACGCTGGGCGTCCAGGGCGTCGGCGACGGCGCGGAGCCATCCCGCACGTTCGGGCAGGGGGCTCGCGGCCACCGTCGGCGCGGCGTCGGCGGCGGGACGGGTCACCTCGGCGACGCTGGTCTCGTCGGGGGACCGGTCGGGGTGCTGGTGCGGCATGCGGGGATCCCTCCTCGTCTCGCGCGCCACCGTAGGCGCTGGTGGAGGCTGGTTGCAGCGCTGGCGTCGATCGGACGTCGGGGGTCCTGCCCGTGGCGGGCCGGTCGGCCACGGCCGGTACCGTCGGAGGGGCAGGGCCCGGCCACCCGGGGCCGTGCGCCGACCGTCACCGGGAGCCTCGATGAGCGACTCGGACCAGGACCGCGAGCGCGGGTCCCTCGCCGACGACGCCCCTGAGGGCGCGGTCGCGCCCGACGTCCCCGACGAGCACGACGACCTCGACGAGCTCGACGCTCGCCGGCGTGGGCGCGGACGGTGGGTGCTGGCGCTGATCCTCGCCGTGCTGCTGGTGATCCCGGCCACGGGGGTGTTCGTCGACGAGCTGGACTTCGGACGCTCCGCCGAGGAGGTCCGCGAGCAGCTCGGGGCGGGCGATCCGCTGCTCGACGCCGTGCTCCTCGTCCGGACGGTCGCCTGCGACGGCCAGGTCAGCACGGGTAGCGCCTTCGCGCTGGACGTGGGAGGCGAGCCGGTGCTGATCACCAACCGCCACGTGGTCGACCGGGCGGCCTCGATCGGGGTGCGCCCGCTGACCGGTGGGCCGACCGAGCGGGTGCGTTCGCACCGGGTCTCGCTCACCCGCGACGTCGCCGTGCTCACCCTCGCAGACGACACGCTCACCCCCACACCCCTCATCCCGGCGCAGGTGGTCCGGATGGGTGCGCCGATCCGGATCGTCGGGTTCCCGGGCGGTCGGCCGGCGACCGCCACCGGCAGCGTCGCGCAGGTGGTCAGCGACCGGATGCTGCTCGACGTCTCGGTGCAGCAGGGCAGCTCCGGTTCCCCGGTCATCGACGACGACGGCGAGGTGGTGGGCATCGTCACCGCGCGGACCGAGGACGGGCGCGGGCTCGCCCTGCCCGTCAGCACCCTGCTGGACGCCGTCGGGTCCACCGTCCCGGCGCCGGCCTGTTGATCCGCGGCGGGCGTCGGGGATCAGCCGTGCGGTGTCAGTCGTCGTCCTGCCCGACCAGGGCGTTGGGGTCGATCAGGCCACCGGCGGCCGCGAGCGCCCCGGCCGTGGCGACCGCCCGGTCGTACACCGCGGTGAAGTAGTGCACGGCGATCTGCTCGTGGCCGGGAAGGGGCGGTGGACCGAGCGAGCGGGGCACCGCCGCCGGGTCGTCGGTGATCCGGACGTCCGGGGTGCTCGCGGGCAGCTTGGCGGGATCGCCCCAGAAGCCGGCGCCACCGCGGGATGGCTTGCGGCGCTTGCGGCCACGCTTGCCCTGGCCGCGCCCGCCGCCACCCTGCTGACCACTGCTCTGTGGGCGTCCGCCCCGGCCGCGGTTGCCGCGGGGACGTCCGTGGCCCGAGCCGTGGCTCGATGGACCGCCACCCTGCTGGGGCCGGTGGCCGTCACCCTTGCGCGCCATCACGCATCACCTCCGTTGCGGACCAGGGAGGAGTCGAGGTCCTCGGCCAGCAGGACGTCCTGGTCGATCCCCAGGGCCCGGCGCAACTGGTCGCCGTCGAGGTCGCCGACCGAACTGGACTTCGGCAGGGCGATGTCGGCGATCCGGCGCTTGCCGGCCACAACCTCCTCGACCCGCTCGTCCACGGTCCCCGGGCAGACCAGCCGGTGCGCGACGACGGTGTTGCGCTGGCCGATCCGCCAGACCCGGTCGCGGGCCTGGTCCTCGACCGCCGGGTTCCACCACCGGTCGTACAGGACGACGTGGCTGGCCGCGGTGAGGTTGAGTCCCGTCCCACCGGCCTTGAGCGACAGCACCAGCGCGCCCGGGCCCTCACCCGCCTGGAACTCCTTGATCATCGTGTCGCGGGCACCACGGGACAGGCCGCCGTGGTAGCAGGAGATCGGGATCCCGAACCGCTCGGTGAGGTGCGTGGCCAGCCGCTCACCCCACGTCGCGAAGTGGGTGAAGATCAGCATGCGCTCCTGCGACTCGAACACGTTGTCGACGATCTCCTCGAGCCGGGTCAGCTTGCCGGAGCGTCCCTCGAGTGGTCCGTCGTCGCGCGTGTACGCGGCCGGGTGGTTGCAGATCTGCTTGAGCGCCGTGATCGCGGCCAGGACGGCGCCCTTGCGCTTGGTCGGGGCGTCCTCGTCGGCGGTGGTGGCGACCAGCTCGTCGAGCACGGCCTGGTACAGGCCGATCTGCTCGGTGGTCATCGGGCAGTGGTCGAGGGCGTCGATGCGGTCGGGCAGCTCCTCCGCGATCACCGGCTCCGCCTTGGTGCGGCGGAACACCAGCACGCCGTTGAGGGTCTTCAGAGCCGACTCCGCGCTGCTGCCGCCCTCCGCGGCCTTCTGCATCTGTGCGACGAAGGTCGCCCGATCCCCGAGCAGGCCCGGGTTGACGAAGTCCATCAGCGCCCACAGGTCCCCGAGGCCGTTCTCGATCGGGGTTCCCGTGAGCACGACCCGGGTACGGGCGTCGAGGCGCCGCAGCTGCTGGGCGGTCTCGCTCGCCGGGTTCTTGATCACCTGGGCCTCGTCCAGGACCACCTTGGCCCACCGGATCTCCTCGAGGGCGTCGATGTCCCGGACCGCGGTGCCGTAGGTGGTGATCAGCACGTCGGCCTCCGCCACCTCGTCGGCGATGCGGTGCTTCTCCGTCCGCGACTGGCCGTGGTGCACGCCGACCCGCAGCCCCGGCACGAAGTTGCGGGCCTCCGAGGCCCAGTTGCCGACCACGGCGGGCGGGGCGATCACCAGCGCCGGTCCGTGCTCGGTGCCGTCCAGCAGGTGTGCCAGCATCGTGGGGGTCTTGCCCAGCCCCATGTCCAGGGCGAGGCACCCGCCGAGGCCAGCCGAGTCCAGGAACTCGAGCCAGGCCAGGGCGTTGGCCTGGTAGCTGCGTAGCTCACCATCGAAGCCCTCCGGCCGCGTCGGAGGATGCTCCGGGATCTCCGCCGCGGAGCGCAGGAGGTTGGCAGCCCAGCTGTCGCCCGCGACCGCGACGGGGTAGCGGGTCGACTCGTCGAGCCCCAGGGCGTAGCGCAGCATGTCCGCGCCCGACAGGCGGGTCTGGTCCGCCCGCTCGGCCAGGGCTGCCGCCGCAGCCTCTAGGTCCGCGTGCGACACCTCGACCCAGCGGCCCTGGGAGCGCACCAGCGGCTTGGACTCCTTGGACAGGCGCGCGATGTCCTCCGCGGTGAGCTCGACGTCGTCGAACACCGCGGACCAGCGCACGTCGCTGAGCTGCTGCGCGCCGACGGCGGTGTCCTGGGCGCCGAGGGAGGTGATCCGCAGCGACGGCGTGGCCTTCCTCGGGGACAGCGGCGGGACGCGCACCTCGAAGCCGGCGGCCTCGAGCACCGCACCCCGCGAGGCCATCAGCTCCCACGCCTCGTCCTGGCTCAGGATCACCTGGCCGCGGCGCGTGTCCTTGCCACGGGCGAGGGGCTCGTAGAGGCTCTCGAGACGCTCGAGCTCCCGCTTCAGCCGCTCCTTGCGCTCGTGGTTGGCGCGGGACATCGCCGCTTCGACGTTCTCGTCCTTGCGGCGGCCGTCCGAGGTGAGGGTGCGCACGAGCCACGCGTCGCCCTCGTCCGGCGGGTCGAGCTGCACCGTCAGGGCGAACCGGGTCGTGCCGGTGACGCTCTCCGCCCAGGTCTTCAGGCCCTTGCGTACCTCGGTGCCCTGCTGGTGCGGCGCCTCGAAGGTGGAGCCGTCCAGTCGTGCCAGCGCGGTCTCGGCGATCTCGGAGGCCCGCTGCGGCTGCGGCGGTGGCGCCGGCACCTCGACCCTGGCCGCCGCTTCGCGGCAGATCGCGTCGACGAGGCCGGCGACGATCGTCCGGGTCATCTTGCGGGGGTCGCGCTCCCGTTCCACGGCGGCGACCGTCCCGGGCATCGCCTTGGCGAGCTCGGTCAGCTCCTCGTGGTCGATCAGCGTCGGCTCCCACCGCACCGCGAAGTAGGAGCGGTTCGCCGGTGCGTCACCGACCTTGCGCAGCTGCGGGACCATGCGGCCCTGGGCGACGAGCCGGACCGCGAGCGCCGCCACCAAGCCCATCCAGGTCACGCTGGCACCGAGCTGGTCGTCCTCGGCGGTGCTGCCGAGGGACACCAACCAGCCGAGGCTCTGCTGCAGCGGCGCGACCACCGCCTCGGCGGTGCGGCCGTCAGGGAGGGACACCGCGTCGGTCGGCGCCCAGCTGTCCGCGGCGGCGCCGGCGGCGGACAGGCGCTCGCGCACCGCTTCGACGGGCTCGGGCGGGTGTTCCCCGCCGGCGCCCCAGGCGACGACGCTCCCGCGCGCCCACGACAGCTGCAGCTGCGGGTGGGGGATCGCCGGCACGCCCTCGGGCCGCTCCGGCTCCTTCGTCGCAACCTGCTGCTGGCGCGGCGTACGTCGCTGCGGGGCGCGGCTCCTGGCGCCGTTGGTGCCGGGAGGGGTCGGGGTCGGGGGCACGACCGGACGCTCGCCGGTCAGCTCGACGAGCACCTCGTCGATGCGGTCACGTTCGCCCTCGAAGTCGGCCAGCACGAGCGAACGCTCGGGGCCGGTCAGCTGGCGCCCGAGCCGCTCGATCCGGTCCTGCACGTCCCGGCGCAGGGCCTTGAGCGCGACGACCCAGTCGTCCACGTTGGCCCGGAGCAGCGCCACGTCCTCCTCGGACGCGAAGCCGTCCAGGTGGCTCTGTGCGAGCTCCTGGAGGTCGTCGAGCGTGAGCTTCGACATGTCGGTCGTGATCGTCATCTCTTCCGTACGTGGACGTCCGACGCTTCCGCCGTCGTCCGGTCCTGCTCCCCAGCGGGTCGTGTGCCCGCTCCTCGCCGGCAACCTTCTCTGCCGGCGCCACGTTCCGTGGTCGCGTCCCCACGCGCTCGTGACCGGTGGACCCCAACCTCGGTGCCGGTGCATGCCCTGTGGCGGGCATCCCATCGCCACGGCGGCGAAGCGGGACGACCGCGCCTGTCACGTCGTCACCGCTGGAGTCCGACGACCGGTTGCGGCGGGTGGCCGTCCTCGTGTGCCCGTACGGGTTCCGGTGGAGATCCGGGGGCGTGACGCGGCCGTGGGTCGGTCTCCGGCGGTCCCCACCAGACTACCGTCCCGGGGCCGTTCGCGACAGTATCGATCCGTTCCTGCTGCGTGCGGGTTCGGCTGGGTGTCCCGGACCGCGACAACCGGCCTTTACGGGCAGACGCGTGGATGTCATACTTTCTGATGTCCAAGTATCTGCGAGGTGGCGCCGTGAGCTCCGACGACCTGCACGTGCCCGAACACCCCGTCCGGTTCGTGACCGCCGGCAGCCTCTTCGACGGGCACGACGCGGCGATCAACATCATGCGGCGCCTGCTGCAGTCCCAGGGGGCCGAGGTGGTGCACCTCGGCCACGATCGCAGCGTCGAGGACGTGGTCACCGCGGCGGTCCAGGAGGACGTGCAGGGCGTGGCGGTCAGCTCCTACCAGGGTGGCCACGTCGAGTACTTCTCCTACCTCGTGGACCGGCTCCGCGACGTCGGCGCCGGCCACGTCAAGGTCTACGGAGGCGGCGGGGGTGTCATCGTCCAGGACGAGATCGACCTGCTCCACGAGCGTGGCGTCGCGCGCATCTTCTCCCCGGCCGACGGGCAGCGGATGGGCCTGCCGGGGATGATCAACACGATGATCGCGGCGTGCGACGTCCCGGCGCCGACGGACCGGGTCGACCTCGAGGCCCTCCACGGGGGGGACGAGGGCGCGCTCGCCCGGGCGATCTCGCAGCTCGAGGTCGGGCAGGTCTCCGAGGACACGCGTCGGACGATCGCCGACGCCGCCGCCGAACGGGATGTCCCGGTGCTGGGGATCACCGGGACCGGGGGATCCGGGAAGTCATCGTTGACCGACGAGCTCGTCCGTCGCTTCCGGGTCGACCGCGAGGACAAGCTGCGCATCGCGGTGCTGGCGATCGACCCCAGCCGGCGGAAGGGGGGAGGCGCGCTGCTGGGGGACCGCATCCGCATGAACGCGGTCACGGCCGGGCGGGTGTACTTCCGCTCGATGGCGACCCGCGAGGCGGACACCGAGGTTCCGAGCTGCCTCACCGACGTGATCGCGTCGTGCAAGGCGGCCGGGTACGACCTCGTGATCGTCGAGACCCCCGGCATCGGCCAGGGCAGCACCGCGATCGTGCCCTACGTGGACACCGCGCTGTACGTCATGACCCCGGAGTACGGCGCCGCGTCGCAGCTCGAGAAGATCGGGATGCTCGACGAGGCCGACGTCGTCGCGATCAACAAGTTCGAGCGTCGCGGTGCCGAGGACGCCCGCCGCGACGTCGCGAAGCAGCTGGTCCGCAACCGGGAGGCCTTCGGCATCCCGTGGGAGGAGATGCCGGTGTTCGGCACCTCCGCGGCCCGGTTCGACGACGACGGCGTCACCGCCCTGTACCAGGACCTCGCCGAGCGGCTCAGCAAGCACGGTCTGGAGCCCGGTGGGGGCGTGCTGGCGAGGGTGGACACCAGGGTGTCCACGAAGCTGGAGGCGGTCATCCCCACCGGCCGGGAGCGCTACCTCGCCGACATCGCCGAGACCGTCCGGGACCACCACCGCCGGACCACGGAGCAGGCCGAGCTCGCGCGCCAGCGCCAGCACCTGACCACCTCGCGGCAGCTGCTCGAGGAGCAGGGCGCCGACGAGGACGCGATCGCGTCGCTGGACCGGGCGATCGACGGGGTGGACGACGAGCTCGACGAGGATGTCGCTGCGCTGCTCGCGGAGTGGCCAGACGTCGTCGAGACGTACGCCGGGGACGAGTACACCTACCGGGTGCGCGACCGGGAGCTGCGGGCACCACTGACCCGCGAGACGCTGTCGGGCAGCAAGGTTCCCCGGGTGGCGCTGCCGCGGTACGCCGACCACGGCGACCTGGTCAGCTTCCTGCGCCGGGAGAACCTGCCCGGGCGGTTCCCCTTCACCGGTGGGGTGTTCCCGCTGAAGCGCGACGGGGAGGCCCCGACGCGCATGTTCGCGGGTGAGGGCGACCCCTTCCGGACCAACCGGCGGTTCCACTACCTGTCGAAGGACAGCCCGGCGAAGCGGCTGTCGACCGCGTTCGACTCGGTGACCCTGTACGGGCGCGACCCGTCGGAGCAGCCCGATGTCTACGGCAAGGTGGGTACCTCCGGGGTGTCGATCGCGACCCTCGACGACATGAAGGCGCTCTACGACGGGTTCGACCTGTGTGACCCGTCGACCTCGGTGTCGATGACGATCAACGGGCCGGCGCCGGCGATCCTGGCGATGTTCCTCAACACCGCGATCGACCAGCAGCTGGACCGCTTCCGTGCACGTGAGGGGCGCGAACCCACCGACGAGGAGGCCGCGGAGATCCGGGCCCGGACCCTGTCGGCGGTCCGCGGCACCGTCCAGGCGGACATCCTCAAGGAGGATCAGGGGCAGAACACCTGCATCTTCTCGACCGAGTTCGCGCTGCGGTGCATGGCGGACGTGCAGGAGTGGTTCATCGAGCACGACGTCCGCAACTTCTACTCGGTGTCGATCTCGGGCTACCACATCGCGGAGGCCGGAGCGAACCCCATCACCCAGCTCGCGTTCACCCTCGCCAACGGGTTCACCTACGTCGAGGCGTACCTCGCGCGCGGCATGGACATCGACGAGTTCGCGCCGAACCTGTCCTTCTTCTTCTCCAACGGCATGGACGCCGAGTACACCGTGATCGGGCGGGTCGCCCGGCGCATCTGGGCGATCGCCATGAAGGAGCGGTACGGCGCGAACGAACGCTCCCAGAAGCTCAAGTACCACATCCAGACGTCGGGTCGGTCGTTGCACGCCCAGGAGATGGACTTCAACGACATCCGCACGACGCTCCAGGGGCTGTGCGCGATCTACGACAACGCGAACTCGCTCCACACCAACGCCTACGACGAAGCCGTCACCACCCCCACCGAGGCGTCCGTTCGCCGGGCGCTGGCGATCCAGATGATCATCGACAAGGAGTGGGGCCTGACGAGGAACGAGAACCCGCTGCAGGGGGCGTTCATCGTCGACGAACTCACCGACCTCGTGGAGGAGGCCGTGCTCGCCGAGTTCGATCGGATCGCGAACCGCGGTGGCGTGCTCGGGGCGATGGAGACCGGCTACCAGCGCGGCAAGATCCAGGACGAGTCGATGCTCTACGAGCACCGCAAGCACGACGGTTCCTTGCCGATCGTGGGTGTGAACACCTTCCTGCCCGACGAGGACACCGCCTCGGAGGGTGGGTTGTCGCTGGAGCTCTCGCGGGCGACCGAGGACGAGAAGCACTCCCAGCTCGAGCGGGTCGCCACGTTCCGGGAGCGACACGCCGGCGCGGCGGAGGCCGACCTCGCCCGGCTGCGCGAGGCGGCCGTGTCTGGCGGCAACGTCTTCGACGTGCTGATGGACGCCGTGCGCACCTGCACGCTCGGCCAGATCACCGAGGCCTTCTTCGAGGTCGGCGGTCGCTACCGCCGCAACGTGTGAGCCACCCCTAGCCTGCGCCTGCCCCACGGGAGGACCCACCATCGCCATCCGCGACCCGTTGCCCTTCGACCCGGTCGAGGAAGCCCGCCGCCACTGGGTCGAGCACGGGTGGGCGGACGCCGCGAACGGCATGGCGATGGTCACGGCGATCATGCGGGTCCAGCAGATCCTGCTGGCACGGATCGACGAGGTACTGCGTCCCCTGGACCTCACCTTCGCCCGGTACGAGCTGTTGATGCTGCTCACCTTCAGCCGCGAGGGCCGGCTGCCGCTGAACGTGATCGGTGCGCGGCTGCAGGTGCACCCCGCGAGCGTGACGAGCGCCGTGGACCGCCTGGAGGCCCAGGGCTTCGTCGAGCGTCAGGCTCACCCCACCGACCGGCGCACGAAGCTGGCGGTCCTCAGCGACCTCGGCCGCAAGGTGGCCGCGGAGGCCACGGACCGCTTGAACGAGCAGGTCTTCACCGACGTCGGGCTCCCGGAGCGCGACCTCGCCACGTTGCACCGCGTGCTCACGCGGCTGCGTCGCGACGCCGGCGACTTCTGAGGGCGACCTGCTGCGGGTGTCGTGCTGGCGGCGTCGCGCGTGCCAGCGGCCGACGCGCCGGGCGCGCGTGGGACCCTCGGCCCGCCGCGTCGATGACGAAGGTCCCGCCGGACGTGACCTCGTGCCCTGGTGGCGGGACCGGGCACCGCCGATGCTGCCGCTGGTGCAGGTGATGCCGCTGGTGCAGGACCTGCCGGAACGGACCGATCCGTGGCCACCGGGATGCTCAACGCCAAGCAGGTCGAGGAGCTGCTCGGCGTCGACGCCTCCACCGTCTACCGCATGGCGGCCGACGGACGCCTGCCCGCGGTGCGCGTCGGGCGGCAGTGGCGCTTCCCTCCCGACGCCGTCGACCGGCTGCTCGCAGCTCCGGGGGACGGGTCCGGTCCAGCGCAGCCACCGGTCGAGGTGACGACCGCACTGCTGGAGGCGATGGCCCCGGCGCTGGGTGTCACGATGGTCGTGACCGATCTGCGCGGCCGGCCCCTCACACGCCTGGTGCACCCCGCTCCGGCGCTCGCCGAGCACGTGGACGACCCGCGGTTCCTCGCGAGCTGCACCCGGGAGTGGGCGCGCTACGCCCAGACGCCGCACCTGGCACCCCGGTTCGAGTCGAGCGCCCAGGGGTTCCTGTGCGCTCACAGCCTGGTGCGCCACGGATCCGAGCTGGTCGCGATGGTGCTCGCGGGCGGCATCGCCCCCGCGGAGGACACGGCGTCCGGCCTGTTCCACCTCGACGCCGCCGGTCGCCGTCGCGTGCTCGAGGCGCTGCCGCGGATCGCGGCGGTGCTGTCACGATTGCTGGACCACCCGGGAACGGGAGGAAGGTGACGACGATGCGCAGACTGCTCGTCCTCGGTGCGGGCACCGCCGGCACGATGGTGGTGAACAAGCTGCGGCCGCTGCTGGCGCGCGACGCGTGGGACATCACGATCGTCGACCAGTCCGAGGAGCATCACTACCAGCCCGGCTACCTGTTCGTCCCCTTCGGGACCTACCGGCCGGACGAGATCGTCAAGCCGCGCCGGCGGCTGATCGCCGACGGGGTGCGGCAGGTCACGGGGGTGATCGACGAGGTCGTCCCCGCCGCGCACGTGGTCCGGCTGGCGGACGGCACCGAGCTGCCCTACGACCAACTGGTGATCGCGACGGGCACGCACCCGGCGCCCGAGGAGACGCCCGGGCTGGACGACCCGGCGGCGAAGGAGCGGGGCGTCCACACCTTCTACACCCTCGAGGACGCCGTCGCGCTGCGCGACGCGCTGGCCGGTTTCGACGGTGGGCGGCTGGTCGTCAACCTCGTCGATCTGCCGATCAAGTGCCCCGTGGCGCCGCTGGAGTTCGCGTTCCTCGCCGAGGCCTGGCTGCGCGAGCACGGACTGCGGGAGCGCACCGAGGTCACCTACGTCACCCCGCTGGACGGCGCCTTCACCAAGCCGCTGGCGTCGCGGGAGCTCGGGGGGATGTTCGCGGCCCGCGGGATCGACCTGGAGCCCGACTTCATGCTCGAGCGCGTCGACCTCGACGCGCAGGCGCTCGTCAGCTACGACGAGCGCGAGGTGCCCTTCGACCTGCTGGTGACCGTCCCGCTCAACATGGGGGCGGCGTACGTCGGTCGGTCCGGGTTGGGTGACGAGCTCCGGCACGTCAAGGTCGACCCCCACACCTTCCTCGCCGACGGCCACGACGACATCTTCGCGCTCGGCGACGCCGCGAACCTGCCGACCTCGAAGGCCGGGTCGGTCGCCCACTTCGCCGTGGACGTGTTCGTCGACAACCTCCTCGCGCACATCGCAGGCCGGCCGATGAGCGCGTCCTTCGACGGGCACGCCAACTGCTTCATCGAGTCCGGGGACAACAAGGCGTTGCTGCTCGACTTCAACTACGACACCGAGCCGCTGCTCGGGTACTTCCCCCTTCCCGGCGTCGGTCCCTTGACCCTGCTCGCCGAGAGCGAGGCGAACCACCTCGGGAAGCTCGCCTTCCGGTGGATCTACTGGCACGTGTTGCTGCCCGGCCGCCCGCTCCCACTCGCCACCGCGATGTCGATGCTCGGCAAGACCCGGCCTGTCGTGGCGGAGGACGACGACCGCGAGAAACCCCGTCCCGGGGAGCTCCAGGAGGTGTCGATGTGACCGCCCTGCACACCCCCACCGACGACCGGGCCCACGGGGCCGACGACCGGCTCGCCAGGATCGAGGCGCAGCTCGACGAGCTGCTGGCCGATGCCCGCAGGCGCGACGCGGAGCTCGAGCCCTTGCGTGACCTGGCGGCCGAGATCGGGGTCCTGTCCGGCCCTGTCGTCGAGACCGTCACGACACGCGTGGCCGACCTCGAGGAGCGTGGCTACGTGACCTTCGCCCGCAGTGGCGGTCGGGTCGTCGACCGGATCGTCACCTCCTTCGACGAGGAGGACGTCGAGGCGCTCGGTGACAACATCGTGCTGATGCTCGAGACGTTGCGGGACCTGACCCAGCCGGAGGTGCTGCACCTCCTGCGTCGTACGGCCGGCAGCGTCGGGCACCTCGACGACGTCCCCACGGGCCCCCCTCCCTCCACCTTCGCGCTGCTGCGTCAGCTGCGCGATCCCGCGGTGCGGCGCGGCCTCGCCCGCACCCTCGAACTGCTGCGCAGCATCGGCTCCGACACCGCAAGCGCCGACCCGACCTGACCCGACCTGACCCGACCCGGCCCTCGGGCCACCTCCACGACCCCGACACACACCATCCAGGAAGGAGGCAACCGCCATGCCGGTCGCCACCATCGACGGACGTGAGATCCACCTCGACGACGAGGGGTTCCTCACCGATCCCAGTGAGTGGGACGAGGCCCTCGCCACGCGACTCGCCACCAACATCGGCATCGAGCTCACCGACCGGCACCTCGAGGTGATCCGGTGGGCGCGCGCCGACGCCGACGAGCAAGGCGAGACCCCGACCCTGCGACGGCTGCAGAACGTCGGCGGCTTCCCGACGAAGGAGCTGTTCCAGTTGTTCCCCAAGAAGCCGGCCAAGAAGCTGTCCTACGTCGCCGGGTTGCAGAAGCCCGTCGGCTGCGTGTGAAGGAGACCGTGATGACCGCGACCGACCTCCCCGTCGACCCGACGAGCGCGCCGATCCCCTCCTTCGATGACGAGGAGGACGCTGGCCGCAAGCTGGTCCTGATCTGCTCGAAGGGCTCACTGGACATGGCCTATCCGGGCCTGGTGCTGGCGAACGCCGCCCTCGGCGAGGGGGTGGAGACCCACCTGTTCTTCACCTTCTGGGGCTTCGACATCATCAACAAGAAGACGATGGATGCGCTGAAGTTCACACCGGTCGGCAACCCGGCGACCCACATGCCGCAGATGCTGATGGGCCTGCCCGGGATGACCTCCTTCGCGACGCACATGATGCGCAAGCAGATCGAAGGACTCGACGTCCCGGCGGTGCCGGAGTTCCTCGACCTGATCCGCGACGCTGGCGGGCATCTGTGGGCGTGCCGGATGTCGGCGGACATGATGCACCTGACCGAGGAGGACCTCTACGACGGGGTCGAGGGCATCATCAACGCCTCCGACTTCATCGAGATCGCCGAGGGCGCCCAGACGATCTTCATCTGACGGCGGGCACGGCACGGCGGGTCCTGCCCCCCGGGAGCGGGACCCGCCGTCATGACGCCGGCCCCGACCCCGGTCCCGCGGGCAGCGGGACGGACGTACATGCGTTTGATCTCCCCCGCGTCGTCGGTGAGCCGTCGCAGGCCCCCGATCCCGACGTCGTCGACGAGCAGCAACCGGCCGGCCGGCGGCGCGAAGGGCGTGAGGTCGGCGAGGTCGCTGGCGAGGACCTCCTCGACCGCGACGCGGATGCCGTGCCGGCGGGCGAGCTCACCATCCGCCCACGTGAGGAACTCGCGCCACAGCGCCCGGATCGTGGTGAGGTCCCGGTCCGGGTCGGCCTCGCGGATCCGCACGGCGCACACCTCCTCGAGGCAGCGCTCGGGGAGTGTGGTCGCGCGCGCGTCATCGCGCCCGACGTGCCCGCGTCCGCGGGCCGCCTGCCCGCTGGCCGCACACGGTCGGCGCAGCAAGGGTTCGGCAGCGGGTCGATGAGGGACGGACAACCCGATCTGCACGCTCCCAGGGAGCGATGCCGCGCTTGACAGCTAGAGAAGCATCGGTGATGTCGTGGATCGCCGGCGTCGCAACCGGCGGGAGCGAGAACCTGGGCCACCCCTTCAGGCCGAGTTCGCCAGGTGGCCTTGCTTCTCGATCTGAGAGACCCGCCCCGGGTCTGATGGAGGTTCCCAACGTTGGTTTCCCAGGAGGAGCCATGTCCACGATCGGGGGTTCCGGCAAGCCGCAGACACGTCGTTCCCCTCCACGCCCACGCACAGAGGGAGAGGTTCCGGGCGTTCCTCCCACGCTTTCGAGTTGTGTCGATCGGTGGTCAGCTCCGAGTCTTGCGGCACCGACACCTCGAGGCCGGATGGCGATGATGTAGGATTACATCATGGGTCACCGGACGCAGATCACCCTGACCGACGAGCAGTACGAACTGCTCCGCAGCGAATCGCGCCGCCGCGGGGTGGGACTCGCCGAGCTGGTGCGCCGCGCGATCGACCGCACCTACGGCAGCGTCGATCGGGACGACCAGCTCGCCGCGCTCGAGGACAGCTTCGGCGCATGGGAGCCCGGTGACGACGGTGCGACCGTCGTCGACCGGCTACGTCGGGGCATGTCGCGCCGGCTCTCGGCGACCGACGGATGACGCTGCTGCTCGACACGTCGGTGCTCATCGATCACCTCCGTGGCAACCGGGCAGCTCGGCAGGCGCTGGCCGCGGCCGTAGACGACGGTGAGCGGCTCGCCGCGTCGATGGTCGTCAAGGTCGAGGTGCTGGCGGGGATGCGGCCGGCCGAGGAACCGAGGACGCGCCGGCTGCTCGACGTGCTCGACTGGATCCCGGTCGATGACGACATCGCCGAACGTGCGGGTCTGCTCGCGAACCGCTACCTGCCATCACATCCTGGCGTGGACCCCGTCGACCACATCATCGCGGCCACGGTCGAACTCCACGACGCGGTGCTCTGGACCCGCAACCTCAAGCATTTCCCGATGTTCCCCGACCTCGAACCGCCGTACTGACGGAGGGAGAACCCACGCGTGGGGTGGGCCGTTGACCCGCTGCCGAGTCGGACCCGCCCGAGGTGTCGTGGCCGACGAGAAGCGTTCCCGAACCTGGCAGTAACCGCCTCATGTCGATTGGATCGGCGCACCACGTCCGGGATGCTTGTAGCCATCGACACCCGCTGCCGAACCTAGCGCAGCACGAACCCCAGGCCGAGTTCGTCGTCGGGGTCGAGCACGAAGGTGTGCTGGCCGGTGCGCGACGCCCGTCCCTCCACCTCGGTGTCCCAGCGGCGCACGCCGCCGCGCGGCGCGGCCTCACCGAGCAGCCGACCGAGGAAGCGGGTGTCCACGATGCTGTCGTGGACCAGGGTGTCGCCGACGGCCAACTCGCCCCGCTCTGCCAGCACCGCCAGCCGCGCCGAGGTCCCGCTGCCGCACGGCGAGCGGTCCACCTGCCCGTCGGCGAACACGGTGACGTTGCGCTGGTGCGCGTCGCCCAGCCGGTCGTAGATGATCGTGCCGTACAGCCCGACGTCGCCGGACCCGTCGGGCAACCGCAGGTCCAGCCGCTCGTTGGCGGCCTGCTTGACGGCGCGGCCGAGGGCGATCAGCTCGGGGAGGCGGTCGGGGGCCACCTCCAGGCCGACCTGGCTGGCTGCGAGGCTGGCGTAGAAGGCGCCGCCGTACGCGACGTCCACGCGCACCTGGCGGCCGTCGAGGGGTAGCTCGACGTCCAGCGTGTGCACCAGAGCGGGCACGTTGCGGAAACGGACCGAGGTGGCGCGCCCGCCCTCGAGCGCGGCGATCGCGCGCACCCGCCCCGAGGGGACGTCGATCACGACCTCGGTCTCGGAGGCAGCGGCTCCCGGGGTGACCAGGCCCGTCTCGATCGCCCAGGTCGCCAACGCGATCGTCCCGTGCCCGCAGGCGGTGGAGAACCCGTCGTTGTGGAAGAACACGGTGCCGAGGTCGCCCGCTTCGTCGTCAGGCGGCGTGAGGAAGCAGCCGTACATGTCGGCGTGCCCCCGCGGTTCGCGGCACAGCAGGGCGCGGATCGCGTCGAGGTGCGCGATCGACCAGTGGCGCCGCTCGGCGACGGTGGCGCCGCGGGGCACCGGGACCCCGGCGGTCACGATGCGGAAGGGCTCGCCACCGGTGTGGTAGTCGGCGGTGCTCACGATCGTGGTCATGCCGCGTCCCCGTGGTCCTGGCGCCCGTGGCGCAGCCGGCAGGTCGCGAGGAACAGCCCGTAGCTGCGGCCGTCCCGCTCGACCGCGCCACAGGGGACGAACCGCGGTGGTGCGAACCCGGCGTCGGCCAGCTCGGCGCCGAGGTGGTCGTGATCGAAGCCGTCGTGGCCGTCGAACCCGTCACCGTGGAAGCTGCCGTCCTCCCGGTCCAGGTCGATCACGCAGAGCGTGCCGCCGGGCGACAGCATCGTCGCGAAGGCCTGCAGCACCGGCGGCAGGTCCGGGATGTGGTGCAGGACCATCAGCCCGAGGATCAGGTCGAACCGCTCGTCGGGCACAAGATCGCGGGTCAGGTCGAGGTCGAGGATCCGGGCGTCCGGGAGGACGCCGGCAGCCACCTTCGCGTGCAGCACCTCGCGCATCCCGGCGGAGGGTTCGGCGAGGGTGAGCGGACCGACGTCGGGGGCGAGCTGCTGCGCGAGCAGCCCTGTTCCCGCGCCGTACTCCAGCACCCGGGTGCCACGGTCGAGGGCGACGGTCGACCGCACCTGCGCGGCCGCTCGCCGGGCCCGCTCGTGCTTCGTGGGATCGTCGTCCCACGTGGCGGCGCGCTCGTCGAAGGAGCTGGTCATCGGGCACGTCTCCCCTCGGCGGCGGACGCCGAGAGCCTACGCCAGCGACCGCGCCGCCTCCGCTCGACGGACGTCGGATGGTTCCGACCCCGCGTCCTACGATCATGGGAACGTGGCGGATCGCGAGGAGGTGGCGGTGCCGTCGGAGCTGCAACGGCTGGTGGACGCGGTCGCCGAGCGGACCGGCCGCGCGGTCGTGCTGGAGGACCACCGCCAGCGGATGATCGTCTACAGCCAGCACGACGACCCCCTGGACCGGGTCCGCTCCGAGTCGATCCTGAGCCGGCGTACCCGCCCCGAGGTGGTGGCGTGGTTGCGTGGCCACGGCATCGCCTCCGCGACCGGTCCGGTGCGCACCCCCGCCCGGAAGGAGCTCGGGCTGCTGCCGCGGGTGTGCGTCCCGATCCGCCACCAGGGGCTGCTCCTGGGGTTCCTGTGGTTCGTGGACCGGGACGCGTCGATGTCCGACGAGGAGCTCGGGCCGGTGACCGCGTCCCTGGACCGGTTCGCGCTGGCGTTGTACCGCGAGAACCTCGCGGGCGAGCTGGCGAGCAACCGGGTCGCCGAGGCGATCCGCAACCTGCTGTCCAGCGATCCCGACGTGCCGCTCCACGCGGCCCAGGAGCTGCTCGCCGAGGGCCGGTTCGCCCAGGACGCGCCGGTGGTCGCGCTGGTCGCCCGACCGGTGCTGGCGGCGGACCGTCCGGACGAGTACCTGCGCCTCGCGATCGAGCAGGCGCTCGTCGCGGTGCGGCGCGGCGTCGGTGGTCACGCCGCCCTGCACCTGGTCCGGTTCGACCATGGGGTGCTGCTGGTCCCCGTCGGAGAGGCCACCACCTCGACCTCCGTGCGTGCGCTCGCGCAGGCGCTGGCCGAGGAGCTCGACCGTGCCGTGCAGGGCCTCGCCGGCGTCACCGATGTCCTGGTCGGGGTCGGGACGCCGCGGGCGGAGCTGGCCACCGTCCGCGGGTCCTACGAGGAGGCCCGGCAGGCGGCGGAGGTCGCGGTCCACCTCCCGGTGGCGGGACCGGTCGCCGAGTGGGCACGGCTCGGGGTCTACCGCGCGCTCACCCACCTCTCCGCCGAGCAGCTCGCGGCGACGACCCTGCATCCCGGGCTCGAGCGGCTGCTCGCCGACGCGCGGGCCACGGCCCTCGTCGACACCCTGGAGACCTTCCTGGACCTGGCCGGCAACGTCCAGTCCACGGCCCGTGCGCTGTCGCTGCACCGCACCTCCCTGTACCACCGGCTCGGCCGGATCGAGCAGCTGTGCGACACCGACCTGCGCGACGGCAACGAACGGCTCGCGCTGCACCTCGGACTGAAGCTGGCGCGGTTGACGGGACGGCGCTGACCTCCGGCACCTGGTCTGGGGCCGATGGCACCGCCCGGCCGGTGCCGGACGACCGTGGTGGCATCGCCGGTGCGGCCGTAGCGTCCAGAGCGTTCCGCCCGACATCCGACGAGGACGAGAACGGGGTTCCCATGGCACGCACGGATCTGCACGACAAGGTCGCGATCGTCACCGGCGCCGGTGTGGGCATGGGTGCGGCCACGGCACGCCTGTTCGCCCAGCAGGGCGCGAAGGTGATCGTCGCCGACATCGACGAGACGACCGGCCAGGCCACCGTGGACGCGATCGTGGAGGCGGGCGGGACCGCGTCCTTCGTCCACGTGGACGTCTCCCAGGCGGAGGACGTGGCCGCCATGGTGCAGGCGGCCGTCGACCGCTACGGCCGGCTCGACTGCGCCGTGAACAACGCGGCCGTCACCCCCGACACCCACCCGATCGCCGAGATGGACGAGGACGAGTTCGACCGGGTCATCGCGGTGGACCTCAAGGGGGTGGCGCTGTCGATGTGGGCCGAGCTGCGTCAGCTGCTCGCCCAGGGCGACGGCGGTGCGATCGTCAACATCGGCTCGGTGAGCTCCTTCCGGCCGCAGCCGAACAACGCCGCCTACACGGCGGCGAAGCACGGGGTCATCGGCCTGACCAAGGTCGCGTCCCTCGAGAACGCCGAGCACGGCATCCGCGTCAACGCCGTCTGCCCGGGCGCGATCGACACACCGATGCTGCGCGGCGCCCTCGAGACGATCGGTGCGACCGAGGAGGAGTTCGCGCCGGCGCTGAGCCTGTTCGGCCGGTTCGGGCAGCCGGAGGAGGTGGCCGAGGCCAACGCGTGGCTGTGCTCGGACGCCGCGTCGTACATCACCGGTGCCGCGCTCATGGTCGACGCTGGCTACACGTCGAGGTAGCGGCCCGCAGGCGTGCGTCCCCCACCCCGCGGCCCCGCGCCGCGGGGTGGTCCGCCCGCACTCCCGGTCGCCGCCGGCGGCCGTGCCACCAAGACGTCGCTGCCCGTCACAGCCTCCCGAGAGCGACCGGGTCGGCGACCGCGCGGTGGGCGAGCCCGCCAGCGTCCGCGGGGGGACGGCCCGTCGCGTGCCGGAGCAGGTCGGCGACCGTCGATCCGCACATGGCGGCTTGGCACAGCCCCATGCCGCAGCGGGTCGTGAGCTTCACCGACCGCAGGTCGCGGGCGTCGAGCTCGGCGATCGCGTCCCGCACCCGGCCGTAGGGCACCTCCTCGCAGCGGCACACGAGGGTGTCGTCGTCGAGCCACGTGATCCACCCCTCGCGGATCGGAGTGGCGCGCAGCAGCGCCTCCGCGGCACGCCGCTCGCGGTCCCGGCGTCGGACCAGTCGCCGCACGCGAACGCGATCCACCGCGTACCCGGCCCGATCGGCAGCGGCGGCACCGGCCACCGCCCCCTCGAGCGTGGCGACGGTGGCACCGGCGATGCCGGTCACCTCCCCGGCGGCGAGGACCCGGTCGACGGTGGTGCGCTGGGCGGCGTCCACCCGCACCGCCTCCTCCACGGTGAGCGCGCAGCCGAGCGCCGCCGCGGTCCCGACGTTGGGGACGAAGCCGAAGGACACGCACACGGCGTCCACCGGCTCGGTCCGGAGGGTGCCCGGGACGATCCGCCAGTCGGGGTCCACCTCGGCGACCACGGCACGCTCCACCTGACCGTCCCCCTCGACCCGGATCACGGCCCGGTTCGGCAGGTACGGCACCCGCGCGCGGGCGAGCTCGGCGAGATGACCGGCGGCCTCCATCGGTTTCCCGGGGGAGAGCACGGCGGCGGGTGCGGCGGACAGCCAGGTCGTCGGGCCGCTCGCATCCAGCACGGCGGCGACGGGCGTCCCGGCGGCGAGCAGCGTGCTGGACGACGCGAGCAGCAGCGGACCGGTCCCGGCCACCAGCACCCGCAGGCCCGGCCGGACCCCCTGGCCCTTGATCAGCGCCTGTGCGGCGCCCACGGTCAGCACCCCCGGCAGGTCCCAGCCGGGGAAGGGCAGCACCCGCTCGGTCGCGCCGGTGGCCAGCACGAGGGTCCGGCCGGTGACGGTCGCCCGGTGGGCACCGGTGGTGTGCACCCGGACGCCGTCGCGGTCACGCTCGACCAGCCAGGCGCGCGTGGCGGCGAGGTGGCGGATGCGGGGGTGGGTCGTGAAGGCGCGGAAGCGGGCCGTCGCGGCGCGCCAGCCGTGGTGCAGTACGCCGGGACGCGCCGCGCCGGCTTCCCGCGGGAGCTGCCGGTGGTACTGCCCGCCGGGACGCTCGCCGGCGTCGATCACCGTCACGGTGGCGCCCGCGTCGGCAGCGGCGAGCGCGGCGGGTACCCCGGCCGGTCCGGCGCCGAGCACCACGACGTCGACGGGTGGGGTCGTCTCAGCGCGCATCGGGCGCCTCCCCGTCGTCGGAGCCGATGGTCGTCGCCGGGTCGGCGGCGGAGGCCGCTCCCGGCACGTCCAGGTCGCCGGGCGTCACCTCCACGCCGGGGGATGCCGGCGTCAGACAGGCCCGCACCGGCCGGCCGCCGTCGACCCGGACGAGGCAGTCGAAGCAGGTCCCGATCGCGCAGAACAAGCCGCGTGGCCGCCCACCGACCCGGGTCGTGCGCAGCCGGCGGTGGCCGGCGGCGAGCAGAGCGGCGGCGATCGTCTCGCCGGGGTGGGCCCGGACCTCCGCGCCGTCGGAGCGGAAGGTGAAGGCCGGACCACGCACGATCCCGACCGGATCGTCGGCACCGACCACGCGCAGGTCGGGGACCCTGGGGTGTCCGGCGTCGCGGTCAGTCATCGGCCACCTCGACGTCACGGCGCAGGGCGGGGCGGTCGGGGCGGAAGGGCGCGGGGTCGACCGACGCCGCGCGGCCGGTGATCAGGTCGCGGACCAGCACGCCGGTGGCGGGCGAGAGGCCGATGCCCGCACCCTCGTGGCCGTTGGCCTGCACGAAGCCGGGCACCGCCGGGTCCTCGCCGATCGCCGGGAGGTGGTCTGGCAGCCACGGGCGGAACCCGACGTAGGCCCGCATCAGTCGCACCGCCGCCAGCACCGGGAACAGGCGCGTCGCCCGGTCCGCGATCGCGCGGACCACCTCGCCGTCGATGCGTCGGTCGTACCCGACGAACTCGCGACTGGAGCCGAGGAGCAGCGTGCCGGCCCGGGTCGACTCCACCACGGTCGAGACCTCCGCCGCATCGGGGTCGGTGTCCGCCACGAGGGTGCCGACGTAGTCGGCCTCGTACACCTTGTGGTGGACCAGCGGCTCGCAGGGTTCGGTGACCAGGATGTGGCCGCGGCGCGGCGCGATCGGCAGGTCGATACCGACCAGCGCGCTGACCTCACCGCTCCAGGGGCCGGCGGCGTTGACCACCCACCGGGTCGGGAAGGTGCCGCGGGTCGTGGTCACCGACGCGATCTGCCCGTCGCCGTCGAGCCCGATCGCGGTCACCTCGGCCCGGGGGACGACGCTGGCGCCGAGTTCGCGGGCGCGACGCAGCAGGGCCGCCGACGCCAGCACCGGCTGGACCTGGGCATCCTGCGGGTAGTGCACGCCCAGCACCAGGTCGGGAGCCAGGTGCGGTTCCAGGGCGTGCAGGTCCTCACCGGCCACCTCGTCGGCGGTGAGACCGGCGTTCCGCTGCTCGGCTGCGAACCGGCGCAACCCCGCGGCCTGCCCGTCGTCGGCGGCCACCACCAGCCCGCCCTTCGGGTCGAACTCGAGGTCCGCGTCGAGCTCCGCGTCGAGCTCGGCCCACCGTGCCACGCTGGCCCGGGCGAGCTCCAACTCCGCGCCCGGCCCCTTGTCGGACACCAGGATGTTGCCCTCCCCGGACGCGGTGGTGCCGGCGGTCAGGTGCCCGCGGTCCACGACCGTCACGGTGAGCCCGGCCGACGCGAGCTCGTAGGCGCAGCAGGCCCCGACCAGCCCGCTGCCGATCACGACGACGTCGGTCACGGTCATGTCGCCCCGATCAGGAACCCCGTCGGGTACGGGTCGTCGGGGTCCAGCAGGTACGTCGAGGTACCGGTGATCCAGGCACGGCCGGTGATCGTCGGCACGACCGCGTCGCGGCCGCCGACGGAGGTCTCCTGCACCAGGCGGCCGGTGAAGCGGCTGTCGATCAGCGACGCGTGCACGAAGGGGGTGTCCAGCGCGAGTTGCCCCCGCGCGTGGAGCTGGGCCATCCGTGCCGAGGTCCCGGTCCCGCAGGGGGAGCGGTCGATCCACCCGGGGTGGATCACGGTCGCCGCACGCCCGTCGGCCCCGTCGCCACCGGGCGCGGTGAGGATCACGTGCTCGATGCCGCGGATCCGGTCGTCCTCTGGGTGGACGGGCGCGACCTGCTCGTCCATCGCCCGGACCACCTGCATGCCGCGTTCGATCAGCCGGGGCGCCTGTGCGGGGTCGAGTTCCAGCCCGAGGTCGGCGACGGGCATGATCCCGTAGAAGTTGCCGCCGAACGCGACGTCGACCGTGACCTGGCCGATGCCCTCGCCCGCGTCGATGGTGCGGTCGGTGGCGTACAGGAACGACGGCACGTTGCGGATCGTCACGCTGCGCGCCACGCCGTCGTCGACCGCGACCTCGGCGACCACGACTCCGGCCGGCGTCTCGAGCCGGATCGTGGTGGTGGGCTCGGTCACCGCGACCATCCCGGTCTCGACCAGCACCGTGCACACGCCGATCGTGCCGTGGCCACACATCGCGAGGCAGCCGGACACCTCGATGAACAGCACCGCGACGTCGGCGTCGGGGCGGGTGGGCGGTTGCAGGATCGCCCCCGACATCGCGCTGTGCCCGCGGGGCTCGAACATCAGCAGCGTGCGCAGGTCGTCGCGGTCACGCTCGAAGTTGGCGCGCCGCTCCAGCATCGAATCGCCGGGCAGCACGCCGACCCCGCCGGTGATGACCCGGGTCGGCATCCCCTCGGTGTGGGAGTCGACCGCCTGGATCGCGACCGTGGATCTCATCGCCGCCCCCTGTCGGTGCGCGTCGCTCGTCGTCGCGTGGTGCCTCGTCGTGTGAGGCGTCCCGGCCCGGCTACCGGAGCGCGTCCTGGATCGCCGTCACCGCCTGGCGGAGCCGGGTCTCGCCCTCCTGGTCCAGCGGCAGCCGTGGCGGTCGGGTCGGGCCCCCGCCGGACCCGCCGACCAGGTCGATCGAGCGCTTGATCGCCTGGACGAACCGTGGCCCCGAGTCCCAGCGCAGCGCCGGCAGCATCGTGCGGTACAGGTCGAGGACCTCGTCCCGCCTGCCGGCGCGGCCGGCCTCGAAGAGCCGGACGGTGGCGGCGGGGAAGGTCCCGGTGAACCCGCCGATCCAGCCGGTCGCACCCATCAGCGCGGACTCCAGAGCGAGGTCGTCGGCGCCGCAGATCACCTCGAGCTCGGGGGCCAGCTCGATGATCTCGGAGACGCGGCGGACGTCGCCCGAGAACTCCTTGACGCCGACCACGCCGTCGATCCGTGCCAGACGGGCCAGGAGGTCGGGGGTGAGGTCGGTACGGGTCGAGAAGGGGTTGTTGTACACGATCACCGGGAGGCCGACCTCGGTGATCGCCGCGTAGTGGGCCACGAGCTCGTCCCGGGTCGATGGGTGGTTGGTGGGTGGGAGCACCATCGCGCCGTCCACCCCGTCGGCCCGCGCCTGCTCGGCCAGTTCGCAGATCGCCCGGGACGACGGTCCCGACAGGCCGGACACCACCAGCCCGCGGCCGGCGGCCACATCGACGGCCACCTGCCACACGGCGCGGCGCTCCTCGGGGTGCAGCGACTCGTACTCACCGAGCGAGCCGTTGGGGAACAGCCCGGTGATGCCCTCGTCCAGCAGCCACGTGCAGTGGGCGCGGAAGCGGTCGAGGTCGACCTCGAGGGTGTCGGGGTCGAAGGGGGTGGTGGTGGCGACGTGGACGCCGTCGAACCGACGCATGGGCGACCTCCTGGCTCCCCGTCACCCTACGCGCCGCCCGGCCGGACGTGGTTGCGACGATCGACCGAACCCTCGGTCGTCCGCTTCGACGCGTGATGCAGGATGGCGGGGGCGGGCCCACGGCGCTGGGTAGGGTGCGGCGCGCTGGCGACCGCGGCCCCACCACGCGACGGAGGAGCGCCCGTATGTCCGCTCGCTCGACGATCCGGTTGGAGCGCGACGGTCCCGTCGCGACGCTCACGCTGGACCGGCCCGCGGTGCTGAACGCGTTGTCGGTGGAGCTCCTCGGTGCGCTCGTCGACGCGTGCGAGGAGTTGCGCGGCGACGAGGCCCTCCGGGTCGTGGTCCTGCGCGGGGCCGGTCGGGCCTTCTCGGCGGGCGCGGACCTCTCCATGGTCGAGGTACTCACCGAGGACGGGCCGGCGGCGCGGGCCGCAGCGGCGGCCGGGGACCGGGCGGCCTCGGCCCTCGAGGCGCTGCCCCAGGTCACGATCGCGGCCATCCACGGCCGCTGCGTCGGCGGCGGGGTCGTGCTGTCCGCGGCCTGCGACCTGCGCATCGCCGCCGCCGACGCCGTGTTCTCGATCCCGGAGGTCGACCTCGGCATCCCGCTCGCGTGGGGTGGCCTGCCGCGCC
>SKNO01000069.1 GCA_007120465.1 Nitriliruptoraceae bacterium
CCCCGAACCCCGGCCGCGGTCCGTGTCCGCCGCACTCAGGGACGCCGAGGTGGTCGACGCGCTGGCGGCGGCGCACACGGCCCTGAGCGCCTCCCCGACGATGCTCGGGGACGGTGCCGGCACCGGGATCGGCTCGAACTCGTGGGTGATCGCGCCGGAACGGTCTGCGACGGGGACCGCGCTGCTCGCCAACGACCCGCACCTCGAGCCCTCGCAGCCCTCGCTGTGGTACCAGGTCGCGCTGCGCTGCGAGCCGGTCGGCTCCAACTGTCCCTACCAGGTGGTCGGCTACTCCTTCGCCGGCGTGCCCGGCATCGTGATCGGCCACAACGCCCGCGTCGCCTGGGGCTTCACCAACCTGGGCGCCGACGTGGCCGACCTGGTGATCGAACGGATCGACGGTGACCGCTACCTCACCGAGCAGGGGTGGGAGCCGCTGGAGGTCCGCGAGGAGACGATCCGGGTGGCGGGCAACGCCGACGTCACGTTCGAGGTCCGCGAGACGCGGCACGGACCGCTGTTCTCCGACGTGTCGGGAGCCGCGGACCAGGTGGCGGAGGGCTCCCTCGGCGACGGAACCGGAGACCAGGACGGGGTGGAACACGCCGTCGCGCTGCGGTGGGTCGCCCTCGACCCGGTCGCCACGATGGACGCGGTCCCGGCGTTCATGCGCGCCGAGGACTGGTCCGGTTTCCGCGAGGCCGCCCGCCTGTTCGAGGTCCCCTCGCAGAACCTGGTGTACGCGGACCTCGACGGCAACATCGGCTACCAGGCTCCCGGTCGGATCCCGGTCCGCCGGAGCGGGGACGGCACGCTGCCGCTGCCCGGCTGGACCGGCGAGTTCGGGTGGGACCGCTTCCTCGAGCTCGAGGAGCTGCCCTGGACGCTCAACCCCGACGCCGGGTACCTCGCCACCGCGAACCAGCCGGTCCTGCCGCCCGGCGGCGAGCCGTACCTGGCCACCGACGTGAACCTCGGCTACCGCGGTGCACGGATCGCGGAGCTGATCGAGGCCGGCGGAGCACTGACCCTCAACGACCTGCAGCGGATCCAGCTGGACAACCACAACGGCAACGCGGACACGCTCGTGCCGGTCCTGACCGCCGTCAGCGACCGCGGCGATCCCGCGGTCCAGGCGGTGCAGGAGCTGCTGGGTGCGTGGAGCCGGCAGGACGGCGCGGAGTCGGCCGGCGCCGCCGCCTTCAACGCGACGTGGCGGCACCTGCTGGTGCTCATGTTCCACGACGTGCTCCCCGACTGGGCGTGGCCGGAGGGCAGCGGCCGATGGTGGCGGATCGTCGGCGAGCTGGTCGACGACCCGGACTCGGCCTGGTGGGAGGCACCGGGCGAGCCGGCGATCAGCGGACGTGACGAGGTGCTCCACGCGGCGATGGCCCGTGCGCACGCCGAGCTGGTCGACACGCTCTCCGACGACCCGTCGGAGTGGCGCTGGGGGGAGCTGCACACGCTCACCCTCACCCACGGAACCTTCGGATCCTCCGGCATCGGCCCCGTCGAGCGGCTGTTCAACCGCGGTCCCCTGGAGACGTCCGGAGGCTCCGACGTGCTGAACGCCACCGGGTGGGTCGCGTCCCGGGGGTACGAGGTGACCTGGGTCCCGTCGATGCGGATGGTGGTGGACCTGGGCGACCTCGATGCGGGACGGTGGATCCACCTGACGGGACAGTCGGGCCGGCCCTTCCACCGGCACTACACCGACCAGGCCGAGCTCTGGCGCGACGGTCGGACGATCCCGCTGACGTTCTCCCTGGAGGCCACCGAGGCGGTCGCCGTGGAGCGCCTCACGCTGACCCCGCGCTAGGACCGGACGTGGTTGCCGGCGTTTCGGTCCACGCCGGCAGCCGGGTAGCGGTCCGCCGCGGACGGTGCCGCGACGCTACGACGGTCGGTCGTGGCCGCCCATCCCCTCGGAGACCCCGACGAGGCGTGCGATCGCGTCCTCGGGGTCGATCGGCTCGCACCTCGGATCGGCGCGGAACCACCTGCGCTGGCGCCTGGCGAACCGCCAGGTCCGCCGGGCGATCAGGTCCACGAGTTCGGTGAGGTCGAGCCGGCCGTCGAGCGCCTCGAAGGCCTCGGCGTACCCGATCGCCTGCTGGGCCGTGTGGGAGAGCGGGTGCGGCAGGGCCCGCAGCGCGGCGGCTTCCTCGAGCAGGCCGCCCTCGACCATCCGGGCCGCACGCACGGCGATGCGGTCGCGCAGCTCGTCGTTGGGCGGCTCGAGGTAGGCGACGGTGAGGACCGGGTACCGGCTGTCGTAGCGCTCCCAGGCGTCGTCGTACCGCGAGAACCGCTCCCCCGTCAGCTCGATCGCCTCGAGGGCACGGATCGTGCGACGCAGGTTGTTGGGCTCGATCCGGGCGGCGGCGTCGGGGTCGAGCGTGGCGAGGTGGCGGTGCGCGGCGGCGGGGTCATCGGCCCAGCGCTGTCGCAGTTCGTCACGCACGGTCGGGTCGGTGGGCGGGAACCGCAGCTCGTCCACCACGGCCCGCCAGTACAGCCCCGATCCGCCGACCAGCAGCGGCGTGGCACCCCGGTCCTGCACGTCGTCGATCGCCGCGCGGGCACGGGCCTGGAACCCGGCCACGCTCAGCTCCTCCCACGGGTCGAGGATGTCGACGAGGTGGTGCGGCACCTCGTCGCGGTCGTGACGGGAGGGCTTCGCGGTGCCGACGTCCATGCCGCGGTACACGGTGAAGGCGTCGACGGCGACGATCTCGGTGGGCTGTCCGGCCGCGATCCGACCGCGCGCGACGGTCATCGCGACCTCGGACTTGCCCGATGCGGTGGGACCGACGACCGCGAGGATCGGCATGGTGCGCCCTCAGGCCGCGACGAGCTGGCCGACCCCACGCGGCGCGAGGTAGGCGGCGTCGGCCAGGCTGACGCCTGCCGCCTCGGCCAGCCGAAGCGCCACGGTGATCGGCGCCCAGCCCCGGGCCTGGACGCGCGCGGCCTCCTCGGGACCGAGGGCACCGAAGGCGTCCACGTCCCCGGCCTGCACGGCGGCCACGGCCCGTTCGTCCCAGGCTGGAGCACCGTCCACGAGGTACCCGGGGCTGGTGGTGGCGAGCGTGGCGGCGAGGTCGCCCGCGGCGATGACCGACACGAGCCGCTCGGCCGTGTCGACGGCGGCGACGGCGGCGAGGAGCCCGTTGGCGAGGTCGGTGAGCGCGTCGCTCCCGGCTCCCGTCGGGACCGTGACCGGCGCGACCGCGAGCTCGGGGCGGGTATCGGCGAGCAGGAGGGCGAGGACCGCGAGATCGCCGTCGAGGCGGTCGCTGCGCACCCGTGGTGCCTGCCCTCGGGCGGATACCGCGGACAGCAGCGCCGCGTCGATCGTCACGTCCGCTCGGACGTGTGGGAGGCCGTAGCCGGCCAACGAGGCTTCCGCGGCGTCATGGACCAGGGACTCGGGTCCGGCGTCGAGGAGCAGGGCACTGCCGGTCGCGGGGAGCCGGTCGAGCGCCACGGCGACGTGGCGGCGCAACTGCGCGACGCCGGCGCGCACCTCCTCCGGTTGGGATGGTGACGCGGCCGGCAACAGCAGGGGGGCGGCGGGGATGATCGCGACGTGGTGGATCGGCACGCCTGGCCTCCTTCGCGATCGGGGGTGCACCGGGTCCGGCGCGGGGACGCGTGGACCGGGGTGAGGCGGTCAGCCGGTCAGGACCGGCAGCGAGCGGACGCCGGGGGTCACCGGCGCGTCGTCGGGCACGCCCCAGCCACCGCCACGTGCGAGCGCGTCGGCGGCCGCCCGCCCGGCACGGGTCGGCCGGATGGCGGTGGCGGCACCAGCCAGCGCGTAGTTGTTCGCGGCCTCGACGATCGTGGCCTCGACGAGGTCGCCGGGAGCGAAGGCGGGGGGCTCACCGGGGTGGTGCTCGGGCGCTGGCAGGTGCACCAGGTGGTTCCCGCGCGTCCGACCGGACCAGCGGGACGCGTCGCTCTTGGACGGCGACTCGATCAAGAGCTCCTGGGTCGTCCCGACCAGGCGCTGGTGCGCCTCGAGGGAGTGCTGGCGGACCCGCGCTTCGAGCCGCTGGTAGCGGTCGCGGACCACCTCGGCGGGGACGAACGCGTCGGTCATCGCCGCCGCGGGGGTCCCGGGGCGGGGCGAGTACTGGAAGGTGAAGGCCTGATCGAAGCGGACCCGGTCGACGACGTCGAGGGTCGCCTGGAAGTCCTCCTCGGTCTCGCCCGGGAACCCGACGATGATGTCGGTCGTGAGGGCGGCATCGGGCAGCAGCTCCCGGGTGCGCTCGACGAGGGCGAGGTAGCGACGCTGCCGGTACGACCGGCGCATGCGGCGCAGGACCCGGTCCGAACCCGACTGCAGGGGCAGGTGGAGGTGGGGGCAGACGTTGCTGGTGTCCGCCATCGCCTGCAGGACGTCCTCGGTGAAGTCGCGGGGGTGGGGCGAGGTGAAACGGACCCGCTCGAGCCCGTCGATCGTGCCGAGCTCGCGGAGCAGCTCGGCGAACCGGGAGGCACCGGCGAGGTCGCGCCCGTAGGAGTTGACGTTCTGCCCCAGCAGGGTGACCTCGATCACGTCGTCGGCGACGAGGGCCTCGACCTCCGCGACGATCTCGCCGAGGCGTCGGGAGCGCTCGCGGCCACGCAGGGACGGGACGATGCAGAAGGTGCAGGTGTTGTCGCAGCCGACCGAGATCGACACCCACGCGTGGTGCCGCACGGTGCGCTTGGCGGGCAGCGCGGACGGGAAGGTCTCGAGCTGCTCGATCAGCTCGACGACGGGGACGGCGGCGGAGTCGGCCTCGGCCAGCAGGGCCGGCAGCCGGGGCAGGTTGTGGGTGCCGTAGACCACGTCGACCCAGGGGGCACGGTCGGCCACGGTGTCCCCGTCCTTCTGGGCGAGGCAGCCACCGACGACGATCGTCAGGTCCTCGCCGTCGGCCCGACGCTCGTCCTTGAGGCTCTTGAGATGGCCGAGGGTGCCGTACAGGCGGTTGTCGGCGTTCTCACGGACCGCACAGGTGTTGAGCAGGACGAGGTCGGCGTCCTGCTCGGAGTCGGCCCGGCGGTACCCGAGGGTCTCGAGCATGCCGGCGGCACGACCGGAGTCGTGCTCGTTCATCTGGCAGCCGAAGGTGCGGATGAAGTAGCGGCGTCCCACGGTGCGGCCCGGTGTCGGTCCGGTCGCGTTCACGTCTGCACGCGGGTGTAGCGGCTGCGTTCCTCGTGGTGCTCGCGGTACCGGCGGTCCGAGGTGGTGCCCCGCCCGGTGGCGACCAGGACGACGGCGAGCGCCCCGATCGCAGCGGCGGAGACGGCGCCGCCCGGCGTGAGCACGAACACCACGATGAGGGCGGCGAGGACGACGTACCCGAGCCAGGCGCGCACGACGGAGCGACCGACGAACAGGGCCGCGGCGATACACAGGCCCGGGACGCCGATGAGCAGCCAGGTCTGCAGCACATCCATCGTGCACCCTCCGGTCGATGCCCTCGCAGGCTACCGGCTGCGTCCCCGGTTCCGTCGCCTGGGGCCGGTTCCGGAGCCGGCTCACGACCGTCACCGGTGCCGGCGGCGCGTCCCGTCACGGCCGTCACCCGGGGCCAGTGCCGGGTCAGCTGACGAGTTCCGCCCCGGAGCCGGCTCCGCGTCCCCTCACGGCCGTCACGCCCGCAGGGGTGCGGTGATGCCCGGTGAGCCGGGCGGCCGAGTGTGCGGAGCGGACCTGCCCGTGGGTCAGTGGCCGGCCGCACGTTCGGACTCGCGGGCGGCGAACACCGCCTCACGGGCCACCTTCCGGGCGAGTCCGTCGGGGTAGCCACGCCGGGCGACGTAGGCGGCCACCCGCCGGTAGGCGGACTCGGCGGGGACGCCCGACAGTCCGTCGGCGCGCCGCTGCGCGAGGTCGAAGGCGGCCGCCTCGAGGTCCTCCGCTTCCGCGGACGCGAGGAGGGGGTCGAGCACGTCGTCGGTGAACCCGCGCCCCGCGAGGTCACGGCGGATGCGGGCGGGCGCGTGGCCCTTGCGCCGCCGTTCGTCGACCAGCGCCGCGGCCATGGCGTGGTCGTCTACGACACCCTCGCGCTGCGCCCGCTCGAGGGCGAGGTCGATCACGACCGCGGGGTGACCACGATCGGCGAGCTTCTCGCGCAGCCGGCCGACGGACTGGGGGGCACCGGAGGTGGACCGGCGGACGTAGGCCACCGCTGCGGCGACCTCGTCCTCGAGCCGGGGCTCGGCCGGGTCAGGGTGGCTTGCCCGCTCGGCGTCGACGAGTGCCGTGTCCGCGGCGGCCTGCTGGGCGAGACGCGTGGCCTCACGTGCGCTGACCGGCGGACCGTCGCGGTCGGCCGGAACCGGTCCGCTGGCGGTCGCATCGGGCTCGTGTGCCGGCGGTGCAGGCGCGACGCGGATCGGTTCGCGTTCGATCCCGCGTTCGGCGAGCCAGGCTTCGGCGTCGTGGGGCACGCCCTAGGCCTCCTCGTCGCCGTCGGCGCCGTCACCGGCGGTCTCGTCCGCGGCGATCGGGTTGACGCCGAGCTTGTCCTTGATCCGCTTCTCGATCTCCTCGGCGACGTCGACGTTCTCCTTCAGGAAGGTGCGGGCGTTCTCCTTGCCCTGTCCGAGCTGCTCGCCGTCGTAGGTGTACCAAGCTCCGGCCTTGCGGATGATCCCCTCGTCGACCCCGACGTCGATCAGGGAGCCCTCCTTGGAGATCCCCTGCCCGAACACGATATCGAACTCGGCTTGACGGAACGGGGGCGAGAGCTTGTTCTTCACGACCTTGACCCGCACGCGGTTACCGACCGCCTCGGCGCCGTCCTTGAGCGTCTCGATCCGTCGAACGTCCAGGCGGACCGACGAGTAGAACTTGAGCGCACGCCCACCAGGGGTGGTTTCGGGCGAGTTGTGCACCATGATCCCGTCGGCGAAGTAGTTGTGCGTGCCCGCAACTTCGATGTCGTAGCGATGGGCATCCGAGCGGGGGGCGTTCCTTACATCGATGCGGCGGATGACCATCGGCATCGGCACGAAGCGCCGCACGCCTGGTTCGACGTCGACATCGAAACGGCCGCGGAACTCCGGCAGTAGCTTGTGCTGCATGGAGGGGTGCACGTACGGGGCGATCAGTTCGTGCAACCGGTCGGTCGCATGCCGACCGAAGGAGAGGTAAGGGATCTGCCGTTCGCCCCGAACAGTCAACTTCGCTTCGAGGCCCCAGGTGTCGGCGAGATGAGCACGCAGCCGTTCACGCGACGTCGGCTCGAAAGCAGCGACGCAGATCTCGCTTCGACCGGAGCCGCCACGCGTCCGCTCTTGAACCCCCTTCGACCGGAGCTGGAAGCTGCCATCATCTTGATACCAGAGGGCGATCGAGAGTGGAGTGAGCCGCTTGAGGAAGTCCCAGCTGAGAACCTTCTTGCCACCGATGTAGACCGCCTCACGCAGCTCAGCAAGCTCTGGGAGAGCTTGGAGGTCGTGGAACACCGCACCCTTGGCGTTGGTCGTCCGCGAAACGGTGACGTTGGGGAAGAGCGAGGCTTTCCAGTCCGCGTACGCAACCTGTGCCGCGCCGTGCCCCCAGCGGAGACGGGCAGCCGTTTTCTTGGGTGTCTCGGAGAGAGATCCATCCCCCATCAGCGTGCCGAGGACGACCTCCCACTGCGCATCGGATAGGTAGGCGGGAACCGACTGGATGACGTGATCCCCGACCTCAAGCTCACCGGCCTCGCACCAACCAGCGGGTGTCATGATGCGGTGGTTCGGAGTGAACTCGATATGTGACTCACCGTGCCCGGTACCAGCTCCTGCGCGCTCGACGGCCAGGTGGATGAACGAGTCCGTTGCACCATTGTCGAACCAGTTCGTCACAGGCCGGGCAACGATCTTTCCGGCGGCTTCATCGTAGGTGAGCACCTCGACCGGCAGGCGCCGGTTGACGATGTTCGCGATGGTTTCGTGGGACCCATCAGCCAGAGTCACCCGCGTTGGCCCGCTTGCGCAGCCGAACATGACACCGACCTTCTCGCGGAGCTGGTTGATGAACACCGCGCAGGTCTTGGAGCGGTTGATCGAACCCGAGAGCTTGCGCAGCGCCTGGCTCATCAGCCGGGCCTGCAGGCCGACGTGGCTGTCGCCCATCTCGCCCTCGATCTCGGCCCGGGGTGTCAGCGCCGCAACCGAGTCGATCACCACGATGTCGACGGCGTTCGAGCGGATCAGCATGTCGGCGATCTCGAGCGCCTGCTCCCCGGTGTCGGGCTGCGAGACGAGCAGCTCGTTGATGTCGACCCCGAGCGCCTTCGCGTAGCTCGGATCCAGGGCGTGCTCGGCGTCGATGAACGCCGCGATCCCCCCGGCCTTCTGCGCCTCGGCGACCGCGTGCAGGGCCACGGTCGTCTTCCCGCTGCTCTCCGGTCCGAAGATCTCGACCACCCGGCCGCGGGGCAGCCCGCCGATGCCGAGGGCGAGGTCCAGCGACAGCGCCCCCGACGGGATCGCGGCGACCTTGACCGCCGCCTCGTCGCCGAGCCGCATCAGCGACCCCTTGCCGAACTGCTTCTCGATGTTGGCCAGGGCCAGGTCCAGGGCCTTGTCGCGGTCCACGGCGTCCTCCAGGCGGGTGTCGGCTCGAGCGGTGAGAGCGGAGGTGGGGTGTGGGGCGGCCGGTGAGGTGGTCGCGGCGCCCGGGTCGGGGGTCGTGCGAAGGAACGTGCGAGGTGGCGTGTGGGGTGTCGTCGGCACCGTACGTCCTCGGTGTGACGTCGTGGTGGAGGGTGGTCGGGAAGCTGTGGACGGCGACGCTATCCGAACGCGCGTTCGAACGCGAGCACCCGCGACAACGTGCGCAGGATCGTCGCCGGACGTGCACCGCGCGGACACCTGGCCGTCACCAGCCGTTGCCCTGCACGCCGTAGCGTCCCACCCGTGCCGCTGGCCAGCACCGTCACGACGGCCCCGCGTCACCCCGACCACGGTGCTCCACCGTCGGTCGCCTCGGACGGTGCTCCGCCACACCGCTCCGACCCGAGCCCCCGGGCCCACCACCCGGGGGCTCCTTCGTGCGCGGCCCGCGGGGTCGAGACCGCGGACAGGATCGGTCCGCATCGCACCGTACCGTCGCGGATCGCACACCCTGCACGCGACGACCTGGCAGCATCGAGGTTCCCCACGAGGAGGTCAGCCATGCCGGTCCCCCATCAGATCGCGATCGACGCCGCCGACCCCCATGCGCAGGCGCGCTTCTGGGCCGCCGCGATGGACCTCGAGGTTGAGGACCACCACGACCTCGTCGTCCAGATGATCGAGGCGGGGTTCGCCGCCGACGACGACCACGAGCAGGTCGACGGCCGCCACCGCTGGCGGGACGCGGCGGCCTGCCGCAGCGCCGACGGCCGGACCCGCCTGCTGTTCCAGGCGGTCCCGGAACCGAAGGATGGCAAGAACCGCGTGCATCTCGACCTGCACGTCGGGGCGGAGCGCCGGGACGACGAGGTGGCACGGCTGCTCGACCTCGGCGCCACCCGGCTGTGGGAGGGGCAGCAGGGTCCCCACCGCTGGGTCACCCTGGCCGACCCCGAGGGCAACGAGTTCTGCGTCGGGTGACCACGCGCCTGTGGACGGCGCGGGGGCAGCGGTGCCACCCGGCGAGTAGCGTGCGCGCCGTCCACCTCCGCTCGGAGCCCCATGTCCGTCCCGACCCCCGACGACGCCGCCCCGGACCGGGTGCCCCGGCCCGACGACGCCGGGTCGGACCCGCCCGGGACGCCCGACGACACCGCGGCGGGACCGGCGACGACGGGGGCGGAGCTCCCGGCCCCGGCCCCGACCCGGTTCGTGTTCATCGACACCGAGGCGACCGGGCTCGACCACACCCGCCACGAGCTCACCGAGGTGGCGTGGATCGTCCGCTTCGAGGATGGCCGCGAGGTGGAGCGCCGCTACTTCCCGCAGCACACCACCGACGGTGCCGACGACGACGCCCTCGAGCTGACCCACTACCACGACCGCATCGCCCCGCAGGAGAAGACCCCGGCGAAGGTGTGGCTGACGCAGCTCCTCGAGGACGCCGACGGCGCGGTCCTCGTCGGCGCGGTGCCGGACTTCGACGCGCGGCACCTGCAGCTCCGGTGCGACAAGCTCGGTCTCGCACCGACCTGGGACCACCACCTCCTGGACGTCGAGACCCTCGCCCTGCCCTTCATCGCCCCCGGTCCGGAGGCACCCCGCAGCCTGGCCCGCACCTGTGAAGCGCTCGGGGTCCCGCACGATCCCGACCAGGCGCACGGCGCCCTGTACGACGCCCGCCAGGCGATGCGCGTGTTCGACGCCGTGTGGGCGCTCGTGGCCGGCCTGCGCCGCTCCGGTGGCCCGCTGCCCGCCCCGGTGCCCCGCGAGAACAACAACAACCACCGCAGGAACACGCAGACGGCGTCGGTCACCCGCGCCCCCGACGGCTCGACCTGACGCCGCTACGCGACGTCGACGTCCAACCCGGCGGCACGGAGCGCGCGGACGACGTGCTCGCGGCTGGCCCCGCCGCCGGTCGGCGGGAAGTCGCAGGCCGCGAGTCCCTCGGCCAGGACCTGCGCGACCCGCACCGGGTCGTCCGCCGGCACGGCCAACGTCACCAGCGGTAGTCCCTCCCCCGGCGACCCGGGGTCGACCAGCGTGAACCTCCGGCCCTCACGGTCCCACGCCACCTCGGGGTCGCGCCCCGTGTCGAACCAGATGTCCACGGTCTCACGCAGCCCGGGTGCGGGGACCCGTCCGCCGGCCGCCGCACCCGCCGCCCGGCCGTCACCCACCGTGCGGGCCCTCCACCAGGCGCCGGCGGAGCAGGTCCAGCGCGGCGCTGCCCAGCCGGGCGATGACCTGGCCCCGGTCGCCGGGGATGCGCCGGCCGTACACCTCGACGTGCCCGTCGGGGTGCGCGAGCGCCCAGAAGCAGGTGCCCACCGGTAGGTCGTCCACGCTCGTCGGCCCGGCCACACCGGTGACACCGATGCCCCAGTCCGCTCCCGTCCGGTCGCGGGCCGCCGCGGCCAGCGCCCTGGTGACGGCCTCGCTGACCTCGCCGTGGTCGCGGAGCAGTTCCGGTGACAGCTCCAGCAGCTGCTCCTTGGCCGCAGCGGTGTAGGCCACCGTGCCGCCCAGCAGGTGCGCGGAGGCGCCGGGGATCCGGGCGAGCCGGGCGGCGATGTCCCCGCCGGTGGCGGACTCGGCGGTGGCCACGGTCTGCCGGCGCTGCCCCAGCCGGCGCAGCACCACGTCCTCGAGGGAGTCGTCGTCCACGCCGACGACCGCGGTCCCGACCGCCGCCACGACCTCGTCGACCAGCGGCTGGGACGCCGCCCGCGCCGCGGCCGGGTCTTCGGCAGACACCGTCAGGCGCACCTGGATCTCCGACGAGCGCGCGAGGAAGGAGAGCGTGACGTCGTCGCGGCCCTCCAGCAGCGGCTCGACGGTCGCCGCCACGTCGGACTCGCCGCGCCCGACCACGTGCACGATCCGGGTGACGGTGGCGCGCGCTCCGGCCAGTTGGCGCACCTCCTCCGCGACGTGGCGGGCGAACAGCTCCTGCAGCTCCCAGGGCACCCCGGGCAGGGCCACGACCCGGGTCGCGGTCGGCTCGGGCAGCGTCATCCCGAACCCGGGGGCCGTGCCGACCGGCGGGTAGGCGGTCGCGCCCCGCGGGATGCGGGCCTGCTTGAGGTTCTGCGGCGCCATCTGACGACCGGCCGCGGCGAACCGGTCGGCGATCATCGCGGCGAGGTCCTCCCGCTCCTCCAGCGGGACCGCGGCCGCGGTCGCGATCGCCTCGCGGGTGAGGTCGTCGACCGTCGGTCCGAGCCCGCCGCCGACGATCACGAGGTGGACCCGTGCGGTCAGCCACGTGAGCGCGTCCACGAACTCCCCGAGGACGTCACGGACGGCGAGGTGGTGGACCACCTCGACCCCCAGCTCGCGCAGCCGCAGGCTCAGCCAGGTGGCGTTCGTGTCGGTGAGGTCGCCGAGCAGCAGTTCGCTGCCGACGGACAGCACCGCCGCCCGCACCGGCTCGTCCGGTCCGCGGATCACGACGCCGTCGATCTGCCCGGCGGTCACCCGGCACCTCCGTTCCCGTCGGTGCGGGCCTCACGGGTGAGCCGTCCGGCACGGAAGGCGTACTCGATCCCCGACCAGATCGTCAGCAGGACGGCGAGGTAGAGCAGCGCCATCGCAACCCCCTCGGGCAGGCGAGGCAGCAGGAACGCCGCGACCGCGACCACCTGCGAGACGGTCTTGGCCTTCCCCCACACCGACGCCGGCATCACGAGGTCGAAACGCTTGACCAACGCGACGCGCAGGCCGGTGACCGCCACCTCGCGGGCGACGATCACGATCACCGCCCAGGCCGGGAGCTCGCCGATCCACGCGAGGCTCGCCAACGACCCGATGATCAGCAGCTTGTCGGCGATCGGGTCGGCCAGCTGTCCCCAGGTGGTGACCCCGTGCCACCGGCGCGCGAGCCACCCGTCGATCGAGTCGGTCGCCGCGGCGAACAGGAAGGTCCCGAAGGCCCACCACCGCGCCGCCGGGTCGTCCATCAGCAGCAGCACGAGGATCACGGGCACCAGCAGCGCCCGCAGGAAGGTCAGCAGGTTGGGGACGTTGAACCAGTGGGGCTCGTCACGTCTGGCCTCGTCGGGGCGCACCGGTCCCAGGCCGTCCGGGACGTCGTCACGCGGCGTCGCCGACGACCGCGGCCGGTCGTCGGGGGTCTCGCCGGATCGTGGAGCCACGCGCATGTCCATCGGAGGTGGTCGGTGGGGCCGCCGGGTCAGCGCCGCGCCCCTGCGATCACGCCTCCGGCGGTGGCGACGTCCACCTCGGCGACCAGGTCGACCCCGATCGCGCCGGTCACCGTCGCGGTCACCGTCCGCCCGACCGGCAGGTCCGCGGGCCGCCAGCCTACGTGCCCGTCGCCCACGTCCGTACGCGGCGCGTCCGCGCCGGCCGCGGTGACCAGCTGCACCTCGCCGTCGGTCTCTGGCGCCTCGCGGTACGAGCGCCCGACGGTGGCGGTGACACCACCGTCCTCGATCCGTCCCTCGACGGTGACCTCCAGCCGCCGTCCGATGAACCGGCGGGCGGCCTCGTCGGCCAGCTGCTCCTGGAGTTCGCCGACGCGCCGGACGCGCTCCTCGGCCACCTCGGTCGGCACCTGGTCGGGCAGCTCGGCGGAGGGGGTGCCGTCCTCCCGGCTGAAGGGGAACAGGCCGACCCAGTCGAGCCGGTGCTCGGCGAGGAAACCCTCCAGCAGCGCGACGTCGTCCTCGGTCTCGCCGGGGAACCCGAGGATGAAGTTGGACCGGAACACCGCGTCGGGATCCAGCGAGCGCAGCTGCCGGATCAGGTCGCCGAACCGCTCGTGGTCGCCCGAGCGGGCCATCCGGGCGATCACCGGCGCGCTGACGTGCTGCAGGGACAGGTCGAAGTAGCTGGCCACCTTGGGGTGGCCCGCGATCGCCGCCATCAGCTCACGGGTCAGCTCGGCCGGCTGGAGGTACATCAGGCGGATGCGCTCGATCCCGTCCACCTGCGCGAGCTCGCGGAGCAGCGTCGGCTGCGACGCGCGGCCGCCGTCGAGGTCCTTGCCCCACGAGGTGGTGTTCTCGCTGACCAGCACCAGTTCCCGCGCCCCGTTACCGGCCAGCCACGCCGCCTCGGCGAGCACCTCGTCCAGCGGCCGTGACCGGAACCGGCCGCGGAAGGACGGGATCGCGCAGAAGGTGCAGACCCGGTCGCACCCCGACGCGATCTTGAGGTACGCCCAGGGTCGGCCGTCGTGGGCCCGCACCGGGAAGCGCGGGCCGCTCGGCGGCATCCGGTCGAGGTCGTCCTGGGCGGTGGTGACCGCCGGCTGCTCGGGCGGCGGTGCGACCAGCACCGGCAGCGACAGGCCGGCACCCCCGACCCGTTCGGTCACCGGCGCGCCGGAGGCGGCTGGCCGGCTGCCAGGATGGGCGGGACCGACCCCGACGACCCGCTCGGTGAGCCGGCCCTCCAACGCGTCCGACACGATCGCCGGCAGCCGTCCGTAGCCGTCGAACCCGACGATCGCGTCGGCCTCCGGGATCGCTGCAGCGAGCTCGTCCGGGTAGCGCTGGGCCATGCAGCCCACCACGAGCACGGCCCGGGCTGTGCCGCCCTCCTTGAGCTGGCAGGCCTCGAGGACCGTGTCGATCGACTCCTGCTTCGCGGGGGCGATGAACGTGCAGGTGTTGACGAGCACCACGTCCGCGCTGGCGGGGTCGTCGGTCACCGTGGCGCCCTCGCGGTGGAACAGCCCCGCGAGCTGGTCGCTGTCCACCTCGTTGCGCCCGCAGCCGAGGGTGACGATCGCGACCCGGGGCGCGCCGGGATCGGCGGGTCGATCGGTGACGGACACGGGCGGCTCCGGAACCTCGAGGTGGTGGGGAAGATGCGAGGGGGCGCGGGGCAGGACCGGGCGCTGCAGGGTGGGACGGGTGACGCACGCAGGACCGAGCGGCCACCCGGTCAGACCGGCTCGACACCCTCCTCAGTGAACCGCAGTTCGACCACCTCGCCGATCGCGCCCGGTGCGCCGAGGTCCTCGCCGTTGTACTGGATCCGCACCCCACCCGCGTTGCCGATCCGCACGATCACCTCGGCGCCGGGGTACACGAGGGTCTCCCCCGCAGCCACGGTCTCCTCGAGCAGCACGGCACCGTCGACGGTGACCCGCATCCACGAGGCGTTCTCGGTGGCGAGGATCACCTCGACCCCCTCGAACTCCGGCTCCTCCGGCTCCTCGGGCTCGGGGGCGGGCTCGGTCTCGGGCTCCTCGGGCCCGACGGGTTCCTCCGCCTCCTCCGCGTCCTCCGGCTGGGCGGGCGCGACAGGCGGTCCGCCGAGGTCCTCCTCCGCGGGACGGTCGGGCGCCGACGGGAAGATCTGACCCAGGAAGAACAGTCCGGCGACGACCACCGCGGCGACCAGGACCCACGCGGCCCAGGCCGGCGGGGTCGTGCCCTTCGGGCCGGGGGTGCGGACCGGGCGGACCATCGCCCCCGAGACGCTCGTGTCGTCCTCGCCGACCTCCCGCCGGAACGCCTCGATCAGCGGCGCCGGGTCCAGTCCGAGCTCCAGCGCGTAGCTGCGCAGGAACCCCTTGGCGTAGACCTCGCCCCCGAAGCTGTCGAAGCGCTCGTCCTCGAGGGCCTGGAGCTGGGCGATGCGGGCACGCACGGCCCGGGCCGCATCCTCGAGCGTGCGGCCCTGCGCCTCCCGGGCTTCCCGGAGGGTGTCACCGATACCCGTGCTCACCGCGTCCCTGTCCAGGTCGGTCGGGGCCCCACCGGTGTACCACGTGCGCCGTGCCACGTGTGACCGCAGCGCTCCGCGGTCGCCACGGGGGGCGGGTGGCGACGTCACCGCAGGTCAGCGCCGTCATCGTAGGTCGCCGGTCCAGGAGATGCAGGAACCGCGCGCACCGCACACCGGAGCGGATGCGGTGCCGCGCCGGGCCCGCAGCTAAGCTCCACGCCCATGAACGCTCGCACCCGTCTCGCCCTCGCCCTCAGCGCCGCCGTGGTGGCGCTCGCGCTCGTGGCCGGACCGGCCCTCGCGGCGGATCTGACCGTCGCCGCCCCGGCCGACCTCGCCGTCGAGCAGACACCGGCCGGTGACGACGACCACCGCATCCCCCTGGTCGACACCCCGCGGGACCGGTTCGGTCTGATCCTGCTGGTGCTGCTGTTCATCGGTGGTGGGCTCGCGCTGATCAACGCCCGCAAGCAGCTACGGGGCGAACGCGACCAGGCCACGGGCGAGTTCCGCTGGCGGTAGCCGCGGCACCCGACGCCGCCGGTCGACGGTCACCGGGTCAGAACACGCCGCGTGCTCGGGCGTCGTCGAGTTCCTCGGGCGTCCACAGCACGTCGCGGGCCTTGGAGCCCTCGTTGGGGCCGACCACACCGAGCTCCTCGAGCTCGTCCATCAGGCGGCCGGCACGGGCGAACCCGATCCGCAGCTTGCGCTGCAGCATCGAGGTGGAGCCGAGCCCGCTGATCACGACCTGCTCGGCGGCACGGCGCAGCAGCGCCTCGTCCGACCCGTCGTCACCCGAGCGGGACGCGTCGGCCTCCTCGGCTGCGGCGCCCTCCTTGATGACCTCCTCGAACTCCGCCTCCCGCTGCGCCTTGCAGAAGGCGACGACGCTGGTGATCTCGCGTTCGGTGATCCAGCAGCCCTGCAGGCGCGCGGGCTTGCCCTGACTGGCCGGCTGGAAGAGCATGTCGCCCTTGCCGACGAGCTTCTCGGCCCCGTTGGCGTCGAGGATCGTGCGGGAGTCGGTCTGCGACGCGACCGCGAGGGCGAGCCGTGACGGGATGTTCGCCTTGATCAGCCCCGTGATGACGTCGACCGAGGGACGCTGGGTGGCGATGATCATGTGGATCCCGACGGCCCGGGCCATCTGGGCGATCCGACAGATCGCGTCCTCGACGTCGCGAGGCGCCACCAGCATCAGGTCGGCGAGCTCGTCGATCACGAGCAGGATGTAGGGCAGCGGCTTGGCCTCGATCATGGTCGGCTGCTCGGCACCGTCCTCGGCGACCTCGGTGGGGCCCGGTCGCGCCGGCACCTCCCCGGCCGCGACGGCGTCGTTGTAGCCGTCGATGTTGCGGTAGCCGAGCTGCGCGAGCAGCTCGTAGCGCTGCTCCATCTCCTTCACGCACCACTGCACCGCGTCGGTGGCGCGCCGCGGATCGGTCACCACCGGCGAGAGCAGGTGGGGCGCGCCCTGGTAGGCGTTGAGCTCGACGCGCTTCGGGTCGATCAGGATCATCCGCACCTGGTCTGGCCGGGCGCGCATCACCACCGACGAGATCATGCCGTTGAGCGTCACCGACTTCCCGGAGCCGGTGGCGCCCGACACCAGCAGGTGGGGCATGGTGGTGAGGTTGACGAGGGCCGGGTCGCCGGCGATGTCGACCCCGAGCGCGACGGTCATCGGGTGCGGGTCGCGCCCCGCCTCGTCGGAACGCAGCACGTCCCCGAGGGTGATCAGGTCCCGCTGGCGGTTGGGGACCTCGATCCCGATCGCCGACTTGCCCGGGATGGGAGCGACGATGCGCACGTCGGGGGACGCCAGCGCGTAGGCGATGTCGTCGCCCATGTTGGCGACCTTCTTGACCTGCACACCCGGGCCGAGCTCGACCTCGAAGCGGGTCACCGTCGGCCCCCGCGACCAGCGGGCCACGGTCGCGTCGATGCCGAACTGCTGGAAGGTCTCCTGCAGCGCGGCCGTCTGCGCCTCGATCGTGCGGGCCGACTCGCGTCCCTGCAGCTTGCCCTTCGCGAGCAGGTCGAGGGACGGCAGCTCGTAATCGTCCCAGGACCGCGCCGGGAGGACCTTGCGGGCCTTGCGTGGCGCGGTCTTCGGCACCTCCGCCGCGTCGGTGGGGGGATCCGCGACGGGCGCCTCGGCGGCACGATCGGCCGTGGTGGGCGCGTCCGGCGGCGGGAGGTCGTCGAGGCTCGGCTGCGTGGCCTCCTTGCCGGCCAGCGTCGCCCGGATCGGGGTGCCCCGGACCACCTCGGTGTCCTCGTCGTCCCGGGTCGGGGCGGTGCCGCGGGCGCGGCTGGCGGCGTCGAGGTCGTCGTCCACGACGATCGCATCGTCCGCCGCGGGCTGGAACATCCGCTTGACGGCGGCGATCACCGCCGAGAACGGTGTGCGGGTCACGATCAGCAGGCCCAGCGCGATCACGGCCGTCAGGACGGCGGCGGCACCCCACACCGACAGCGCCCAGCGCAGCGGGTTGCCGATCGCCAGCCCGATCAGCCCGCCCGCCGTCCACAGCTCGCGCACCCCGTCGGCCAGCTGCGGCGACCCGGCGAGCAGGTGGATCGCCCCGAGGATCCCGATGCCGAGCAGCACCGAGCCCACGACGATCCGGCCGATCTCCGGGCTCGGCCGGCCGAGCACGATCAGGACCCCGAACCAGGCCAGCAGTACCGGCAGCGCGTACCCGGCGAGCCCGAACAGGCCGAGCGCGACCGCCTGGAGGAACTCGCCGACCGGGCCCGCCGCGTCGGCGTAGGTCCCGAGGGCGACGAGGACGCCCAGCAGGATCAGCGCGATCCCGCCCACGTCCTGGCGCTGGGCGCGCAGGTGCTCGCCGAAGAACGCCCCGACCCGGCCGATGGGGCCGCGACGTCGGTCACCGTCGCCACCGCGACCGTTCCCACCGCCACGGCCACCGCCGGACGCCGTCGACGCCGCCGACCCACCGCGTCCGGACGACCGGCTGGCGGTCGATCCGCCACCCTTCCCGCGCGCCGACGTGTCGTGGTTACCCCGTGTCGCGGCCTTCTTGGCGGGGCGCGACCGCCCTGCGGCACCCGCGTTCCCGCGGCCATCCTTAGCCGCGGCTGGGGCGCGCTTCTTGGCCACAGGGCCACGCCTCCGTCGGGTGAGGTCCGGGCGGGTCTCGGGTCAGGTCAGGGCGGGTGTCGGCTCAGGTCAGGGTCCCGCGTGCACGGGCCCCGAGCCGGCCGGTTCGCGTCGGGTCCGGAACGGCTCACAGCGTAACGCGGCACGACAGTGGTGGAACTACACCATCCGCTGGCAGCGCTCCACCTCGACGTCTCCGCCGCGCGGCGACCGGGCCGTCGGAGGGGCGGTCAGAGGTCCTGGACCACGGGCAGGATGAAGGGACGACGGCCGGTCTCGGAGCGCCAGAAGCGGCCGAGGGCCTGCACGACCCGCCGCTGCACGGCCTGCAGGTCCTCGAAGGTCTCGGGGGCGAGCCCGTCGAGCTCCCGATCGACCGCCTTCTTCGCCGCCTCGAGGATGTCGGCCGCGTCCTCTTCGAACACCACCCCCTTCTGGGTGACGATCGTGTCGCCCACCTGTTCGCGGGCATGGGTGTCGATCGTGACGAGGCACACGCAGATGCCGTCCTCGCCGATGCGGCGCCGGTCGCGCAGCAGCGCCGGCCCGACGTCGTCGAGCAGTCCGTCGATGTACACGTGGCTCGTGGGCACGTCCTCGGTGACGCGCACCCGGCCATCCTCGAGCAGGACCGAGCTGCCGTCCTCGCAGATCAGGACGTGCCCCTCAGGACAGCCGGTCAGCGTCGCGATGTCGGCGTGGGCACGCAGGTGCCGGTGCTCACCGTGGACGGGGATCACGTACTCCGGTTCGAGGATGTTGTGGAACAGGATCAGATCGTCCCGGCTGGCGTGCCCGGACACGTGGACCGGGGCGACACCACCGTGCACGACCGTGCAGCCGCGCCGGGACAGGTTGTTGATCGACCGGAACACGGCCTGCTCGTTGCCCGGGATCAGGCTGGAGGCGAGGATCACGAGGTCGCCCTCCCCCACCTCCAGGGTCCGGTGATCGCCCGCCGCCATCAGCGACAGGGCGCTGAAGGGCTCGCCCTGCGACCCGGTCGAGACCACGATCAGCTCGCGGCGGTCGTACCGGTCGACCTCCGACGGGTCGACGGCCCGGCTGGCATCGAAGTCGAGGTAGCCGAGCTCCTCGGCGATCGCCATGTTGCGCACCATCGACCGGCCGACGAACACCGGGCGGCGTCCGACCGCGATGGCGGCGTCGAGGACCTGCTGGATGCGGTGCACGTGCGACGCGAAGGACGCGACGACGATCAGCCCGGTCGCCTCCGTGACCAGCTGCCGGATGTGCTCCCCCACGGTGCGCTCCGGAGGGACGTGCCCGGGCGACTCGGCACCGGTCGAGTCGGCGAGCAGCAGGTCGACCCCCTCGTCGCCGAGCCGCGCGAAGTGGGCGAGGTCCGTCGGCCGCCCGTCGATCGGGGTCTGATCCAGCTTGAAGTCGCCCGTGTGGACGAGCATCCCGTGTGGGGTACGCAGCGCGTACGCGACCCCGTCGGGGATCGAGTGGCTCACCTGCACCGCCTCGAAGGTGAAGGGGTCGTCGTCGACGACGTCCCCCGGCTCCACCTCGGCGAACTCCGGGGCGGGCAGGTCCGGCCACTCCTCCAGGATCGCCTCACAGAAGGCGATCGTCAGGCGGGTGCCGTAGATCGTGAGGCTGCGATCGAGGTCGCGCAGCAGGTAGGGCAGCGCACCGATGTGGTCGAGGTGGCCGTGGGTGAGCAGGACGCAGTGGACGTCGTCGGCACGCTGGAGCAGCCAGCCCCAGTCCGGCAGGATCAGGTCGACCCCGAGGTGCTCCGCGTCGGGGAACAGCACGCCGACGTCGATGATCGCGATGCGACCGTCGACCTCGACGGTCGCCATGTTGCGCCCGATCTCCCCGAGCCCGCCGAGGAAGCTGACGCGGACCGGGGGGTGCTCGTCGGAGGTCCGCAGACGGGCCATCATCGGGCCGCCTGCAACCGCTCGTGGGCGGCGAGCACGGCCGCAACGGTCTCCTCGGTGGCGTCCAGCAGCGGTGGGCGGACCGGCCCGGCCGGCAGCCCCAGCGCGTTCAGCCCGCCCTTGAGGGGCGCCGGCGACGGCTCCCGGAACAGCGCGCGGTGCAGGGGCAGGCACGCGAGGTGCAGGTCGCGCGCCCTGGCCGGGTCGGTCGGGAAGGCCGCGATCATCTCGGCGATCTCCTGGCCGGCGAGGTGGGCGCTGACCGACACCACCCCGACGCCGCCGATGGCGAGCAGCGGGAGGTTGAGCTCGTCGGCCCCCGACCACACCCGGAAGCCGCCCGGTGCGTCACGCGTCGCCGCGAGGGTGTCGCCCGCCTTCCCGGCGTCCCCCGACGCGTCCTTGACCCCGATGATGTTCGGCACTTCCGCCAGCGCGACGAGGGTGGCGACGTCGATCGCGCGGCCGGTGCGGCTCGGGATGTCGTACAGCAGCACCGGCAGCGAGGTGGCCGCGGCGACCGTCCGGAAGTGCTGGGTGAGCGCCCGCTGGTCCGGCCGGTTGTAGTAGGGGGTCACGACGAGGACCGCGTCGGCCCCCTCCTCCTCGGCCCGCCGGGTCGCGTCGACGGCCTTGGCCGTGTCGTTCGCGCCGGTCCCGACCATCACGGTGGCGCGGTCACCGACCGCCTCGCGCACCGCGCGGTACAGCTCCCACGGCTCCTCGCCGTGCAGGGTGGGCGACTCGCCGGTGGTGCCGTTGACCAGCACGGTCTGGGTCCCGGTCGAGACCAGGTGCTCGGCCAACTTCCCGGCACCGGCGTGGTCGAGCGCACCATCGGCGGTGAAGGGCGTGGCCATCGCCGTCACGACCCGCCCGATGCCCTCGGGTGGTTGCGTCCATTCGGTCGTCATCTGCGGCCTCGCATCAGGCGGGGAACGCCCGTCGCCCCCTATCCTAACGGCGTGGCTCCGGGGCGCCCGCGGTTGTCGTCGGCCGACCGTCCGGGACGCCGCACCGCCCATCCGTCCGAGCCCACCCGCGTGAAGGAGCCTGCGGTCCCATGACGACGGTGGTCCTCGCCCACGCGGGCCCCGGTTCGACCTGGCAGGCGGCCGTCGTGGTGGCCGCGGTGGCGCTGACGGTGTTCGTCGGGCTCGCCGCGATCGGCCGCATCCCGATGCGCGAACCCGCGGACCTGCTGGTCCCGCTGGCCGGCGCGGTGATCGCCTCCTCCCTCGGGCCGCTCGGGCACGTCTGGATCTCCGACGGGATCGGCTGGGGCATCCCGCTGGGAGCCGTCGCGCTGCTCGCGCTGCTGCTGGCGGCGCTGACGCCGCTGGAACTCGCCCCGGCGTCCCCCTTGACGCTCGGCTCGCTCGCGCTGGCCGCCGTCGGCATGTTCATGCTCTACCAGCCGCTGACGGTCGCGCTGCACCCGCCGCCGGACATGCTGCCGCTGCGCGACGACAGCGAGGTCGCGATCGTGTCGCCTGACGACGGCGCCACCGTCGACGCGGGTGACCTCGACGTCGTCGTCGAGGTGACCGGCGGGAGCATCGGCCCCGTCCGCAGCGCGCTGGAGGACCTCACCCTCGACGCCGAGGAGGCGGGCTCGCTGGCGGTGTTCGTCGACGGCGACCGCATCCCCGTCGAGTGGGACGGGTGCACCGTGGCGGACCCGTGCGACAGCGTCACCGTCTCGGTGCCGGTCGGCCCCGGCGAGCGGCAGCTGGCGGTCGAGTTCGTCCGCGGTGACGGCACCCCGTTCGCGCCGATCGTGATCGACCGCGTCACCGTCACGGTGGAGTGAGGTGGACGCCCCCGCGGCGCCGAACACCCCCGGTTGCACCTCCCCTTGCCATGACCGTGGGATCGGCATCCGCGACGCGCCGCAGCCGGCCGAACGGGGGCGGCCGTCAGGTGCGGCTGCCGCGGATCAGCACGTAGGCGTACGCGCCGACCAGCGCGAACCCGATCCCGATCGCGTCGAGCCCGCCGCTCCCGAAGGGCACCAGCGGCAGCTCGCTGAGGCGGTCGAGCCCCGCCACCGGGGTCCAGGGCGCGACCCCGACGAGCAGCACCACCAGCGCGACGCCCGCCAGCAACCGGTCCCGTGAACCGAGCATCAACCCGAGGGCGCTGAGCGCCCCCGTGCCGAGGTAGCAGGCCACGACCCACCAGAAGCTCGTCCCGCCGGGGTCGGCGACGTGGCTGGCACGCAGCGTCGCCGCGAGGTCCAGCAGCAGGATCGGGGCGACCCCGAGCCCCAGGCCGAGCAGGACGGACCGGGCGCGCGCGTTCATCCCTCCACCTCCGTGGTTGCCGAGGCCGCCGACGCCTCCGGGGTGCCTGCGTCGCCCCGGGCCTGCCGGCGCCGCTCCGCGGCCCGCTCCGACTCGAGCCGCTCGAGCTCGCTGGCGCCGTGGTCGACGTGGCGCATGGCGTCGGCCACCGCGGTGTGGCCGGCCTCGTCGCGGATGAGCCGGTGCATCTCCTGCACGACCCGGCGGTACTGGGGGTGCCCCTGGGGGGTGGAACGCAGCTCGAGCATCTGCATCGCCGCGCGGGCGTTCAGCTGCATCACGTAGCGGACCCGATAGGCGAAGCACACGGCGTACTGGGCCTGCACCGGGTGGTCGGGCAGGAGCTGCTCGTACAGGGCGGCGGACCGCTCCAGCGCCTCGCGCCACCGGTGGTCGACCCCGGCCTCCTCGAGCTCGGGCGGGGTCTCGTAGCCGTGCTCGGTGGTCAGGTCCTGCCACTCGATCGTGAGCATCCGGTGGCGTTGCAGGTCCCGGAACCCGCCGTAGTCCCCCAGCACGTCGAACCGGTACCACACCCGCTCGAACCCGCGTCCGGGCCGGTGACGACGGTTGGTGCGATCCCCGACGTAGGCCCGGAGCACCGCAGCCCTTCGATCCGCGTCCCAGGTCCGCACCTCGGCCTCCAACTGGGCCTCCGGGATCGTGACGTGCGGGTACAGGGCGGCGGTGACCAGTGCCACCTCGGCGTCCACGGGGTCCCGGGGGGCGTGGTCGACCAGGGTGACGAGCTCGGCGGGCTGGACCAGCTCGGGGGTGACCAGCTCGCGGGCCAGCGCCCGGGTCTCGTCGCGTGTCCGGGCCAGGTACTCCGACCAGGCGCCGCCTCGGTCCGGCCGGTCCACGCGGGTCAGGAAGGACGGGATCACCTTGCGGAGCTCGGTGAGCAGCCGGTCGGCCACCTCCCTCGACTCGGCCAGGGGGTCGCTGCGCAGCCGCAGCAGGAGCCCCTCGTAGGACTGGCCCGACGCGAACATCCCGAGGTTGGAGGTGGTCGCGGCCGGCAGCAGCCCGCGGAGCAGGTCCAGGGCCTTGGCCTTGGTGGCGTTGGTGTAGACGAAGCCGGAGGTGGCCTCGTCGCGGGGCCAGCGCTCGCGGACCCAGGTCAGCACCTCCGGGACCAGCGCGGCGTAGATCTCGAAGATCGCGTCCAGCTCGCGGAGGTACGCGTCGGCGTGGCGACCGGCCATGATGTCGGCGTCGCGGTGGTAGCGGTAGCGCCCCCCGGGCTGGCTGTCGTAGGGGATGTAGCGGGTCGACTGCTCGAGGTAGGCGGCGAGCCGGCCCCACTCGATCCGCTTGGTCACGAGGTTGGAGACGTCCTCCAGGGCGACGTGGGCCCCGCCGAGCTGCGCCACCGAGTCGTCCCCGTACTCCGAGAAGATCCGGTCGTAGAGCTGCGCGGCGCGGGCGGCGGGATCCTCGGTGGCCAGGTCGTCGGCGAACTCGTCGACGAACAGCCGCTTGAGCGACCCGCCGTAGCGTGAGTACCGGGCGAACAGGGCGCCCTTGACGACCTCCGGCAGGTCGGTGAGCGCGAACACCTCGCCGTCGGGATCGGTGAGGTACCGGCCGAGCAGCGCGCGCTCCTCGGCGGTGAGGGCGGGCTGGGCGTCGTCCGTCACGGGGACCTCGAGGTGGTGCGAGCGCGGCAGGGCGGCGGGCAGGCGGACCGGCGTCCACGACGAGGCGGGAGGTCCACCGCGAGCCGAGCGTAGCCAGCCACCGCGACGCGTCGGCAGCAGCGCCGCACCGTCGGGGGACCGGACCTCTTCAGACCCAGGCGGCGCCGAGCAGCCGTTCGATGATCGCCGCCGCGAGCCGTCGGTGCCCGACCGCGCCCGGGTGGAACCCGTCGGCGCCGAACACCTCCGGCGGGAGGACCTGCCAGGGCAGCCGGATCACCTCCACGTCGCAGGCCCGCGCGACCCGGACCTGGACGCGGGCGGTGGCTCGGCACACCAGGCCGAGCGGTGGCCGCAGGATCGCCGGCAGCCCGGGTGCGACCGACAGATCCGGTGCGCTCAGCAGCACGATCGCGGCATCCGGCGCAGCCGACTCCCGGATCCGGGTGAGCAGCGTGCGCATCTCGCGCGCGACCCGCGCCGGACGGTGACCGTGGATCGCGTCGTTGACGCCGACGTTGACGACCACCACTTCCGCACCCTCGACGATGCGGAGCTGGTGCGCCAGCACGTCGCCGATCCGCGCGCCGTCGACCGCGGCGTTGTGCACGCTGGTGGCACGCCCGTCGTGCCGGTGCAGCGCCCGTGCCACGATCCGGGACCAGGCGAGCTCGGCGTCGGGCAGGCCGTGCCCGGCGGCGGCCGAGTCGCCGATCACCGCGACGCGGCGCACGGGTTCGCGGCCGGGGAGAGCGAGCTCGTGGTCGAGGGCGGGCACCTCGCGACCGCGGGCGCGCATGCGGCGGACCCGTGCAGCCGCCTGCAGCGACGACCCGACCAGGACGCCGCCACCGAGCAGCAGCATCGAGGTGACCGCGAGCGGCGCGGAGCGGGGAAGCGACCGGTCCGCGCGCAGCGTTGGGAACGGAGGTGCGGTGACGCCCATGACCCGACAGGCTACGCGGGTGGCGGGGGTTCCGACCAACCGGTGACGTGCTGCGACGCCGGCCCACACGACCCGAGGACCGACCTTGCGTGGACACGGTGGCATGCCGATGCGCCCGATGGGCGACATCGAGGAGCTCAAGGGGCGCGGTGTCGACCGGCACGTGGCCCGGCGGGCCTGGGGGCTGACCCACAACTACCGCAAGCGGTTGCTCGCCTTCGTCGGGCTGATCGTGGCGACCTCGGCGGCCGGGGTGCTCCCGGCCCTGCTGATCCGCGAGATCATCAACCGTGCCATCCCCCAGGGCGACACCTCCCTGCTGGTGTGGCTGTTCGTCGCGATGCTGGCGGTGGCCGTCGCCGTCGCGGTCCTCTCGATGGTGGAGCGGTGGCTGTCCTCGTCGATCGGCGAGGGGTTCATCCTGGAGCTACGGACCCTGCTGTACCGCCACGTGCAGTCGATGCCGATCGCCTTCTTCACCCGCACGCAGACCGGGTCGCTCATCACCCGGCTGAACAACGACGTGATCGGTGCCCAACGGGCCCTGACGGGCACCCTCGGCGGGATCGTCGACAACCTGATCAGCGTGACCGTCACGCTCGCGACGATGCTCGCGCTGGAGTGGCGGGTGACCCTCGTCGCCGTGGCCCTGCTGCCGCTGTTCATCGTCCCGGCGCGGATCGTCGGACGCCGCCTCCAGGTGCTCTCGCGGGAGGCGATGGGCGTCAACGCCGAGATGAACTCGGTGATGACCGAGCGCTTCCACGTCGCCGGCGCGCTGCTCGTGAAGCTGTTCGGGCGGCTGGACCGTGAGGTCGAGGCCTTCCACGACCGGGCGGAGCGGGTCGCACAGCTCGGGGTCAAGCAGGCGCTGACCGGACGGTCGCTGTTCGCGGCCCTCGGGTTCGTCGGCGCGATCGCGACAGGACTCGTCTACCTGATCGGCGGGTTCATCGTGATCGACGGGGGGCTCGCCGTGGGTGACGTGGTCGCGCTCGGCCTGCTGGTCACCCAGCTGTACGGGCCCCTCGCCCAACTGTCGAACGCCCGCGTCGACCTGATGACCGCGCTCGTCAGCTTCGAGCGGGTGTTCGAGGTCCTGGACCTGCCCGTGCCGATCACCGAACGCGACGACGCCGTGGCGCTGACCGAGCCGCGCGGGCACGTCACCTTCGATCGGGTCAGCTTCCGCTACCCCGCGGCCGGCGCCTCGGCGCTCGCCTCGCTCGAGGGCCCCCGCTCCGAGCACGGCGAGGAGGCGTCGGAGTGGATCCTGCGCGACATCCACCTCGACATCCCACCCGGCACGATGGTCGCGATCGTGGGGCCATCCGGCGCCGGGAAGTCGACGCTGTCGTCGCTGGTGCCGCGGCTCTACGACGTGACCGAGGGGCGGGTGCTGCTCGACGGCCACGACGTGCGCGACCTCACCCTCAGGTCGGTGGCCGACGCCGTCGGGGTGGTCAGCCAGGATCCCCACCTGTTCCACGACTCGATCGCGATGAACCTCCGGTACGCGCAGCCCGGCGCGTCCGACGAGCAGATCGTGCGCGCCGCGGACGCGGCCCGGATCCACGCGCTGATCGAACGGCTCCCCGACGGGTACGACACGATCGTCGGTGAACGCGGCTACCGCCTCTCCGGCGGGGAGAAGCAGCGGCTGTCGATCGCGCGGGTGCTGCTCAAGGACCCGGCGGTGGTGATCCTCGACGAGGCCACCGCCCACCTCGACACCGAGTCGGAACGGCTCGTCCAGGCCGCACTCGCCGAGACGCTCCGTGGCCGGACCAGCCTGGTGATCGCCCACCGGCTGTCCACCGTGGTCGACGCCGACGTGATCGTCGTGCTCGACCGCGGTCGGATCGTGGAGCAGGGCACCCACACCGAGCTGATGGCGCGCGGTGGCCTGTACGCCGACCTCGCCCGGACGCAGCTGGTGGGCAGCCCGGCGCGGACCCCCTGACCGGTCAGCTGGAGGACCTCTCGTCCTCCGACGTCGCCTCCTCCGGGGCGGGCTCGTCGGGGGGTGTGTCCGGACGCGGCGGTGCCGCCTCGGGCTCCGGTGCCGCTTCCGCGCCCGGCTCGGGCTCCGGTGCCGCTTCCGGGGTCGGCTCGGGCTCCGGTGCCGGTTCCGGGGTCGGCTCGGGCTCCGCCACCGGCTCCGGGGTCGGTTGGGGCTCCGGGGCCGGCTCGGGCTCCGGGGTCGG
>SKNO01000146.1 GCA_007120465.1 Nitriliruptoraceae bacterium
CACCGCGCGGGTGTCGGCGGCGTGGGAGGCGGGGGTGTCGTCGCCCCCCAACGCCGCGGCGATGCCGCCCTGCGCCAACCGGCTCGCGCCGTCGCCGAGGGTGCCGGCGGTGACGACCACGCAGTCACCGAGCTCGAGCGCGACGCTCAGCCCGGCGATGCCCGAACCGACGACGACGGCCCGGTGGGCGGTCGCGTCGGAGAGGAGGTCGGCCACCGGTCAGCGCACCTCCAGCATCGCGGCCACCGCGCGCCGGGCGCGGGCGGCGATCTCCGGGGCGACCTCGACGGGGTGCTGCATCGTCTCCAGCGCGGTACGGATGTTCTGCACCGTGATGCGCTTCATGTGCGGGCACATGTTGCAGGGCCGCACGAAGGTCGTGTTCGGCGCCTCCTGCGCGACGTTGTCCGCCATCGAGCACTCGGTGACCAGCACTGCCCGGGCCGGCTGGTGGTCGCGTACCCAGGCGCTCATCTGGGAGGTGGACCCGACGACGTCGGAGGCGTCCAGCACGTCCGGTGGGCACTCCGGGTGGGCGATGATCTTGAGCTCCGGGTCCGCCGCGCGCAGCTGCGCGAGCTCCTCGCCGGTGAACCGTTCGTGGACCTCGCAGGCCCCCTCCCACCCGATCACCTCGACGTCGGTCTGGCTGGCGACCCAGCTGCCGAGGTAGCGGTCGGGCAGGAACAGCACCCGGTCGACCCCCAGCGACTCAACGACCTTGACCGCGTTCGATGAGGTGCAGGTGATGTCCGACTCCGCCTTGACCTCCGCCGAGGTGTTGACGTAGGTCACCACCGGGACGCCCGGGTAGCGTGCCCGCAGCGCCCGGACGTCGGCGCCGCTGATCGACTCGGCGAGGGAGCAGCCGGCGCGCGGGTCCGGGATCAGCACCGTCTTGTCGGGGCTGAGGATCTTGGCCGTCTCGGCCATGAAGTGCACCCCAGCCATCACGATCACGTCGGCGTCGGTCTCCGCCGCGAGCCGGGCCAGCTGCAGCGAGTCCCCCCGCACGTCGGCGGCACCGTGGAAGATGTCGGGGGTCATGTAGTTGTGGGCGATCACGACCGCGTTGCGCTGGCGCTTGAGCCGCTCGATGTCCTCGAGGATCGGCGCGACGATGTGCTGGTCGAGCTCGGGGAGGTGGCCGGCGAGGCGGTCGAGGACCGGCAGCGGGGCGGTGGCGGGCGGTGCGGTAGCGGACATCCCAGGCCTCTCTGACGGGGCAGGACTTATGCTCGCATCGAGCATTACTGCGGGAGCGTACCCGATGCCCGGGGCGGCGCGCGCATCGGACCCGGCCATCCGGCGCAGCGGTCCGGGCATGCGGCGCAGCGGTCCGGGCGTCCCGGCGGCGTCCGGTCAGCGGTACAGCGGGGTGACGCCGGGGCGGGGCCGCTCGGTCAGCACCGCGGGGCGGTAGCGGAACAGCTCCGCCGGGCGGCCACCGAGCCCGCGGACCCGCTCGCCGGTGCCCTCCACCAACCCGGTGCGTTCGACCAGCCGTCGGAAGTTCTGCTTGTGCAGCGTCGTCCCGGCGAGGGCCTCGACGGTGCGCTGCAGCTCCAGCAGGGTGAACCGCTCCGGCAGCAGCTCGAACACCACCGGGCGGTAGGTCAGCTTGCCCCGCAGCCGCCCGAGCGCCGTCGCGGCGATCCGCCGGTGATCGAAGCGCATCGCCCGACCGACGCCGCGACCCGCCGGTGCCTGTCCCGCGTCGAGGGCGCACTCGTCCACCAGGCCGGCGCTGTAGAGCAACTCGTACCGCTCGAGCACCCTGATCCCGTCCCAGGGCGGGCCGAGGCAGGTGGCCACCCGTTCGCGCCGGTCGGGATCGTCGCCGGCCCACCGCGCGAGCGCCGGGCGGATCGTCTCCCCCAGCACCGCGGGTTCTCCGTTGCGGTGGTCCTCCCAGGGGAACAGCTCGTAGACGTCGAGGAAGCCCGCTTCGAGCGGTGGTGCCGCCTCCCGCACCAGCGCCAGGTACGCGACGCTGAGCTGCCGCTGCGGACCGGCGTCCGGGCGGCGGCCGCGGTCCCCGAAGGTGTACAGCTGCTCGACGTACCCGACCTCCAACCCGGTCTGCTCCACCACGCAGCGCCGCAGGCCGAGCTCGAGCGTCGCGTCCCCACGCGGGTCGAGCGGCCCCGCAGGAAGCACCGGCAGGTCGCTCTCCGGCCCGACCACCAGCAGGCGCGGCTGACGGTCCGACACCGCCATGATGACGGCGTCGAGGGCGACGGTGACCTGGGCCGGTGCGGTGTCCATCGCCCCGACCGTAGCGCCCGCCGGCTGCTGCCGATGACGGCGCGGGTCGCGCACCCGGGCGGCTGCGAGGACATCGACGATCGCGCAGGGCGCGACCGCGCTCAGTCTCAGGCTCTGACCTCCTCCCGGAGGAAGGAGACGTACGCCAGCGCGAACAGCGCCACGGCGAGCGCCACCAGCCCGACCATCTGTGGCCACACGAGCAGCAGGCTCTGGGTGAGCGACAGCTCGCCGGGGATCACCCGGTAGGCCTGGAGGGGCGAGATGGCCGCGGCCAGGGTGCGCTGCTCGGGTGCCAGCAACGGACCGATCGCCTCCTCGTAGAGGAAGCTCGGCGAGACCCGACCGAGCGCGCGCTCGACCTGCACGTTGCGGATCACGTCGCCCGCGGTGGCCTGCCCGCCGATGGGCGCCACCGCGTCGGCGATCAGGCCGACGATCAGGCCGCCGAACAGCGTCAGCACGAGCCACACCGCCAGTCCGGCCATCGCCGAGGTCGCCGCCCGTCGCAGGCGCACCGACAGCAGGATCGCCAGGGCCAGCCACACCCCGACGTACACGATCGAGACGACGAGCTACGCCAGCAGGCGACCGGCGTCCCCGCGGGAGGGGATCACCCCGAGCCCGACGATCGCGATCCCCGCGACCACCGCGGTCAACGCGGTGAGCACGATCGCCGCCAGCCCGGCGACGAACCTGCCGTTGATCACGTCGTCACGGTGGATCGGCTGGGACAGCAGGCGGGGCAGCGTGCGGTCGACCCGCTCGCTGCTGATGGCGTCGAACCCGACGGCGATACCGAGCAGCGGACCGATCAGTGCGACGAAGGTCACGAAGGAGAAGGGCGCCCCCTCCCGCTGGATCGTGAACACCCGCAGGAACACCGAGGGCAGCCCGGCCAGGTCCGGCGCGAGCTCCTTGCGCGCGACGGCCCGCCGGCCCGCACGCGCAGGTGGGTGACCGGCAGTGCCTCGGCCTGCAGCGCCCGGCTGAGCACACGCCGGGGATCCCCCGGGGCCGAGACGATCAGCAGCCCGTCCTCGTGGGTCACCTCGACGTCCGCGAGGCGGGACTCGACCACGCACCTGGCGCGGTCGAGAGCCCCGTCGACCGCCACCTCGAGCGTCTGGCGACCTCCCGACAGCTGCCGACCCAGCTCGTCGATCGTCCCGGCCGCGACGAGCCGTCCCCCGACGAAGATCCCCACCCGGTCGCACACCTCCTGGACCTGGTGCAGCAGGTGCGACGACAGCAGCACCGTGACGCCGTGCTCGTCACGCAACCGACGGATCAGCGCGAGCAGTTCGGCGACCCCGCGGGGGTCGATCGCGATCGTCGGTTCGTCCAGGATCAGCACCTCGGGGTCCTTGACCAGCGCGTCAGCGATGCCGAGCCGCTGCTGCATCCCCCTGGAGTACTGCCCCACCGGTCGGTCAGCCGCGTCGGTCAGCCCGACCTGCCCGAGGACCTCGTCGATGCCCGTTCGGCGGCGTCGCGCGGCATCCCGTTGATGGCGGGTCGTGTAGCGCAGGTTCTCCCGGCCGGTCAGGTGACCGTAGAACCCGACGGCGGGTCGGCGGACAGCGACACGTCCTCGAGCACGGCCGAGCCGGAGTTGGTCACCACCAGCGGCACGCGGGTGACGCGGCCGGTGTTGCCGGTGGCGTTGAGTCGCCCGTCCTCGGTGGTCAGCTCGACCTCCACGGCGGGCCACGAGGTGGTGAGACGCGCCTGTGCGGCGGCCGGCCCCGCCGGCACGACGGTCCACAGGGCCAACGCCGGGAGCAGCCGGGCAGCGGACAAGGCGCGACGTCCGCGCCATCGCGACATCACGACACCTCCTTCGTCGACGGGTCGGGGCACGGCGTGAGCCCGACGGGCGACGGGCCCGCCGGGAGCGGGCCCGTGGGGGCGGCCGTGCCGGAACGGGACGCACGGCGCTCCAGCACGGCGGCGATCAGGCGGCCTGACCGGCCGTGATCGCCTGCTGTTCGCCGCCCTCGATCGCGATCGGGACCCGCCGCGGCTTGGCGGACTCCAGCACCGGGACGGTCAGGTGCAGCACACCGTTGCGGTACGTGGCCTCGAGCTTCTCGGGGTCCAGGCCGTCACCGAGGAACACCTGACGGGTGAAGGTGCCCAGCGGCCGCTCGGTGACGATGAGCTCGTCAGGCTCGGGGTGCACCGCGTCCCGACGGGCGGTCACGGACAGCACGTTCTGCTCGACCGTCAGCTCGATCGAGTCGGGGTCGATGCCGGGCAGATCGAAGTGGACGTGCAGCGCGTCCTCGTGCCGGTAGGCGTCCATCGGCATCGCCCGCGGCGTCCGCACGTCGGCGAACAGTTGCGAGGTCATGCGGTCGAGCTCACGGAAGGGGTCGAACCTCATCAGCATGCACATCACCTCCTCGCGCGCGTGTGTCGTTGTCCTTCGGCGGTCTCCGGACGTCGTGGCCACGGTCACCGAGGCAGGACCGACCGGGACCGCATCCGGTCTTACATCACTGGTAACGGATAGTATAGCTTCCTTATTCCTGTTGGATACGTGAACCTTGAGACTCCGGCATGATGTTCCATCGAACGATCCCGATCGTTCCCGCTGATCCGCCCCGGGGGGGCTGACCGGACCCATCATGTGGGGGACACGTGTGCGATGCCACCGCACGCCTGCGGCCCGCACCCGTGCGCCTCGCCAGCGCGGCGAGAGGTTCCCTGTCCTACGAAGATCATGGATGCTGTACCCCTCGTCGCGTCACGGGCGTCCGGACGGGGCGGCGGATGCGCGTCACTGCCCTGGGCCGTAGGGTCGATGACCTACCCGACGAGAACGAGGAGCCCCCATGAGCCTGTCCGGAACCCGCGTCCTGGTGCTCGCCGCCGACCTGTTCGAGGACACCGAGCTGCTCTACCCCGTGCTGCGCCTCCGCGAGGAGCACGCCGAGGTGACCCTCGCCAGCCCGGATGGCGACGACGTCCGCGGCAAGCGCGGCCACGGCCCGGTGCGCGTCCACGCACGCGTGGAGGATCTCGACGCCGAGGACTTCGCTGGTCTGGTGATCCCGGGTGGCTTCGCCCCCGACGCCCTGCGGCAGTCCGACGCGGTCCTCGACCTGGTCCGCACCTTCGACGCGGCCGGCAAGCCGCTCGCCTTCATCTGCCACGCGGGGTGGGTCCCGATCTCCGCCGGGATCGTCGAGGGTCGACGTGCCACGAGCTTCATGGCGATCCGCGACGACATGATCAACGCCGGGTGCGACTGGGTGGACGAGGAGGTGGTCGTCGATGGCAACCTCATCTCCTCGCGCCATCCGGGCGACCTGGGGCCGTGGCTGCGCGCGATCATCACCGCCCTCGGCGGCCGCACCAGCTGACGCTGGTGACGGGACCGGCGGCCCGGCCGGGCGGCTGGCGCGCACCACCTCGGGGCGGGAGCGGGCACGAACGCGCTCGGGACCGTCGGGTGCGCGTCTGAGGACCATCGACGCTAGGGCAGCCACCCCGTCCCGCGTACCGTGCGCGTTAGTCTGGGGCGACCCGTGATCGGCCGCCGCCCCACCGAGCCTGATCGGAGGTCGCTGCATGTCGACGCACGTCGGTCCCGCGGACATCGCCGAGCTCGAGCGCCACGTCGCACCCAACTACCACCCGCTCCCGGTGGTGCTCGCGGAGGCGGAGGGTGCCTGGGTCACCGATGTCGAGGGACGTCGCTACCTCGACGCCCTCGCGGGGTACTCGGCGCTCAACTTCGGCCACCGCCACCCCGCCCTGATCGAGGCGGCCGAGACACAGCTCCGACGCGTGACGCTGACCAGCCGCGCCTTCCACCACGACCAGCTGGGACCGTTCTGCGACGACCTGTCCCGGCTCACGGGGCTCGGTTCGGTCCTGCCGATGAACACCGGCGCCGAGGGGGTCGAGACGGCGATCAAGCTCGCGCGGCGCTGGGGCTACCAGGTGCGCGGGATCCCGGCTGACCAGGCCACGATCGTGGTCGCAGCACGCAACTTCCACGGCCGCACCACCACGATCGTCGGGTTCTCGTCGGACCCGACCGCTCGTGAAGGGTTCGGACCGTTCACCCCCGGCTTCCGGTCGGTCCCGTTCGGTGACGCGCAGGCCCTGGCCGATGCGATCGACGAGACCACCGCGGCGGTGCTGCTCGAACCGATCCAGGGCGAGGCCGGGGTCATCATCCCGCCCGAGGGGTACCTGACCGAGGTGCGCCGGATCACCCGCGATGCGGGGGTGCTGTTCATCGATGACGAGATCCAGTCCGGCCTCGGCCGCACCGGCAGGACCTTCGCCTGCGACCTCGAGGAGGTCCGCCCGGACGTGATGATCCTGGGCAAGGCCCTCGGCGGTGGGGTCGTCCCCGTCTCCGCGGTCATCGCCGATCCGGACATCATGGACGTGTTCACGCCCGGCTCCCACGGCAGCACCTTCGGCGGGAACCCGCTGGCCTGCGCGGTGGGCCGGGCGGTCGTCGCGCTGCTCGAGACCGGAGAGTTCCAGGCCCGCGCCACCGAGATGGGTGCGCGGCTGGCCACCGGGCTCAAGGGCCTGCGCTCCGATCGGGTCCGTGAGGTGCGCTCGATCGGCCTGTGGGTGGGCATCGACCTCGAGCCTGGTGTCCCGGCCCGGGCGGTGTGCGAGGGCCTGCTCCGACGGGGTGTGCTGTCCAAGGACGCCCACGAGCGGACGGTGCGGCTCGCCCCGCCGCTGGTGATCACCGAGGACGAGGTCGACCTGCTGGTCGCGGCGCTGCAGGACTCCTTCGACGCGCTGTGAACCCCGCCGGCTGCGGGCCGGGATGCGGCACCGCGGTCACACGCGCCCTCGGCCCCGCGGCGCCTCGCACCGCCTATGCTTCCGTGCGGTGATCGGGGGGCGCCGCAGATCCGCCGCCGGGCCAGGGACAGGTGCGCGCCGATCGGACGTGGAGGTCCACGTCGCACCTACCGGGTCGGAACGGGGAGCGGGAGCGGTGAGCGACAGCACGGGGCTGGGACGGCGTGTGAGCGTCGAGACGCACTACGAACAGGCGAAGCAGGAACTCGAAGCGCTCGCCAGGCGGCTCGCCGACGAGGGCGCGGCGCGGTTGCCCGCGGAGGACCGGCTGACCCGGGAGATCGGCTTCAGCCGTCCGACGGTCCGCTCGGCGCTGCTGGCCCTGCAGATGGAGGGCAAGGTGCTGCGGGTTCACGGCGTGGGCACCTTCATCAACCGCCACGCCCTCGACATCCGGGCGAATCTCGCCGAGGATGCCCCGTTCCTGTCCGTGATCGAGCGGTTCGGGCACGAACCCACACTCGACATCGTGCGCCTCGCCGAGGAACCGCTGCCACCGAAGGTATGCGCCCGTGCCGGCGTCCCAGACGACACGGTCGGCATCGTGATCGACCGCCTGTACCGAGCGTCGGGGGAGCCCGCCGTGCTCAGCCGGGACTACGTCCCCGCGGACCACCTGACCCGATCGGCATCGGAGGTGACCGCCGAGCGATCGACCTTCGCCTTCATGCGCCGGTGGACCGGGCGGGTGGTGCGGTACTCGGTGGCCTCGATCCACGCGGTCAACGCGCCACAGCACGTCGCGGACATGCTCGGCGTCGCATCGGAGAGCGCCGTCCTGGTGCTGGACCACGACCACGTCGACGAGGGCGACGAGGTGGTCGGGGCCACCGAGGCCTTCGTCCGAGACGACCTGATCCGCTTCTCGATCGTGCGCACCAGCACCGACCTGTGACCCGCTGACCGGTCCGTTGGAAGGGGTTCCGCCGCCACCGCCGGGACGCGCTCGACCCCGCCGGGTTCGAGGACGCCGCGGCGACGGCACCAAGATCGTCGCGCGCGTCCATTGCCAGGGCCGCCCCTGGTGCTGCTGCACGGCCGCCTGGAGGACGGCGAGAGCGGTTGGGCGGCGCTGCTACCCCACCTGGTGGACCACGTCACCTGCGTCACGCCCAGCACGCACGGTCGGGGGCTCAGCGGGGAGAGCCCTGACCCTTCGCCTGAGCGGCTGATCGAGAACGCGACCGCGGCCCAGCTAGGTCCTGCTCGCCGGAGACGGGAAGGACGGAGGTCGATGCGGTCTTGGGAGGACCTGCTGACGGCACCGGGCGTGCCGGCATCCTGAGCATCCCCTCCATCCACAGCCACGATGGTCGACGCACTCTTCGAGGCTCCACTGGAGATATGACCGATCAGCGGGCTGACCTCATCGTCACCGACCCCGACGTGGTCCATGGCCATGCCCGTGTCCGCGGCACCCGCATCCCTGTCAGCGTCATCCTTGACTGCCTGGCAGCGGGCCTGAGCGAGGACGAGATCCTCCGGCAGTACCCGACCTCGACGGTCGAGGGGGTCCGGGCCGCTGCGGCCTACGGTGCAGCGCTCGCGCGCGAAGAGATCCACCCGCTGCCCGCGTGAGACTCCAGCTCGACGAGAACCTCCCTCACGATCAGGCGACGGCGCCGCGTCGGCACGGTCACGACGTACACACGGTGGTCGAGGAGCACCTCGCCGGCGAACGTGCCCCGGTGGTCGTGGCGGCAGCCACGGATGAGAGCCCACCCGCTCGACGATCTCCGCGGCGGCGTCGTCGTTGTCGAGCCACGGAAGATCAGGATCCGGCGACCCGGCACGAACGATCCCTCATGATCCCTGCAGGTGCGCTCGACCAGATCCGGCGGTCGGCCCAGCAACGAGTCCCGGAACCTGCTCGCAACCAGGTCCGCCTCGAGGTGGACGTCACCGATCGACCCGTCACGATCCTGGAGTGCCGTCCACCACGGCGGCCCGAGTACGGACCAGACCGGACACGGTTCCCGATCGCGCAGTTGCACTACACGAACTCCCGCAACCGATGGTCGATCTACTGGCGAGACCGGAACCTCACGTTCAACGAGTACGACGTGGCCGGTCGCACCCCCGATACCCAAGACCTCCTCGACGAGATCGACCGCGACCCCACCGGCATCTTCTGGGGCTGAACTCGTTTCGAGCGGCACACCAACCTCGAAGCACCGGTCTCGAGCGGGTGGTAGCCACGACAGCCCACACGGGACGCTCATGTGCGGTCCTTCGCCGCACGGTCCGCAGCGGGCGCACGCAACCGTGATCCGATTCGGGCGGTCGGTCTTGGCGCCGACCCGCACACAGCTATGCCGGCTGAGTTCGCTGTTCAGTTGTCGAACCGCACGGAGGCGTTGATCGGGGCGTCGAGGTCGCCGCGTCTGCGGTATCCGAATCGTTCGCAGAACCGCCGTTGCGCATCGTCATCGTCGGTGAGGAGGACCTTCTGGCGGACGTGCCGGTAGCGCTCGAGACAGGCGGTCAGCTGGCGCCGCCCAATGCCTCGCCGCTGGTGCTCGGGCCGAACGAGGATGTCCTGCAGGTAGAAGATCGGGCTCTTCCGGCATGAGTGTGGGCGAAC
>SKNO01000217.1 GCA_007120465.1 Nitriliruptoraceae bacterium
CCCCGGCATGTACCCGCGCCGGATGATCCTCGACGAGTGCCGGCTGTTCGGCGTCGCCGTGCTCCCGCCGGACGTCAACCGTTCACGGCCGGCCTACACCGTCGAGGTGGTCGACCGCGGGCTCGCCGGGCACCTGCTGGGGCTGACCGGCGCGCTGCGGGCACGGGCCCGTGGCGGCGACCCCGACCCGGCGCTCCCGCCCGGCTGGCGCTGGCCCGCCGACCGCGAGCACCCCGTCCCGCCCACCGGGTTCGACGCCGGCGAGGCGGGTGGCGGCTACCGCTACGCCGTGCGCATCGGCCTGCAGGACGTGACCGGCATCACCGACGCCGAGGTGGAGGCGCTGACGACCCACCGCCCCTTCACGTCGCTCGCCGACCTGTACGAGCGGGGCGGGTTGTCGCAGCCGACGGCGGTGGCGCTGGTGCAGGCCGGTGCGCTGGACCAGCTCGCCGGGGTCGGCCGTCGCGGGGGACCGGCGGGACGACGTGCGCTGCGCCTGACCGTGGAGGAGCTGTGGGCGGCCCGCACCCGGCGACGTCGAGGTGGCACGGCCGACGGCGGCGGCCCCGACGCACCACGCTCCGAGCAGACCCGCCTGGACCTGCACGCCGACCACGTCCCGCAGCTGCCGGAGGAGCACGACGCGGACCGGGTCCGTGACGAGCTCGCGATGACCGGCATGGACGTCTCCCGGCACGTGATCAGCTTCTACGAGCCCCTGCTCGATGCCCTCGGGGTGGTTCGCGCCTGCGACCTCGAGGCAGCCCCGACCCAGACCCGGGTGCGGGTCGCCGGGGTGAAGGTCGCGGTGCAGTCGCCACCGCAGCGGTCGGGCCAGCGGGTGCTGTTCCTGTCGCTGGACGACCGCACCGGCACGACCCAGATCACCTTCTTCGAGCGGCACCTCGCCGACTGTGCGTGGACGGTGCTGCACGCCTGGCTGCTGGTCGCGGAGGGGCGGGTGACCCGCCGGGGACGGCGAGGCGCGACGCTGGTCGGCCTGCGGGCGTGGGACCTGCCGCGGCTGTGGCGGGCGTGGCAGGAGGGGTGGCTCGACCGTGCGCTCGAGGAGCGCGGCACCCCGGCCCCGCACGAACGCCTCGACGTCTCCCGACCGCCGGGGCTGACCGCGAGCGAGTTCGGCCGCGGCAGCCGCTGACCCCGCCGTGCCCGCGGTTCAGTTCAGCCCGAAGGCCAGTCCGGCGATCGCGACGAGCGCGACGAACAGCGAGACCATCAGGATGCGGGTCTGCGTGGTGATCGCATCGCCGACGCGTCGGTCGATGGCGCCGATCAGCTCCGCCCGCAGCGCCCTGCCCTCGGCCTGCCACCGCTGGTCCATCTCGTGGAGGCGGTGGTCCATCGATCCGAAGCGTTCGTCCCAGCGCTGGTCCATCTCGTGGAGGCGGTGGTCCATCGATCCGAAGCGTTCGTTCCAGCGCTGGTCCATCTCGTGGAGGCGGTGGTCCATCGATCCGAAGCGTTCGTTCCAGCGCTGGTCCATCTCGGTGAGGCGTTCATCCCACCGTTCGTCCATGGCGTCCATCGCGGTGAGGATCCCGTCGATGTCCTGACGGGTCGCCAGCTCGTGGCCGGACGGGGCGATGGAATCCATCAAGGCGTCCGCGACCTCCTCGCCCCAGCTCTCCGCGGCTGCGCGGTGCAGGGCGATCCGTCGGTGTTCCTCGACGGCCATGGTGACATGTCCCCCGTGCCTCGGCAACGATCTGTCGTGACCGCCGGAACGGTACTGCGCGCCAGCGGAGGACAGGCGTGCGGACCATCCGAGCCTGTGGATATCACACGGCGAGGGGCGCGGCAGCCGCTGGTCCCGCCGCCTCCGCGGAAGCGCCCGTCAGAACGCGCCGCCCTCGCCGAACAGGGTGCGGCTGATCTGGATCACGGCGGGGCCGAGGATCACGATGAACAGCGTGGGCAGGATGCACAGGACCAGCGGGAAGATGATCTTCACGGGGATCTTCATCGCCTGTTCCTCGGCACGCTGCCGCCGTTTGGTGCGCTGCTCGGCGGCCTGGGTGCGCAGCACGTCGGCGATCGGGATCCCGTAGCTCTCGGCCTGCACGACCGCCAGCACGAAGTGGCGGAGGTCCGGCGACTCGACCCGGTCGGCGAGGTTGCGCAGCGCCTTGGTGCGCGGCACCCCCACCTGGATGTCCTGCATCGTGCGGACCAGTTCAGCGGCGAGCGGTCCCATCCCCGACCGGCCGACCCGCGACAGGGCGGCCTCGAACCCGAGGCCGGCCTCGACGGAGATCGACAGCTGGTCGAGGGTGTCCGGGAGCTCCCGGCTGATCGTCTCCTGGCGCTCCTTGCCGCGGCTGTAGAGCAGCAGGTCGGGTGCGAAGTAGCCGAGCGCGGTCATCCCGCCCCACACGCCCAGCCACCCCACCGTCGGGTTGCCGGAGAAGGCGAGGAAGCCGACCCCGAAGGCGGCGACGCCGAGCACGACCTTGGCGATCAGCACCCGCTCGATCGGCCACGCCTTCGGCCGGCCCGCGAGGGTGATGCGTCGGTCGAGCGACTCGATCCATGCCACCGGAGTCAGGCGACGGGCGAACCGGACGAGCCCGCCGGCGAAGGGTCGGACGGCACGTTCCCGTGCCGATCGCTGCAGGGTCGCGGCACGCAGGTCGACGGTGCCGCTACTGCCCACCAGGACGCTGCGATCGACGGTCCGCGCGCCGGGACGCGCTCCCGCGAGCGCCCACCACAACAGCGGGAGCGACGCGGCGACCGCGGCGGCGGCGAGGATGACAGCGATCTGCATCGGTCGCTCCTGCTACTCCTAGTACCTGAGTCGGACGAGTCGGCGCATCCAGACGATCCCGATCGTCATCAGGGCCAGCCCGATGCCGATCAGCCCCCAGCCGAGCGGTCCCCCCTGGGTCAGCTCCGCGATGTAGGCACGGTTGGTGACGTAGATGAAGAACCCGACGCCGAAGGGCAGGGCCAGCAGCACGTACGCGGACAAGCGTCCCTCCGCGCTCAGCGCCTGGACCTGGCGGCGGATCTGGTTGCGTTCCCGGATGGTCCTCGCGACGGTGTCGAGCACGTCCGACAGATCACCGCCGACCTCGCGGTGGATCTCGATCGCCTGGACCACCCAGTTGAAGTCCTCGCACTGCATGCGTTCCGCCATCGCCCGCAGCGCGTCGGACATGTCGCGGCCCAGACGGGTCTCGACCACCAGCCGGCTGAACTCCTCGGAGGCGGGGGAGTCGGCCTCGCGGGCGACCGCGTCCACGGCCTGCAGGAGGCTGTAGCCCGCCCGCATGCTGCCCGACATCAGCTGCAGGATCTCGCCGAGCTGGTCGGCGAAGCGGCGCTGGCGCCGGTCGGCGAGCACCGACACGACCACCCGCGCCGCGATCAGGGCCAGCACCGCGAGGACGGCCGCGACGATCCAGCCGTGCAGCACGACCCCGATGGCCACCGCCGTGACCGCACCACAGAGGGTCAGGACGACGAACTCGCCCGGGCGCAGCTCGATGCCGGCCCGCTCGAGGGCCGCGTTCAACCGTCCGTGGTAGCCGCGGTGCCGCAGGCCCTGGTCGGCGAGGTGGCTCGCCCGGTCCGCCAGTCCGGTCATGCCGCGGTGACCGCCCCTGGCCCCGAGGGTGGTGTGGGGCAGTTGGGCACGCCGCGTCCGGGGGGTGAACAGCGTCACGGTGAGGCTCACAAGGGCGATGAACCACAGCGCGGCACCGAAGATCAGCGCGATGGTGCCCGTGCCGTCCGCGGGTGACACGGTGGTGGGCGGGGGAGGCACCACCGGCGCTTCGGCGCGCTCCTCCTCGTCGTCCGGGGGTGCCTCGATGTCGCCCGGCGCCGGGAAGGTGATGGTCCGCCGGTCGGTCGCGTCGAGCCCATCGTGGTCGATGCTGACGGCCAACTCGACCGTCCCGCTGGCTGCCGAGACGTACCGGACGGCGTAACGACTGCTCAGGGTGGACGCCAGGTCCTGGTAGACCCGGGTGAGCGCGTCCGCGTCGTCGGCCTCGCTGACCGTCCCGCCGGTGGCGTTCGCCATGTCACGGATCGCGGCCTCATCGGTGAAGGCGGTGCGGTACTCGACGCTGTGCAGCGTCACGTCGTCGGCGAGCAGCGCATCGACGGCGTCCTCGACGGTGCGCTCGCTGGCGTTGTCCTCGCCGTCGGTCAGCAGCACGATCGCGCGGCTGGTGTCGTCGTTGGCCTCGGGGAACAGCTCGACTGCCGTCAGGACCGCGTCGTACATCGCGGTCCGGCCGCCGGCGACCAGCCCCTCGATGCCGGCCACGTGCTCGTCCCGGCTGGCGTCGAACCCGGTGACGACGGTCACCTCGGTGTCGTAACCGAGGACGGCGACGCCGACGTCGTCCGGGAGGTCCTGGAGGAAGGCCGTGGCGGCGTTCCTCGCACCGGCGATCGCCGCGCCCCCCATGCTCCCGGTCGTATCGAGGAGCAGGATCACCTGCAGGTCGGCGCTCTCGGCGTACGTGACCTCGGCCGGACGCTCCGCGCCGTCCTCGGTCACGGTGAACACCGAACCCGGACGCGGTCCGTCCGGGTGGGCCGGGACGCTGATCGTGAGCCGGACGTCGGGGTGGTCCTCGACATCGACGACCTCGATCCGCAGCGCACCGCTGTCCTGGGCGAGGGCGCCGGCGAGGGGCAGCGCCAGGACGGCGAGCGTGGCGCACGCTGCGGCGGCGAGGTACCTCATCGTCCCTCCCGACCGCGGAGCCCCTCTGCATCCATCGACGTGCCGAAGAGGTCCGGGGGGATCGGGATGCCCTGCTGTTCGAGCCGATCGGTGAAGCGTGGGCGGATCCCGGTGGGCCGCTGCACCCCGCGGAACCGGCCGTCCTCGTCCAGACCGGCGGAGTAGTCGAACAGGAACACGTCCTGGAGGGTGACGACCTGACCCTCCATGCCGTGGACCTCGGTCACGTGGGTGACGCGGCGGCTGCCGTCACGCAGCCGGGTGATGTGCACCAACAGGTCCAGTGCCGAGGCGATCTGCTCCCGGATCGCGCGGACCGGCAGGTCCATCCCCGCCATCAGCACCATCGTCTCGAGCCGGGCGACCGCGTCCCGGGGGGAGTTCGCGTGGACGGTGGACAGCGAGCCGTCGTGGCCGGTGTTCATCGCCTGGAGCATGTCGAGCGCCTCCCCGCCACGCGCCTCCCCGACGATGATGCGGTCGGGGCGCATCCGCAGGGAGTTGCGCACCAGCTCCCGGATCGGGATCTCGCCCTTGCCCTCGATGTTCGGGGGGCGCGACTCCAGCCGGACAACGTGGTCCTGGTGGAGCTGCAGCTCCACGGCGTCCTCGATCGTGATGATGCGTTGATCGCCCGGGATGAACGACGACATCACGTTCAGCAGGGTGGTCTTCCCGGTGCCCGTGCCGCCCGAGATGAGGATGTTGAGCCGGCCGCGCACACAGGCGTCGAGCAGCGCGGCGATGTTGGGCGTCATCGTCCCGAAGCTGATCAGGTCACCGACCCCGAAGGGCTCCCGGGAGAACTTGCGGACGGTGAGCGTCGGGCCGTCCACGGCGAGTGGGGGGATGATGGCGTTGACGCGGGAGCCGTCGGGCAGACGGGCGTCGACCATGGGGGAGGACTCGTCGATCCGCCGCCCGACCTCCGACACGATCCGTTCGATCACCCGGCGCAGATGGTCCTCGGACAGGAACCGCGCCTGCGTGAGCTGGAGCAGCCCGCCGCGCTCGACGTAGATCGTGTCGTCGCTGTTGGCCATGACCTCGGTGACGGTGGGGTCGTCGAGGAAGGGCTGGATCGGCCCGTACCCGAGGACGTCGTTGGTGACCTCCTCGGTCAGTCGCTTCCGTTCCTCGGTGCTCAGAGGCGTGCGTTCGGCATCGATGACCTCGCTGAGCTCCTGGCGGACCAGACGCTGGAGCTGGTCGTCGTTGAGCGACGAGTCGTACAGCCGGGCGCCGAGCCGGGCGAACAGTCCCTGTTGCGCCCGCCGCTTGAGCTCCGCGAGCGGGTCGGTCACCTCGACGGTCTCGACCCTGGGCAGGGTGCGTGGTGGCGGCGGGGATGTGCTCGTGCCGTCGGGTCCGTTGCCGGCTGGGGTCTGCGGTGAGCCGTCGAGCCCCTTGAGTCGCTGGCTGAGCTTCATCGCTGGCTCCCTCGACGACGTCGTTGCCCGTCGGTGACCGGGTGCTGTGCGAACCGCTCCACGAGCCCGACGAGCTGACGGGCCACCGGCGAGCGTGGCTCGGACTCGACCACCGGTGAGCCCTGGTTCATCGACAGCGGCACGCTGCGGGAGCTCGGGAGCGCGACGTCCACGGACATGCCGATGCTCGCCTCGACATCACGCAGGTCGAGCCCCACCTTGGAGTCCGCCCGGTTGATCACCAGGTAGCGGCGCTGCTGGGTCATCCCGAGCTGCTCGAGCGCGTCCAGCTCCTTGCGGAGGCTGCGGACGCTCGGCACGTCCATCGCGCACAGCAGGATCAGGTCGGTGGTGGTCTCGAGCACCGACAGGGTGTGCTCGCTGAGCCCCGACCCGGTGTCCACGATCACGTACCGGAACTCGTCCGCAAGTGTCTGGACGATCTGCGTCGCCTGCTCGGCGCTCACCTCCTCACCCTCCGCGGGGGTCTCCGGACCGCACAGCGACCAGACGTTGGAGGGGTGCGGGGTGAGGAAGGACTTCAGCGCCATCCCCTCGACGTGGCCCGGGAGCCGGGCCGCGTCGACCACGGTGTGCTGCGGGGTGAGCCGAAGAGCCGTGGCGACGTCGCCGAACTGCAGATCGAGGTCGACCAGGACCACCCGGTTCGGCTCCACCATCGCCAGGCCCACGGCGAGGTTCGAGGCGAGGGTGGTCTTCCCCGACCCGCCCTTCGGGGACACGATCGTGATGATCCGTCCACCGGGACCTTGCCCATCGGGCTCGCCGACGAGGTTCTGCCGCCGGCGCCGCGCGATCTCCAGGACGCGGTCGAACACGGCGCACACGTCGGCATCGACCGCGTCCGGCGCCAGAACATCACGGACCCCGGCACGCAACGCCCGTTGCCACAGCTCCGGGGAGGGCTCACTCACGAGCAGCACGCTGATCTCGGGGAGATCCTGTTCGAGCTGCCGCGCGAGGGACAGCGCCGTATCCACCTCCACGTCGGGCCCGATGGCGACGACGTCTGGGACCGAGACCGTGAGCTGGCGCACCAGCTCCTGGGGGGTCTCGACCCACCCTCCGAGGTCCCAGCGGCGGAGCTCACCGTTGAAGGTGTCACCGAACGCACGCCGCAGTCGCTGTTCGTACCCCGCGTGCGGGGTCGCCAGCAGGATGCGGAGCTCAGTCATCGTAGATGTTCCCCGGGGTCCGGATCCGGCTGCCCTCCTCGGTCGTGTCCTCGTCCTGGGCGGAGAGCCAGATCGTCCCGTACTCGGCCGAGAACACGATCCGTTCGGCCTGGGCCACGTCGACCGCGAGGGTGATCAGCAGGTTCCCCGTCGGCGCGAGCGCCGGGCCGGTGCGTTCGACGTCCTCCTCACCGGCCGCCTGGGGCAGCTGCTCCACCTGGACGTTGGTGACCAGCAGCTTGTGGAGGATGATCTTGGTGGTCTCCGAGATCTGCCGCCGGAGCTGCTCCTCGTCCTCGGTGACGATCTCCTCGTCGTCGAAGCTGAAGGAGGCGAAGAACCCGACCGTGTCGCCGGGGCGGATCTCGCCACCGAGCGCACGTTGCGGGGCGATCGAGATCGTGATGCCCTGCAGGCCCTCCGGGATGTCGATGGCACGACGCGTCTCGAGCTCCGCAGGTTCGGCGAAGCGGCTGGTGACCACCTGTTCACCGGCGACGAGGTCGACCGACGCCACCTGCCCGTCGAGCTGGTCCAGGCTGCTCACACCACCCTCGGCGCGGACCTTGGCCGGCACGCGCTCCGTGGTGACCAGACCGGCGAGGTCAGTGGCCGGGGTGCCGCGTGCGACGTCGCCGGTGACGACGAGCACCTCGACGGTCTCCTGCCCGGCCAGGGCGCGCTCCTCGGCACTGCGCACGTAGATGACGAGGAACGCCGTTCCGATGGCCGCGAGGAGCACCGCGGCGACGACTCCGATGATCCTGCGCTTCATGGCTGCGTCCTCACTTCACGAGGGTGACGACGGAGGCACCGAGGTCCATGCCTCCCTCGTCGCTCTTGTCGCCCAACGTCACGTACTCGGTGAACACCCCGGAGATACAGCGCGCATCGCCGGAGCAGGGGACCGCGTAGCCGTCGATCGCTCGGTTCCACTCAGGACCACCCGACAGGCGGTAGCCGTGGAGGTGGAACCCGGCGAAGCCCACGATCTCGTAGCTCGCGTTGCTGCCGACCCCGTCGGGCTCGCCGACGAAGATCGGGAGGAAGATCGTCTGGTCGAGGAGGCTCGCGAAGTACTCGCTGGTGCAGCCGGTGGACTCGGCCGGCGAGGGGGTCCCGGAGCCGGTGTCGCCGTCCATCCACCCTTCGGTGATGGTGGCCTTGCACTCTCCGGAGCCGTCAGGGTCCAACCAGCCGAACCCGCCGGGCGTGTACTGGCCAGCGGGGCCCTGGCAGTCCTGTTGGATCTCGTCGTGCTTCCCGGTGCCCTCGTGGTGGTAGATCACCTTGTAGTCGGAGGGGAACTGTGGATCCTCCGGGTTGCCGACCATCCACTGCCACTCGCACCAGGAGAAGGTCAGCGGGATCGTCTCACCCAGCCCGAGGGCCTCCCATGCCGCCGTTGCGCTGGCCCGGGTGAAGTACTGGTCGTGGCCGAGGACGCCGGCGAGCCAGGCCGTGAGGAAGCCCGCGCTCTCCTCATCCCCGGTCCGTGCGGTCACCGTCACCTCGTGGGCGGCGAGGTCGGGCTCGAACGCCTCGACGAAGGCACCGCGGGTGCTGTTGGCCGACGCGTAGGTGCGCGCCGACTGTTCGGCGACGGCACCCTCACCGAGCGCGAAGTCCCACGCGGCGGCCAGGGCCGCGGCGTCGGCGGCGTTCTGGAGCTGCCGCCGCTCCCAGAACAGGTTGCCGGCATCGAGCACGAGCGCGCCCATGCCGAAGAGCACCAGGAGCATGAGGGCGACGGTGACGGCGGTCGCACCCTCCTCCTTGTTCACCCACCACATCTCATGACCGCCTGCCCCTCGAGGGGGAGTTGGTTGTCCACGAAGGGGAGCAACCCGACGAAGAAGACCTGGGAGTTGGCCCGGACGACCACGCGGGCGCCGTCGTCATGCGGGCACGCCCGGGTGACCTCGGCGTCGACGTCGCTCGCCGCGGGTGCGGCGAACGCGGCCAGCGCCGCAGCGACGGGGTCACCGGAGTCGAGGGCTTCGATCCGCACGCCCTCTCTCGCAGCGTGGGTGAGGCTGACCTGGGTGTTGAGGGCGAAGCCGAAGTCGACGATGCCCCCCACCAGCAGGATGAGGATCGGCAGCACGAGCGCGAACTCCACCGCGGCGGCGCCGCGGTCGTTGTTCGCGCCCGCACTGCCCCTGATGATCATCAGAACGCGCCTTCGAGCGACCTGAACAGGTTGAGGACGCCGGTGCCGAGCAGCGCGACCGTCGCGATGATCACGGCCGCGATCAGGGCCAGGAACAGCCCGTACTCCACCGCGCTGGC
>SKNO01000212.1 GCA_007120465.1 Nitriliruptoraceae bacterium
CGACCGCGCGGCACCGGCCCGCGTCGACGCGGCTCGCCCCCCCCGCCGGGGGTGGCTCTCGCCGCGGTGGGGCGGCCCCCGTACAGCCACGCGATCGCCCCGAACCCGGGGAAGAACAGCACGATCAGCAGCCAGCCGACCTTCGGCAGGTTGCGGACCTCCTGCGGGTCCGCGAGGGCCACGTCCAGCAGGCAGTAGAGCGTCAGTCCGACGATCACGAGCCAGATCAGGAACGGCACGGCACCCCCCAGCGGGTCGATCCTGCACGGAGGGTACGGACCGGGGCTGCGGGCGGATCGTTCGATCGGACCATCAGGTCGGTGGTCGCGCGGCCACGAAGACCACCGGTTCGCGCTCGGTGCGCACGACCGGTGGACGGCGCCGCCGATGCCAGCGCTCCCACAGCACCAGCAGCGACGGGAGCACGAGCACCGCCCCCACCATCGACAGCCCGATCGCGTACGCGGTCACCTGCCCCATCTGCTGGAAGGGCACCAACGTCGAGGTGACGAGGATCCCGAACCCGGCGACGGTGGTCAGCGCCGAGCCCGCCAGGGCCCCACCGGTGTTGCGGGTGGTCTCGCGGATCGCCACGTCGAGGTCGTCGTAGGTCCGGCGGTCCTCGTCGAAGCGACGCGCCATGTGGATCGTGTACGGCACCCCGATCCCGACGGCCAGGCCGGTCAGCGTCGCCGTGACCGGGCCGAAGGGGATCTGGCTCACGTACATCAGGCCGAAGGTCCACAGCACCACGAGCACGACCGGCACGATCGTCAGCAGCCCCAGCAGCGGGCGCCGCGTCTCGATGCCGAAGCTGATCATCAGCACGACCGTGGCGGCCAGCAGGGTGATCACCAGCGAGGTGACCTGCGAGTCCGACAGGGACGCGACGATCCCCGCCGTGATGATGTCCTCCGAGGTGACGACGACCTCCGCGCCGGTGTCACGGACCGGCGCGAGATGGGCGACGAGTGCGTCACGGAGCGCCAGCGCTCCCCGATCGCCGGCCCGGGTTCCGACCTCGATCAGGGCGGCGACGACGGCCCCGTCGTTGCGGGCGACGACCGCGTCGACCGCCGTCGGATCGGCCGTGGCGGCAGCCGCGAGCAGCGCGTCGACGTCGGCGCCGGGCGCCACCGTCCCGGTCGCCGGGTCGTAGCCATGCGCGATGGCCACCTCCGCGAACGCCGGGTCGGCCGGCTGGCCGTCGGGTCCGGGCGCCACGAGCGTCTGCACGACCGACACCGGGGAGGACGCCGACGCCACCTCGCCCGCTGCGGTCGGCACCGTCAGCACGTCCGGCGTGTCCGCCAGCCCGTCCACGGTCCTCGCGATCGCGTTGAACACCGCGGGGGTCGCGAGGTCGTCCCCCTCGATCAGCACCTGGGTGGTCTCCCCGAACCCGCCGCCGAACTCGGTCTCGATCACCTCGAGGGTCTCGACCACCTCGGCGTCCTCGGGCAGGAAGTCGGTGAACGAGAACTCGGTCGACAGGTTCGTCAACCCGACGTACCCGAGGCCGCCGAGCAGGACGAACACCACGAGGGTCGGGATCGGGGCCCGCTCGGCCAGCACGGATGTGCGCGCCACGACCTGCGGCAGCAGCCGCTCCCGGGTGGCCCCGAGCCCTTCCACGGGCAGACGACCGGCCTCCGCGGCGCGACGGTCGAGCACGATCCGCAGCGCCGGCACGAAGGTGAGCATCAGCACGAAGGCCACGACGATGCCGAGCGCGGCGAGGATGCCGAAGTCGCGCAGCGCCGGGATCGGGTTGACGATGTTGGTCAGGAACCCGATCGCCGTGGTCAGCGTGGCCAGCACGAGCGCGATCCCGACGGTGCCGATCGACCGATCCATCGCACCGTCGACACTGCGGCCGGCGCCGACCTCGTCGCGGTAGCGGGAGGTGAGGTGGATCCCGTAGTCGACGCCCAGCCCGATCAGCAGGATCGGCACGATCTGGGCCACCTCCGTGAGGGGCCCGAGGACGCCCACCCGCTGGAGCAACGCCCCGAGGCCGTTCATCCACAGCACCGCGATCACGATCGTGAGCATCGTGACGCTGGTATCGGCCACCGTCCGCCGCAGCGACGACCCCCACCGCCCACCGAGGGGCTTGACCCAGTACACGAACAGCAGCACGCCGACGATGATCGCGAAGGCGGTCAGGAACAGCCGGATCAGCTCACCGAGGAACCAGTCGTCGTCCTCGAACAGCAGCGCGAAGCTGAAGGGCCGGACCTCCAGACCGCCACCGCCCGCCACCGAGCGGACCGCGCGGGCGATGGTCGCCTCACGGTCGATCTGGCCGTCGAGGTCCGCACCGGTGTCGACGAACACCAGCACCAGCCCGACCTCGGGCGGGTCGGCGCCCTCGGGGATCAGCTGGGTGGCGAACCCGAGCTCGTCACCGGCGGTCGCGACCGCCTGCGCGTACAGCGACCTGACGGCGTCGTCGTCCAGCTCCGCCGGGTCGAGCCCCTGTTGGGCGACCGCGTGCTGCACCGGCGTGAGGTAGCTGACGACCCCCGGGTCCTGCGGGTCCGACGACACGGCGTCCGCGGCGTCGCTCGCCGCGATGGCCTCGGCGATGCCGTCGACGACGGTGAGCGCGTCCGCGGTCAACACGTCACCGTCGGGGGCGCGCACCACCACCTGCATGACCGTCTGCGTCGAGCGCTCCCCGAACAGCTCGCGGATCCGGTTCGACGCGTCGATCTCCTCGGACTCGGGCGAGAACCCCTGCTGCCCACTGGCCTCCTCGACGGTCGTCGCGAGGTAGCCGAACCCGACGGTCACCGCGAGGGTCAGGACGACCACGAGTCGGGGGACGCCCGTGGTGACCGCGGCCAGGATGCGGATCAGGGTGCGCAACGCGGGCCTCACGGGGAGCGGCGAGCGAGCCGGACGGTCCGGCAGGCAGGGACGGATCGGGCAACGCCGGTGCGACGGGTCGACGCCGGACCAGCACCACGGGACCCGCAGGATACGGTCTCCCACCCACGGGTCAGCACCCCGTACCGCCCCGGAGGCAGCACACCCCCCCACGTGCTGTGGGCACCCCGCCGCGGGCGACGACGTTCGCCGCCCTCGCGGGCGGGTCTGTAGGGTCACGCGGTCGTGGCACCCGCCACCTCGACGTCCATGGAGGCCCCACCGTGCTTCGTCGCATGTCGCGCCTGTTCCTGCGCACCCTGCGCGAGGACCCCGCCGACGCTGAGCTGCCCGGCCACACCGCCCTGGTGCGCGCCGGCTACATCCGTCGCGCGGGTTCCGGGATGCACACCTGGCTACCGCTCGGTCACCTCGTCTACCGCAAGGTGGAGCGGATCATCCAGGAGGAGATGGACCGCATGGGAGCGCAGCAGGTGCACTTCCCCGCCCTGCTCCCCCGCGAGCCCTACGAGGCCTCCGGCCGCTGGACCGAGTACGGCGACACGCTGTTCCGCCTCCAGGACCGTCGCGGCAACGACCACCTGCTCGCGCCCACGCACGAGGAGATGTTCACGCTGCTGGTCAAGGACCTGTACTCCTCGTACAAGGACCTGCCGCTGTCGATCTACCAGATCCAGACCAAGTACCGCGACGAGGCGCGGCCGCGTGCCGGTCTGCTGCGGGCCCGCGAGTTCGTGATGAAGGACTCCTACTCCTTCGACGTCGACGACGAGGGGCTGGCGGCGTCCTACGAGCAGCACCGCGCGGCCTACATCGCCACCTTCGACCGCCTCGGCCTCGACTACGTGATCGTCGACGCGATGTCGGGGGCGATGGGCGGGTCACGCAGCGAGGAGTTCCTGTGCCCCACGCCCGTCGGCGAGGACACCTTCGTGCGGAGCCCCGGCGGGTACGCCGCGAACGTCGAGGCGGTCGTCACCCCCCGTCCCGACCCGCTCCCCTACGACGACGTCCCGCCCGCACACGTCGAGGACACCCCGGATACGCCCACGATCGAGACGTTGGTCGCTTTCGCCAACGCGCACCTGCCACGCGACGACCGGGCGTGGACGGCCGCGGACACCCTCAAGAACGTGGTCGTGACGCTGTCCTACCCGGACGGTCGGCGGGAACCGCTCGTGGTCGGGCTCCCCGGGGACCGCGACGTGGACGATCGGCGGCTCGCGGCCCAGGTCGAACCCGCCGTCGTGGAGCCCTTCGCCGAGGCGGACTTCGACGCGCACCCCGGGCTGGTCAAGGGCTACATGGGCCCCCACGCTCTCGGCGTCGACTCCCCCACCGGCGTGCGCTACCTCGTCGACCCACGGATCGTCGAGGGCACCCGGTGGGTCACCGGCGCGAACGAGCCGGGCCGCCACGTGTTCGACCTGGTGTGCGGCCGCGACTTCACCCCCGACGGCACGATCGAGGCGGCCGAGATCCGCGACGGTGACCCGGCCCCCGACGGCTCCGGGCCGCTCGAGATCGCCCGGGGGATCGAGATCGGGCACATCTTCCAGCTCGGCCGCAAGTACGCGGAGGCCCTCGACCTGCGCGTCCTCGACGAGCACGGCAAGCTCGTCACCGTCACGATGGGCTCGTACGGCATCGGCGTGTCGCGGGCGGTCGCCGCGATCGCCGAGACCACCGTCGACGAGCTGGGGCTGTGCTGGCCACGCCAGGTCGCGCCCGCCGACGTCCACCTCGTCGTCGCCGGGAAGGACGCCGAGGTGGTGGACACGGCCGAGCGGCTTGCGACGGACCTCGACGTGGCCGGCGTGGACGTGCTGCTCGACGACCGTCAGGCCAGCCCGGGCGTGAAGTTCAAGGACGCCGAACTGCTCGGCGTGCCCACGATCGTGGTGGTCGGCAAGCGCCTCGCTGACGGGGTCGTGGAGGTCCGCGACCGCGCCACCGGTGAGCGCAGCGAGGTGACGGTCGACGACGCCGTCGCCCACCTCGCCGCGATCTGCGTCAGCTGACCGGGCCGGCACTCGTGGCGGCGAGCGTGGCGCCGGCCGGTCCGACGCGTCACTGCCCCGGGCCGGTACGGTGCCACGGAGCGGCGATGGGCAACCCGATGCGTGGGTGGATCCGTGCGGGCGGCGCGGACGGCGCGCGGCGCACCGTGCCCCGTCGCACCTCCGGGGGCGGCCGATGAGGAACCAGCGGGGAGGTCGGGGGATACGGCTGCTGGTCCCGGTGGGCGTCGCGGTGCTGCTCGCGCTCGTGGTCGTGTTCGGTGCCGTGTTGTTCGAGCGGGGCGGTGCGCTGGCGGTCGTGATGCTCGGCGTCGCGGCGGGAGCGATCGCCGGGTACTGGGCCATCTCCGGCCAGGCCGCCGACGAGCCACCCGACGAACCCGAGGACCGCTGGTGACCGACGCCGCGGGCAGCGTCACGCCGGCCGCCACCGCTCCCACAGTGACCGCAGCAGCCGATCCCCGCCGAGCACGAACCGCCCGTTGACGAGGTCGATCACCGCCTGCAGTTCCACCTCGGTGACCCCGCCCATCAGCAGGGTGCGCAGGGGCGCCTCCTCGACCATGGAGCGGACCATCGCCCGGTGCTCCGGTCCGTCCCCGAAGGTGCGTCGCAGCTGCGCCTCGACCCCGCGGACGAGCGCCTTGCCGACCGGGCTCGTCGCGGTCGCGCCGATCGGGGTGTTGCGGTCGTAGGGCCGCGGGAAGCCCGGGTTGGGCGGGAGGGGTCGTCCGAGCAGTGCAGTGAAGGACGCCGCATCGACGTCGAGGTAGCGGGTCGGGCGCCGGTACACGGCCGGCTCGTCACGCGGGGGCAGCGGCTCCCCCTCCACCTCGACGTCGACGCTGCCGCGCAGGTCACGGGACGACGCCCCGACCAGCACCTCGAACCGGCCGGGCTCGACCACCCAGTCACGCTGGTCGGGGTGCCAGTACGCGAAGGCGCGGCGGTCCAGCGCGATCGCGACGCGGGTCGAGGCGCCCGGGTCGAGCGTGACCTTCGCGAGGCCCTTGAGCTCGCGGTCGGGGCGGTACACCGCTGCCTCGACGTCGCGGACGTACACCTGCACCACCGCGTGGCCGGCCACCTCGCCGGTGTTGGTGACCTGGGCCGCGACGGTCACCTCGGCGCCGTCGGCGAGCTCCTCGGGGGTGCACCGTGGCCGGTCGACGCTGACGTCCCCGAAGGCGAAGGTCGCGTACGACAGCCCGTGCCCGAAGGGGAACAGCACGTCGCCGTCGACGGTGTCGTGGAACCGGTAACCGACGTACAGTCCCTCGCGTTGCTCGACGGTGTTGGGTCCGCCCGGGAAGCGCCGCGTGGACGGCACGTCGTCGAGGTGGCGCGGGAAGGTCTCGGCGAGACGCCCACCCGGATCGGCGGCGCCCGTGAGCACGTCGGCGAGGGCACCGCCGCCAGCCTGGCCACCGAGGTAGCCCTCGACGATCGCCGCCACGTCGTCGAGCCACGGCATCTCGACCGGCGCGCCGTTGGACAGCACCACCACGACCCGGTCGTGCGCCGCCGCGATCGCGGCGACGAGGGCGTCGTGGGACGGCGGCAGACGCAGGTGGCGGCGGTCGGCACCCTCGTTCTCGTACCCGTCGGGGAGTCCGACGCAGACCACCGCGAGGTCGGCCCCCTGCACCGTGGCGACGGCCTCGCCGATGAGCGCGTCGTCGATCCGGTCGGGATCGCTGTACCCGGGTGCGTAGACGACGCGCTCATCGCCGAGCAGCGCGGTCAGCTCCCCGCGGAGGGTCTCCACGCGGGTGGGGGTGACCCGGGAGCTGCCGGTGCCCTGGTAGCGGGGGGCCTCGGCGAAGCCGCCGAGCAGCGCGACCCCGTCGGAGGTGCCGATCGGCAGGGCGCCGTCGACGTTGCGGCACAGCACGGTCCCCGCCGCGGCCGCGCGCCGGGCCAGCCGGTGGTGTGCGTCGCGGTCGAAGATCACCGCGGGGCGGCGGCCGGCCTCAGCACGGAGCGCGAGGGCGGTGAGGCGCACGGCCGCTGTGTCGAGCACGGCCTCGTCGAGGTCCCCGGCCTCGACGGCATCGGCGATCGCGCGGTCGGCCTCGGGGGCTGGCCCGGGCATCTGCAGGTCGCATCCGGCCGCGAGACCCGCGACCCGGTCATCGATCGCGCCCCAGTCGCTGAGGATCACCCCCGTGAACCCCCAGGTCTCGCGGAGCACCTCGGTGAGTAGCCACGGGTGCTCACCGGCGTACGTGCCGTTGAGGCGGTTGTAGGCCGCCATCACCGTCCAGGGCTGAGCGCGGCGGACGGCCCGCTCGAAGCCGGCGAGCTCCAGCTCCCGCAGGGTGCGCTCGTCGGTGACGACGTCGATCGTCCACCGGCGCGTCTCCTGGTGGTTGGCGGCGAGGTGCTTGAGCGAGGTCCCGACGCCACCGGACTGCACCCCCTCGATGAACGCCGCGGCGAGCTCGCCCGTGAGGAAGGGGTCCTCGGACAGGTACTCGAAGTTGCGGCCGCACAGCGGGGAGCGCTTGAGGTTCGCCCCGGGACCGAGCAGCACCCCGACGCCGAGCTCCTGGCACTCCTCGGCGATCGCCCGACCCACCTCCGCGAGCAGCTCGCGGTCCCAGGTCGCCGCCAGCGCGGAGGCGGTCGGGAAGCAGGTGGCGGGGTGGGCGCGTCGCAGACCCGGCTGGTCGGTCGGACCCTCCTGCAGCCGGACCCCGTGGGGACCGTCGGTGAGCGTGATGCTGGGGATGCCGATGTGCTCGAAGGCGGTGGTGGTCCACACGTCGCGCCCGGAGCACAGCGAGGCCTTCTCCGGATCGGTCATCCGGTGGACCAGGTCGCGTGCGCGTTCGAGCAGCGCCTCCTCCCCCTCGTACGTGCCGCCGGTGTCGTGGTCGTCGACGCCCATCGGTGCCTCCCGTGTTGCGGGTCCCGATCGGACGCTAACGGCTCCGCCCGCCCACGAGCAGGGACCATCGACCCCGGCCACCGGTCCCGTGCGCCGCGCGGTGACCACGCCCCGGCCCGTAGGGTGGACGCATGAGCGCTCCACACGATCCCGACGCCCGCGACGACACCGGGACCGGCGGTGACGGTCCCGATGAACACGGTCCGGAGGAGCACGGCCCGGAGGAGCACGGCCCGACACCGCCGGCGGCCCGACGGTTCATCGCCCTGCCGCTCCCCCGCGACGTCCGCACGCGCCTCGCCGCCGCACTCCCGGACGACCCGGGCCTCACCGGCGGGCTGCGGTGGGCCCGGCCGGAGGGGTGGCATGCGACCATCGCCTTCCTCGGCGAGGTCCCCGACGCGCTCGTCGCGCCGCTGGTCGACGCCGTCGATGCCGCGATCGCCGCCGCACCCGCACCAGAGGAGCTCACCGTCACCGAGGCGGGCCGGTTCGGACGCGCCGTGCTGTGGGTCGCCCTGCAGGACGCGCCGGCCGGGTCCCTGGCCGCGCTCGCCGCAGCCGTGCGGCGTGCCGTGGACACGACCGGTCTGCCCGTGGACCGCAAGCCGTTCCGGGCGCACGTCACCCTCGCCCGCGGCGGTCAACGGAACATCACGTCGCGGCTGGTCGCGGCCTGCGCGGTCCCCGAGGGGTTGCGGTGGCGCCCCGAGGCGATCGAGGTGTGGCGTTCGTACCTCGGTCGGGGTCCCGCCCGCTACGAGTCCGAGGCGCGCATCCCGCTCCGGGCCTGACGGGGTGGCGTCCGTCGGGCTGCCCCCGTCCCGCCGCTACGACGGGAGAGGGCCTCAGGGCAGCGACTCAGCCGGCACGGTCGAGGGAGGCGACGACCCACTGGTCGACGTCGCCCGGACCGCACGCGTCCTCGTTCCGGTCGCCCCCGATCCCGCCGCCCACCTCCACCTCGTCGCCGATCGCTGCCCGCGGGGTGCCCTGGTGGTCGTGGACCACCCCCTCACCATCGAGCCACCACCCACGCGGCCACACCAGCGCGAGCACCTGCCCGTCCGGACCCTCGAGCCACGCGCAGGCGTCGTCACCGACGAGGGTGCCACCGGCCAGCGCCGCCATCCCCCAGCACGTGCTGGCCCCGCCGGGCAGCGCCACGCCGTGGGCGGGGATCGGCGTGACCTCGGCGCAGGCGGGCACCTCGACGTCCACGGCCGCGAACCGGTCCGGCGTGAGGCGGTCCCGCAGCGCGGCCGTGAACGCGTCACCGTCGACCTCGACCTCCACCTCGACACGGTTGGCGACCGTGTCGATGCTGAGCGTCGCCGGCCCCGGGAGCAGCTCCCTGGCGATGGCCTCGATGGCCTCCAGCTCGTCCTGGGTGAAGATGGCGTCCATGCACACCACGAGGTCCGGGTGGTCGACCCGGCTGCGCAGATCCGGGAGGATCGCGCCACCGTCGGTCAGCATCACGACGATCTCACCAGCGCCCTGATCGAGCCACACGCCGGCACCGACGTCGCGGTGGTCCGTCGCGAGGAGCCGCACCAGCTCCTCGATCGTCGCGTCGACGGTCTGCAGATCCGGGTGCGGCGTGGCGGAGAGCTCCCGGACCGGGTGCAGATCGCCCGGCTCGAGCGCGGGTCGACACACCGAGGCGGCCTCGCGACCCGGGGTTGCGGCGGGATCGTCGTCGGCGGTCTCCCGGGGCCCGACCCCGGGGGCCTCGGCGGGGTCGGTGTCGGCGCTCTCCACCGAGCCGCCGCACGCCACTGTCACGAGCGCCATCGCCACCACCAGGGTCCACCGCATCCTCATACCTCCACACGTGATGCCCGTGACGTGATACCCGTGGGACGTCCACACACCCACCGCGGTTCCCACGGTGTGCGGTGAGCACGCCCACCCCTGGTCGGAGCCTCCACGTCGCGGTACGGTCCACGCATGGTCGAGCACCGCCGCCGCTTCGTCAGCCCCCCGGAGGTCCGGGGGGCGAGCCGCTGGCGCTGACCCCACCCGATCCTCCGAGGGGGCGTCGCACCCACCACCTGCGACCCACGGAGCGATCATGCGCACGACCATCACCCGCGCCCCTGCGCGCCAGTCCCCCGACGCCGTCCGCCACCTGCTGGCCCTGCCGGATCTCACCGACCCGGCCAACGGGCCGCACGCGATCCAACAGGTCCTCGCCGCGGTCGAGGCCGCCGTCGCCGATCACGCCGGCGCGCCTCTCCACCGTCACCGCACCAACCCCGTCGTGCCCGTCGAGGACAACTACGACCGGCTCGGCTACCCCCGCGACGCCACCGCGCGCGACGCGCGCTACACCCGCTACCTCAGCGACGAGCTGATGCTCCGAGCCCACACCTCGGCCGCGATGCCGTGCCTGCACGGACGCATCGCCGCCGGTGAGCTGCACCCCGACGAGCCGGAGCTGCTGCTCAGCGTCCCCGGCCTGTGCTACCGCCGCGACGTCGTCGACCGCCACCACGTCGGCGAACCCCACCAGCTCGACCTCTGGCAACTGCGTCGAGGTGGCGCGCCGCTGACCGAGGACGACCTCGAGGCGTCCCTGCGCGTCGCCGTGGCCGCGGTGCTCCCCGGGCGGGAGATCCGCACCTCACCAGCGGTGCACCCCTACACCCGCGCCGGCCGCGAGATCGAGGTGGCCGACGGCGACGGGTGGGTGGAGGTCGGCGAGTGCGGCCTGACGGAACCGCGGCTGCTGACCCGCTGGGGCCTTCCCCCCGAGGCGAGCGGCCTCGCGATGGGGCTCGGCCTGGACCGGTTGACGATGCTCGCCAAGGGCATCGACGACATCCGGCTGCTGCGCGCTCGCGACCCGCGGATCGCCGCCCAACTCACCGACCTGTCCCCCTACGCGCCCGTGTCGGCGATGCCGCCGGTCCGGCGCGATCTGTCGGTGTGCGTCCCGCCGGAGCTCGACGACGACGAACTGGTCGGTGACCGGGTCCGTGACGCCCTCGGGGACGCGGTCCGGTCGCTCGAGTCGATCGCGGTGCTCTCCCGCACCCCGGTTGCGGATCTGCCACCGGCCGCGTGCCAGCGCCTGGGTGCCCGCCCCGGGCAGGTCAACCTGCTGGTCCGGATCGTGCTGCGGGACCTCGAGCGGACCCTCACCGCCGCGGAGGCGAACGTGCTCCGCGACCGGGTGGACGCGGCGCTGCACCACGGCACGGTCCACCAGTGGGCCGCCGGCGGGCCGCCGTCCTGATCCGGCGGCCCGGCATCGCGGGCGGCGCCCGCACGGCCTGATCGCCGCGGCGCCGCCCGATCATCCCCTGAGTGGAGGACCGGCGGTCAGGGTCGGACGAGGGTGCTCCCGGAGGGCACCGCGTCAGCGGATGCGCCATGCTGAGGGGGAGGTCGTCGTGCACGCCACGGCGAGCCCCCGAGACCGACGACACGAGGAGCCCTCGATGACCGAGCCCACCTCCGGTTCCCCTGGCGGCCCGAAGCGGCTGTACCGCTCGCGCGACGAGCGGATGATCGCCGGCGTGTGCGGCGGGATCGCGACCTACTTCGGTATCGACCCGACGGTCGTCCGGCTGCTGGCGGTCGCAGCGATCCTGCTGGCCGGCTCGGCGATCCTCGCCTACCTGATCGCCTGGATCATCGTCCCGGAGGAACCACTGCCCACCTGACCCGGCCCGTCGACCGACCCGGCGACGCGCTGGGCCGGGGTGGACGGTCGGTGCCGCAGGGTTGGGGGACCGTGGCCGCGCGCCCGAAAGGCGTCGTCAGCGCCGGCGTCACCGGGTGGCGCCGCGCACCCCCGTGGACCCGCCGCCCACGATGAAGCCGAGACCCAGGACGAACCCGAGGTCGTACCACGCGCCGTTGTTGTGCACCTCGTAGACCCCGACGGTGTCGCTGAGGAGCGAGATCACGAAGGTCACGGGGGCGATGACGCCGTGCCACAGGCCCAACCAGAACCCGGCGATCGTCCCATCGACCGCGGGGGTGGCTGCCTGGGGGTTCGCGCCGGCAGCACAGGCGGACAGCAGCAGGATCAGCGCCAGCAGGTACCACCGCGATCGGCGACCGTTGCCGACCGTCGTCGTGTCCACGTCGACCACCTCGCCGCTCGGTCGTGACGATCATCCGCGCGCACCGCGGTCAGGTGCCAGAGGCGAGGGTCCCACCCGCGCAGCGACGGTTCAGGCGTCGCTGGGCCGCGCGTCGCGCCACTCACGGACGACCCCCTCGACGTCGAGGGGCATCAGCGAGGTGGCCGGACCGGCCGTCGTCCCCCGGTTGACGGCGAGGATGCGCTCGTTGATCTCCTCGACGAGCCGACGCACCTGCGCTTCGGAACGCTGCTGCGGGATCAGTTCGCGGACCCGCTCCAGGTCCCGCCGGACCTGCAGGGCTGGCGGGACCACCGACACGTTCTCACGGCGCAGCTTGCGCTTGACCCACCACAGCTCGTCGTGGGGCTCGTAGAGGTCGCGGATCGGCTTGCCGTGACCGCGGAGGTTGTCGAACTCGCCGCGCTCCTGGGCCCGGCGGATCTGGAACTCGACCCAGCTGCCGACGCTGGCGCCAGCCGGCTTGCGTTCGGTCATCGGCGCCTCCCGGGTGCACCGCGGCTCTCCGGTGCACCTCGTCCGGCGAGGATGACCGGGCGTCACGACCGCGTCAACCCGAGCCAGCGTGCGTCGGTCAGTGGCTGCCGGCCGGGTCGGTGAGCGACCTACCGGCGCGCCGCAGCGCCCGGGCGACGATCTCCTCGCACAGCTCGGGGAAGGTGACGCCCTCCGCCCCGACGGACAGCGGATAGCTCGACCGCGCGGCCATCCCGGGGAGCGGGTTCGTCTCCAGGAACAGCAGCCGACCGTCTTCGGTGAGCTTGAAGTCCGCCCGGGAGGTCGCGTCGCCGATCCCGAGGATGCGGTGCACCTCACCGGTGAGCTGACGGACCTCCTCGGTCTTGCCCGGTGGCAGCTCCGCGGGCACCTCCTTGCGCGATCCGCCGGGCGTGTACTTCGCGGCGTAGTCGTACAGTTCGCGGTCGGTGAGCGGCTCGACGACGGCGAACACGCGGTCGCCGAGGGCCGAGATCGTGAGGTCGCGCCCTTCGACGTACTCCTCGATCAGGACGTCCCGATCCTCCGCCTTCGCCTTCTCGCAGGCGGCGGGCAGCTCCGCGGGATCCTCCACCTTCGACAGGCCGATCGTGGAACCGCCCGCGACCGGCTTGACGATCCACGGCCCGGGGACCGAGAGTCCTGCGAGGTCCTCCTCGATGTGGTCTCGCCGGACGACGTGCCAGGCAGGCGTGTCGATGCCGTGATCGGCGAGGACCTCCTTGGTCCGCGCCTTGTCGAAGGTCAGCTCGCACACGTCGGGGGTCGGGCCCGTGTAGACGATCCCGTGCTCGTCGAGGAACCGTTGGGTACGACCGGACTCGCCCTCGTCCCCGAACACGGTCACGAACACCACGTCGGCGGCCCGCAGGATCGGCAACAGGCCCGGCGCGAGCACGCCGTCCTCCTGCTGAGCGCGCACCCGCGCCAACGCGTCGAGGTCGGGGGGTGCGGCGACCGTCGGCGCGATCGGCGTCTCGGCGACGTGCTCCTCGTCGACCTCCGCGGTCAGGAAGGACGCGAGGGGGTCCTCGCCGGGGATCGCCGGCGACTGGGCCGAGTCGACCGCGGCGACCCCGTGGCCGACCCAGCGCAGAGCCCGCGCGATCGCGGTCCCCGTGGACAGCGAGGCGTTGCGCTCGGTGTTCGCCCCGCCCATCAGCACGGCGATGCGCAACGGTGCCGGCAGGATGGAGGACGGGTGGGGTCGTGGGATCGGATCCTCGATCTCGGTCCGGATCGCGTCCTCCCCGGAAGGCCCGACGCTGGTCGTACCGTCCGTCATCGCCGTTCACCTCCAACGTCTCGCCACGGACGTCCCCGGGCGGCGAGGATGCCCCGGGGGGTCGTCCACGGCACGTGAGCGTGCCGGAGTATGCCAAGCGCACGGACCCGGTGGGGCTGGCTGGCCGGCCCACGACCCGCTGGCCGGCCCACGACCCGGCCGTCGATCCAGGGCTGTGCGTACCCGACGCGGTCCGGGACCTCCGGCCCTGGGCCGGCACCGTCGCCCGCGCGACCCTCGGAACATGACGACCGCACCCGCACCCGCACAGGCGCAGCGCCGCTCGGGCACCGAGCGGACGCTGCTGTGGCTGGAAGCGCTGCTCGCCGTCGGTGCCTACGGGGGTGCGATCGGGTTCCTGGCCGGCGGGATCGACCTCGGTGACGCGGCGCAGGACCTGCCCTTCGGCTCGCTCACCTTCGCAGCGATCGCGCTCGCGCTGGTCAACGGGGTGCTCCCGACGGCGGTGCTCATCGGTGCCCTGCGGGCGCGGGCGTGGGCACGGGTCGGCCACCTCGTCGTCGGGGTCGCGCTGGTGGTGTGGATCGTGATGCAGGTCGCGTTCCTCGGACCGCCGATCCACGTGCTCCAGGCGATCTACTTCGTCTGGGGCGGAGTGATCGTCGTGCTCGCCCTCCGGGTGCTCGCGCGCCGTGGCTGATCCCGGTGCGTCAACCGTGCAGCGCGGCGGCGACGGCCACGCTCGGCTCGTCCTCGCCGAAGGGGTGCCAGGTCACGGTCAGCTGGTCGTAGTCCTCGAGCCGCCCCCCGCACAGCAGCTGCACCTGCACCGTCCCGTCGGGCGGGCCGACGAAGGTGCCGGCGCTGACCCGGAGGTCGCCGCGGTGCAGCCAGGCGTGGTAGTAGCCCTCGTCCGACGACCGCACCCCGGTGAGGTCCAGGTCGACCCGGACACCGGCGTCGACCTGCCAGAGCGCCGCCTCACCGACGATCCCGACCGGCGCGTCGCCACGCACCTGGAGGGTCACGTCGGCCGGCGGTGGGGCACCGACGACCACCGCAGCACCGGCACCGACCAGCACGCCGAGCGCCGTGAGCGCTGCCGCGAGCACGAGCGACACCCGGCGCCGCGGCTGTCGGTCATCGTTGAGCACCCGCTGGCGCAGGTCCGCCGGGGCCCGTTGCGGCGCCTCCTCGGCAAGCCGCAACAGCGCGGGCAACTCGGCGAGCTCCCCCATCTCGTCGGTGCACCGGACACAGCCCGCGAGGTGGGCCTCCACCGCGTCGTGCTCCACCGGCTCGAGCCCGCCGAGGACGTAGGCCCCCAGCTCGGGTCGCCGCTGTTCACATCCGGTCACCGCGTCACCCCCAGCTCCTCGCACGCCAGCCGGAACGCCTTCAGCGCGTAGTACGTCCGGGACTTGACGGTCCCGAGCGGCAGGTCCAACACCTCTGCGACCTCCCGCTGGGTCAGTCCGCGGGAGTAGGCCAGCTCGAGCACCCGCCGGTGGTCCGGGGTGAGGCGCTCCAACGCGGCGCGGACGGTCGCGGCCAGCAGCAGCCGGTCGGCCACGTCGTCGACGGCACCGACCTCCGCGGCCACCTCGCCGATCGGGTGCGGGGCCCGCGCCGAGGCGCGCCAGAGGTCCGCCACCGTCGATCGGGCGATCGCGAAGACGAAGGCCCGCACGGGACCCCGGGACGGGTCGTAGGTGTGCGCGCGACGCCACACCTTCTCCAGGACCCGCTGGACGAGCTCCTCGGCCAGCTCCCGGTCACCGAGGTGGTGCAGGCCGTAGCCGTAGAGGGCGTCGGCGTAGGCGTCGTAGAGCACGGAGGCGGCACGCTCGTCACCGCTCGCGGCGCTGGCCAGCAGCCCCGGCTCACCGCCGAGGTTGGTGACCCCGTGCTCGTCCATCCGGCGTCCGATCGGTCCGTCAGCGGCCCGGGAGGACCCGGCGGATCAGTAGGCCGGGTCGCGTGCCGGCTCCTCGTCGGCGTCGTCGGTGACCGCCGACCCGTCTGCCGCGACCACGTACCACACATCCTCGACACCTTGCCCGGTCACGTCTCCAGGTTGCTGGTCCGAGATCCAGGTGTACAGCGGCGCGTCACCGTAGGTGACCTGGACCGTCCCGTCCTCACGGGTGATCGTTCCAACCAGCGCCGGATCGACGCCGTCACCGACGGTCGGGTCGTCCTCGATCAGCAACGGCGGCCACGCCGTGAGGCACTCGCCCGTGCAGACGCTCTCGCCCGGCGGATCCTCGGTGAACAGGTACAAGGTCATCCCTTCGCCGTCGACCAGCACCTCCCCGAGCGGCGTATCGCCCAGGGCCAGGTCCGGGGACGCCGCAGCGGCCTCGGGCGCCTCCTCCTCGGTCTCGACCCCCGACGTCGCCTCGTCCGTGCCGGCCTCGGCCGGCGCCTCGGTGGGCTCCTGCGCGGTCTCCTCCGGCGCCGCGGTCGCCTCCGACCCCGCATCGTCGGCGCCGCAGGCGACCAGGAGTACCGCCGCGCCCGCGGCCAGCACGGCCGTCCGAGCTCCCGTCGCCATCGTCGCGATCCGCATGTCCGCTCCTCCCTCGTTGCCATGCGGCCTCGCCGCATCACCCCACCTACGCCGCGAGGGCGTGAGACGGTTCGATCGGACGCCCGCCGAGCACCGTCACCGCTCGCGACGGCATCCCTGTGGAGGGGCGGAGCGACCCCCTGCGGGGGGGCCGAAGGGTCCTGGGCGGGACCGGAACACGCGCGTACCTTCGGAGCCTGAGCTGGCACCGCCGGGTCCGAACCCACCCATGCCTCCGACCGGTGCCGAACCCGATCGGCCCCCGATCGCCGGGCCCAGGAGCAGACGTGACCACCGATACCACCACCGGACCGCCGACGGCGGCCGACATCCCCTGGCACGCGACGGACGCCGCCGAGGTCGTCGCCGAGCTCGACACCGACACCGATCGGGGGCTGGACGGCGACGAGGCCGCGTCGCGGCTGGAGCACTACGGTCCGAACGAGCTCGGACGCGACGAACCACGCAGCAACCTCGAGATCGTCCTCGGGCAGTTCAAGAGCCCGCTGATCTACATCCTGCTGATCGCGGCCGTCGTGACGATCGCGATCGAGGAGTACACCGACGCGGCGGTGATCGCGGCGGTGCTGGTGATCAACGCGGTCATCGGCTTCATCCAGGAGCGCAAGGCCGACCGGTCGGTCCACGCGCTGATGGAGCTCGCGGCCCCGACCTCCACGGTGATCCGCGACGGGAACGAGCAGGACATCGACGCGGTCGAACTGGTGCCCGGCGACGTCGTGCTGCTGACCTCCGGGAGCCGTGTCCCCGCCGACCTGCGTCTGGTGCGCGCCACCTCGCTGGAGGTGGACGAGTCGCTGCTCACGGGGGAGAGCCTGCCGACCCGCAAGCGCATCGACCCCGTCGACGAGGAGGCGCTCGCCTCCGACCGCACCAGCATGGCCTTCATGGGCTCAGCGGTCACCAGCGGCCGCGGCCGTGGGGTGGTGGTCGCCACCGGCGCGCAGACCGAGCTCGGCGCGATCGCCGAGAGCATCCGCACCGAAGAGCAGCCGCAGACCCCGCTGCAGCAGCGGATGCACCGCTTCGCCAACATCATCGCCGTCGCGGTGCTCGGATCGACCGTGGTCGCCTTCGTGCTCGGGGTCGCGCTCGGTGAGCCCCTCCAGGAGATGTTCCTCACCGCCGTCGCGCTCGCCGTCGCCGTGATCCCCGAGGGGCTGCCCGTGGCGTTCACGGTGGCCATGGCGCTCGGCGTGCACCGCATGGCGCAGCGCAACGCCATCATCCGGTCGCTGCCGGCGGTGGAGACCCTCGGCAGCACGGACGTGATCGGGTCCGACAAGACCGGGACCCTCACGGCCAACCGCATGACCGTACGACGTGCCTGGACCACCGACGGCTGGGTGTTCTTCGGCGACGAGGACGGCGACGACGAGGCGGAGCTGGAACCGGCGTCCGCGCACGTGGAGGAGCGTCCCGACGGGGCCCTCATGGCGGCCTTGCGCACCGCGGTGCTCAGCAACGAGTCGTCGCTGATCGTCCGGGACAACGGCGAGGTGGAGCACCGCGGCGACCCGACGGAGACCGCCCTGCTGGTCGCCGCCCGCGAGGTCGGGATCGGCCCCGGCGCGCTGCGCGACGAGGTGCCGGAGCTGGCCACCGTGCCCTTCGAGTCCGACCTGCGCTACTCCTACATCGTCACCGACGAGGACGGTCCGATCCTCCGGCTGAAGGGCGCCCCCGAGCGGGTGCTCGAGCTGTGCGTCACGATCAGGGACGCGGACGGCACCCGCGACCTCGACCCGGACGAGGTGCTCGCCATCGCGCAGGAGATGGCCCAGCAGGGGTTGCGCGTGCTGGCGATGGCCGAACGCCGGCTCGACCAGCGCGCCGACGAGATCGACGCATCCGCGCCACCGGCCCCGGAGGAGCTGACCCTCATCGGGCTGCTGGGGATGCAGGACCCGCCACGTCCCGGGGTCAGGGACGCGATCGAGCGGTGCCACCACGCCGGCATCCGGGTCGCGATGATCACCGGCGACCACGCCGCGACCGCCCGGGCGATCGCCGAGGACCTCGGCATCGCCGAGGAGGGCGCGACCGCGCTCACCGGGACCGACGTCGAGGCCATGGACGACGACGAACTCTTCGAGCAGGTCCCCGAGGTGGACGTGTACGCCCGCGTGTCCCCGGAGCACAAGCTGCGGATCGTCCGTGCCATGCGCGGCCACGACCAGGTCGTCGCGGTCACCGGCGACGGCGTCAACGACGGTCCGGCCCTCAAGGCCGCCGACATCGGGGTGGCGATGGGGCGGTCGGGCACCGACGTCGCCCGCGAGGCGTCGGACATGGTGCTGACCGACGACAACTTCGTCTCGATCGCCAACGCCGTCGAGGAGGGGCGGGTCGTCTTCGACAACGTCCGCAAGGTGACCTACTTCCTGCTGTCGACGGGCGCGGCGGCGATCGTGGCCATCATCACCTCGATCGCGGCTGGCCTGCCCCTGCCCTACGTGCCGGCCGCGCTGCTGTGGCTGAACGTGGTCACCAACGGCCTCCAGGACGTCGCGCTGGCTTTCGAGCCAGGCGAACCTGACGTGCTCGACCGGCCGCCCCGGCGCCGCGAGGAGGGCATCGTCAACCAGATCCTGTGGGAGCGGACGGCGCTCACCGGCGTCGTGATGGCACTCGGCAGCCTCTGGCTGTTCACGTGGGCCATCGACATCGGCTTGAACGACGCGCAGTCCCGCGGCGTCGCACTGACCACGCTGGTGTTCGCGATGGCGGCCCACGTCTACAACGCGCGGTCGGAGCGGCGCTCGATCATCACCACCCACATCGCCGGCAACCGGTTCCTGCTGATCGCGACGATCGTCGCCCTGACGATCCACGTCGGTGCCAGCTACTGGGGCCCGACCCAGCTGGTGCTGCAGATCGAGCCCGTCACCGCGGAGGGCTGGGGCCGGATCGCGGTCGTGGCCGTCGCCGTCGTCCTCGCGAGCGAGATCCACAAGTGGTTGCGGTCGCGCCGCCCGGCCAGCAAGCAGGTGCCGAACGACCGCTGACCCGCCGACCTTGGTCCCTGTGCCGAGGCGGGCGTGCCCGTGACGATGAGCCTGGCGTCCTCCGGCATCTGCGCCGGCCATCTCCACCCGCCAGCGGGGGGCCACCATGCGGGCCGTGATCGTGTACGAGTCCATGTTCGGCAACACGCGCACCGTCGCGGAGGCGATCGCCGTCGGACTCTCGCTGCAGGGGGTGGACGTCGAGGTCGACGAGGTCGGCAGCGTGCTCGTCCCCCTGGACGACACCGTCGACCTGCTCGTCGTCGGCGCCCCGACGCACACCTTCAGCCTGAGCCGACCCGAGACCCGCGCCTCTGCCGCCGAGCAGGCCACCGCACCGCTGGTGTCCACCGGTGTCGGGTTGCGTGAGTGGCTGGAGGACCTCCCCACCGGCCTCCCCATGCGGGTCGCGGCCTTCGACACCCACGTGGACAAGCGCCTGCCCGGCTCGGCGTCCCGCTCCGCGCAGCGTCGGCTGCGTCGCCGCGGCTACCGTCCGGTCCTCCCGGCGGAGAGCTTCCACGTGACGGACATGCAGGGTCCGCTCGTGGACGGCGAGGTGGCCCGTGCCCGCGGCTGGGGCGCGCGACTGGCCACCTCGATCGGCGCGCCCGGACCCCGGGCCACCTCCACCTAGCCGTGTGACCCGACGGCCGGGGATCCTCCGGCGAGGGGTCCTCCGGACCTGCTACCACTGGGGTCGCCGACGTGCCTGCGACGGCAGCCCCGACCTCAGGAGCGCTCGTGACCGCCGACCGACCCGACGTCACCGAGGCGCTGGCCGAGGTGGCCGACATCGCCCGACCAGCCGCAGCCGACGGCACCGTCGCGAGCTACATCCCGGCCCTCGCCCACGCCGACCCGAGCCGGTTCGGGATCGCCCTGGTGGACCTCGACGGCACCGAACACGCGATCGGCGACGTGGACGTCCCCTTCCCGATCCAGAGCATCTCGAAGGTGTTCTCGCTGGTGCTGGCGATGCAGAAGGCCGAGGCGCACGACGGGGTCGCCGAGGAGCTGTGGTCCCGGGTCGGCCGCGAACCGTCGGGCGATCCCTACAACTCCCTGGTGCAGCTCGAGCGGGAACGTGGCATCCCACGTAACCCGATGATCAACGCGGGTGCACTGGTGATCGACGACGTCCTGTTCGGCCACTGCGACGACGCTCCCCGCGCCACCCTGGAGCTGCTCGAACTCCTCGCCGGCGACCGGCTCAGCGTGGACGAGGACGTCCGGCGCTCCGAGGTGGGGGCGCTGCACCGCAACCGCGCCCTCGCCAACCTGCTGGCCGACTTCGGCAACCTGCACCACGCCGTCGACGACGTGCTCGACAACTACGTGCACGAGTGCGCGATCGCGATGACGGCGCGGCAGCTGGCACGGGCGATCCGGTTCCTCGCCAACGATGGGATCGACCCGGCCACCGGCACCCGGATCCTGTCCCGGGAGCTGGCACGACGTGTGGCCGCCATCATGCTGACCTGCGGGACCTACGACGCCGCAGGCGAGTTCGCCTTCAACGTGGGGCTGCCGTGCAAGAGCGGCGTCGCCGGAGGGATCGTCGGGATCGTGCCGCGTCACATGGGGCTGTGCGTGTGGTCGCCACCGCTGGATCGCACCGGCAACTCGCTGGCCGGACGGGTGGCCCTGCACGAGCTCGCGGAGCGCCTCGACCTCTCGATCGTGTAGGTCGCCACCACCGATGAGCTCGCCGTCCGGCTCACAGCGGGTGGCGGTGGAGGAACCCGACCAGCGCGGCGGCGACCTCCGCGGGGTGGGTGACCTCCAGGGAGTGCCCGGCCCCCTCGATCACCTCGGTCTCGGCGTGCGGGATCCAGCCGGCGACGAGCGCCCGGACGTCCACGAACCACGGCCCGCTGTCGGAGCCCCCGAGGTTCAGCACCGGACAGGTGATCCGTGCCGCCGCTGCCGGCCCGAACCCCCAGTCGAGCAGCGCCGGCACGTCGCGGTCGAAGAAGCTGGCCGCATCCCGCTCGATCTGCTCGACGGCGCCGGGGAGGCGGCCGTCCACCTCGGCACGCCAGTCCACCCCGACCAGCATCGTGAGGAACTCCTCGAGGGCGGCGTCCACGCCGCGCTCACGACGGAGCTCCAGCAGCCGCTCGTTCGCCGCACGGAACCCGTCGGCCCCGGGGATGTGCACCGGCGGCGGTTCGGCCACGGTGAGGCTGTGCACGAGGTCGGGGGCGTCGGCCGCCAACTGCAGGCCGATCGCGGCGCTGAAGGACACGCCCACGATGTGTGCCCGAGCGACACCGAGGGCGCCGAGCAGCGCGCGGCACTGGGCCGCCTCGCGCGGGATCGATGCGGGCCCGCGGGCGGGACCGCTCCGGCCGTATCCGGGACGGTGGTAGACGATCCGTCGGTACCCGTCGTGCAGGGCCGGCTGCTCGGCCAGCGGGACCAGCTCGTCCGCGGTCAGGGCCGTCTGGATGAACACGACCGGTTCGCCGGCCCCGCGATCCGTGACCGCGAGGTCGACGTCGCCTGCGGTCACCAGCCGTTGCGTCACCGACCCGGCGACGACGTCCGATCGGCACGAGCGGTCCGACCCCGGCGAGGTCAATAGCGGAACACCTCGACGTTGACCGCGGCCTCGACACCGACGCCGTCGCCGGCGCCCTCGAGGATCCAGCGCAGGAACTCGGGGTCGGCCATGGGGTGGTCGCCGAGGCTCTCCAGGTAGCGGGCGTGCTCGGCCAGCGACGCGACCGCGCGATCCACGTGGCCGGACACGTCGATCGCGTACCGGGCGAAGGGTGAGCCTGCGACCAGGACCCGTGCGGTGCGGTGCGGTCCGTCGCCGACGTCGGGGAAGATCCACCGGTTCGCGGCGTCGGCCACGGCGTCGAGCAGTGCCGCGCCGAGGGCGCGGTGATCGGCCGAGTTGATGCTGCCGCCCTCGGGGCTCCAGCTCTCGCGGTGGTTGATCGTCACCACCGTGTCGGGCCGGTGCCGGCGGACCACCTCGGTGAGGTCGCGGCGCAGCTCGGGCCCGGCCACGAGCACACCGTCTCGGTGGCCGAGGAACTCGACGACCTCGACGCCGACCACCGCAGCGCTGCGTCGCTGTTCCTGCTCGCGCAGCGGCGCACACTCGACGGGGGCCAGGTCGTCCATGCCGGCCTCGCCGCGCGTCACCAGCACGTACCGGACGTCGTGTCCCTCGGCGGTCCAGCGCGCGATCGCGGCGGCGGCGCCGTACTCCAGGTCGTCGGGGTGCGCCGCGACGGCCAGGACCCGGCCGGGGTCCTCGTCGAGGAGTTCGATCTCCGCGGCTCCGGTCACGTCGTCCTCCGATCCGTCCCGACGGCCACGCGGGCGCCGGCGCACCCTACGCCCTCACGTCACCCCCTTGCGACGACCTCCACGAGCTGTTTGCATGCCAGCGGGGCGTGGAGGGCGTCCAACCACGTCTCGAGGAGGGGCTATGCGGCTCGGTGTCGCCATCCCGCTGCTCGCGCTGCCGGAGGGCCGGTACCCGGTGCCCAGGTGGGAGGACATCCACACCCGCGCGCGCACGGCCGAAGAGGTCGGGTTCGACCTCGTCGTGCTCGAGGATGCGCTGTCGTGGCCCCTCGACGAGGTCACCGGCGGCGCCTGGGAGTCGATCGCGCTGCTGGGCGGGTTGGCGACCGCGACCTCGACGATCCGCCTCGGACACTCGGTGATCAACGCGCCCTACCGGGCACCGGGGCTGGTGGCGAAGGCCGCCGAGACCCTCGACGAGATGTCCGGGGGACGCTACGTGCTGGGCATCGGGGCCGGGAACACCCCCGACGCCGACTACCGCGCCTTCGGGATCCCCGCCGACCATCGCTACACGCGGTTCGTCGAGGGGCTCGAGATCATCCACGACCTCCTGAAGCGGGGTGAGGCCTCCCTCGCTGGCCGGTTCCACGCCGCCGACGGCGCGCAGTTGGTGCTGCGCGGACCGCGGGAACAGGGCCCGCCGATCGTCGTCGCTGCGGGCGGGCCGAGGATGAAGCGGGCCGCCGCACGCTTCGCCGACGAGTGGAACTGGTGGACCGGCAGCGCCGACGACCTGGCCGCACTGCCCGCGCACCTCGACGACCTCGATCGGGCCTGCGAGGAGATCGGCCGTGACCCGGCGACGTTGCGCCGCTCCCTCGACGTGTACTTCCCGGTGGTCGAGGGCGACCCCTCCGACGACGAGGTGGCGGCGCGGCTGCTGTCCCTGGAGGAGCTCGGGATCGAGGAGGTCCGCTGCTATCTGCCGAAGCAGACGACCCATGCGGCGAACCTCGCCGAGGTCACGGCGATGGCCGGGGTGGTGGAGCGTGTCCACCGCGGCTGAGCTCGCCGGCGTCACGCTCCCCGTGGAGGTCAGGCCCCGCGTTCGAGGACCGGCGCCGGTCGCGGGCTGCGGTGCCGGTAGCACGACAGCAGCTCCACGAGCGCCCGGGCGGCCATCTCGTCGACGTCGCGGAGCATGACCTCCTCGTCGCCCTGCCGCACCGTCAGCAGCCGGCCGGTGGGGTCGAACTCGGCCTCCGCACCCTCGAGGCCGAACTCGACGGGTGGGCCGCCCCGGAACCAGGAGATGCAGATCCGCCGGTCGGTGACGACGACGAGGCGGCGACGGCGCCCGTCGGCCTCGACCCCGGCGACCGAGCTGACGAGCACCTCGCCGTCCTTCAAGTGACGGCGCACACGCGGCACGTTCCGATCACCGAAGACCATGCTCCACCTCCCTGCCTGCGAGTATCGGCACGGGCCGCGCCAACCTTGACCGTTCCCCGGCGAACCGGCGTGCGACCGCGCGATCGACCGCGCCGACCGCTCGCTCGGACACGGCCGACCCCCGGATGTGGGTGTCCGGGGCCGGCCGCACTAGCGTGCCGCGCGCCGCCGGGCGCCACCCGGCGGAGACGCAGGTCCGTGCCGGATGGGGCATGCGCGGTCCGGGCTGTGCAGGGGCATCGCGCCGCGCTGGCGTCTGCCCGGCCGCGCCGTCCCTCCACGCGATCCGGCCACCTCGACACCGAAGGATCCAGCATGCACACCCGGACCATCCGCACGACCCCACGCCGGTTGCGACTCGCCGCCGCCGTGCTCGCCGGCGCGCTCGCGCTGGCGGCCTGCGGCGACGGTGACGGCGCCAACGAGGCAGCCGGACCGGAGCCGGCCACCGGCTCCAGCGACGAGGCGGCGAGCCCATCGGAGGAGGGCGGCGACCCCGGTACCGGCGGGGACGAGACGGCCACCCCGCTGGAGGAGCTCACCGCGGAGGACGGCTGGCTCGAACTGCACGACCTCGAGATCCCCGGTCCGGGCGAGGGCGTGCTGCAGGTCGCCGGCGAGACGATCGAACTGGAGGTGTTCTGCGACGCGTCCGGCCCGCTCGAGGAGCACGGCTACCTGCTGTTCTGGTTCCAGGCGACCGGGACCGGGGAGGACGCTGAGGGACGGGCCGTCCGCGCCAGCGTCAGCCGGCAGATCCTCACGGTCGAGGAGGCCGGCAAGAGCGTCTACGAGTACCAGGGGCAGGAGTCCGGCACGGTGCAGATCAACGTCGACATCGGCGATGGGATGACCCACTCGGCGATCGTCACGAGCCCCGCCGACGACGACCCGTCGGGCTCGCTGCTCCCCGTCGTGCACGTCGACGCGACCGGCGCGTTCACCGTGGACAAGGAGGTCCCGCCGCTGGCCTCGATCCACGACCAGGCGCTCCACGGCCACGTGCGGTACGCGGGGCGCTGCCAGGACACCTGGCCCGACGACGCGAGCATCTGACGATCGTTCCCCGGGTCGCACGACGCCGCCGGTCGAGGCACTCGGCCATCCACCGGAGGTGCACCGTGGCGACGATCGAGGTCACCGACCTGCGCAGGAGCTACGGCGAGGTCCGGGCGGTGGACGGAGTCAGCTTCGCCGTCGAGGAGGGCGAGGTCTTCGCGCTGGTCGGGCTGCAGGACAGGCGTGATGCCCGGGTCAAGACCCTCTCCGGCGGGCGGTGCCGGCGGGTCGACCTGGGGCTCGGACTGATCGGCGACCCGGTCCTGAACTTCCGGACGAGCCGACCACCGGGTTCGACCCGTCGGCACGCCGACGCGCCTGGGACGTGGTCGCCAACCTGTGCACGGTCGGCAAGACGGTACTGCTCACGACCCACGACATGGAGGAGGCGCGCTACCTCGCTGACCGCGTCGGCGTGATCGCGGCCGGACGGCTGGTGGCGCTCGGCACCCCCAGCGAGCTCGTGGGCAACAGCTTGCAGGAACGGGGAACGATCCGGTCCCGGCTCCCGGCGTCCATCGGGATGGACCTGTTCCCCGACGTCGGTGCGGCGCTGACCCTCGAGATCGACCGGGTGGTGGAGCTGCGCTCGTCGAGCCCGACCCGCGACCTGCGCACCCTGACCACGTGGGCGCTGGACCTCGACTCGGAGCTCGAGGAGCTGACGCTGGCACCTCCCAGCTTCGAGGACACCTACCTCGCGCTGATCGCCGAGGCCGGGGCGGCAGAGGTCGAGGGGGCTGACCGTGCCTGACGTCGGCACGGCACCAACCGCCCCCGGGATCGCCGTGGTCGCGCTCGTGCCCGACGCGAAGGCGGTCCCGGCGGTGAGCCTCGGGACGTTCCTGCCGCTCGCGTTCGTCTCCGACATCCTCGCCTTCGGGATGGAGCTGCCCGAGGTGCTCCAGACCGGCGGCTGGCTGTTCCCCTTCAAGCACCTGAGTCACGCCACCAGCGCAGCACTGGGCAGTTGGGAGGTCCGACTCGGCCACCTCGCGGCGATCATCGGCTGGGGCCTCGCCGGTGCGCTCGTCGCCACGTGGCGCTTCCGCTGGGAGCCGCGGTGACCGACGATCGGGGCAACGGGCGGGTGATCTGTGGGCGTCGGCCGACCGTCCCGCGGAGGTGGCGGATGGACCAGAGGCACCGGGTACCGGCGGCCGCCGCCGTGCTCGCCGGGTTGGTCGTGTCCGGGTCGCTGCTGGCCGTGCTCGCGCACACCCTCTGGGGTCGGGCCGGGGCGCTGCTGCACGCGGCGTTCGGGCTGTGCATGCTCGGTGCGGCGGCGTTCTCCGTCCGGCCCTGGGTGGTCGGGATGGCCTTCGACGCGGTCGAGGACCACCTGCACTCGATCGCCGCGACCGCGATGGGGTCCGCCTTCGCCTTCGGCGTCGTCGCGGTGGCGTACCGCCGGTACCGCGAGGGGGCCGGGATCCGTGTGCTCGACGTGATCGCGGTCGGCGCGTCGATCGTGCTGCCGCTGGGGATGGCCGCGGTGCCCGACGTCAGCGGCGTCCTGCAGCGCGCCATGTTCCTCATCGCCTACCTGTGGTTCGGGCGCGAGGCGTTCAGCGTCCGCCGTCACCACCCCGACCGAGGCGTGACAGCCGCGCGGTCCGTCTGATCGCGGGCGGGGGGTCAGGGCGACGGGGGCGCCGGTTCGATCGAGATCCATCCGGGGCCCTCGAGGACGATCTGGGGCACACCGTCGCGGTCACGCACCCGGCCGCGGACGCACACGTGCTCACCCGGCAGGAGCGCCTCGGGCGGGTCGGCGAAGCGTGTCCGGACGTCCTCGTAGATCACGACGTCGAACCGGTCGGGGTCCGGGTAGGCGTTGCCGAGGTTCACGAAGGTGGGACGGCCACCGACCTCGGGCTCGTAGGAGGCGGCGGCGACGGGCCCCACGATCGCCGAGGCCTCCCCCACCACCTCACCGGCGTCCTGCCAGGCGATCGGGAGGTCGCAGGTCGCCACCGGCTCACCGGTGACGCCACCGAGCACGCGGGACAGCCCGAACCCGACGATCAGCAGGGTCGCCAGCACGACCCCGACCACGTTACGGCGCCGCCGGTCCGGTGCGTCCCTCCGGTCCTCCATAGGCCCACGGTACGGTGTCGGCCCAGCGCCGCGAGTGCGGCCGGGGCGCCCCAACCGACGGGGGTCGAGGGTGGGTGACCAGCAGGGCCGGACCTGCCGAGCCTGCGGGGCCGGCTGGCGCGACCCGGCCGCACGGTTCTGCGGGCGGTGCGGAGC
>SKNO01000275.1 GCA_007120465.1 Nitriliruptoraceae bacterium
CCCGGCACAGCCCTACGGCGCGGCGCTGCCCTGGCCCGCGTCGCCGGGACGGCCGGCCCGCACCGCCGGCGCCCACGTCGTGCTGGTCGACGGCGCACCCGCGGCCTTCCTCGAGCGGGGTGGGCGCAGCCTGACGGTGTTCCCGGACGCGCCGGAGCCCGAGCGGTGGGTGCCGGCGCTGACCGACCTGGTCACGACGGGGCGGCTGCGCAAGCTGGAGGTCACACGGGTGGACGGCACGCCGGTCCACGACCACCCGCTCGCGGCCACGCTGGTGTCGGCGGGCTTCACCGCCGGCCACCGCGGCCTCACGTTCCGCGGTTGACCGACCGCGACAGGCACTCGCGCGGTCCTGTGCGGGACGCGCGCGCTCCGGCCCATCGAACGGGGCCACCTGCTCGCATCCGGGTACGGAGGGGCTCTAGGGTGCGTTCAGACGGAAACCGCTCCGTTCCCGCTCCGTCCCATCAGGAGGCTGAAGACATGGCGGACTCGCTCATCGTCCAGAGCAAGGTCAAGGAAGCCGTCAAGGCGCAGGGGCTGCGCACGGACTCGGCCCTCGCCGACGCCCTCAACAACAAGGTCGTCGCGATGATCGCCGAGGCCGCGAAGCGCGCCAAGGAGAACGGCCGCGGCACCCTGCGCCCCTACGACCTCTAGGTCACCGCACACCGACGTGGTGTGGGCCGCCCCGTTCCGGGGCGGCCCACACCACGTCCAGGCCCCTTCCCACCGCAGGCTCCGCGCCTGCGGACCACGGAGCAGAGCATCCCTGATCGCGTGGACGCGCGCCTCCCCTGCGGGCCTACGCTGCATGCATGCCCGAGGGCGACACGATCCACCGCACGGCCGACGCGCTGCGCCGCGCCCTGCTCGGCCGCACCCTGACCCGCGTCGAGCTGCCGCGGGTCCCGGCACCCCACCCCCGGCCGGGTGCCACCGTCGACGCCATCGAGGCGCGCGGCAAGCACCTGCTGATCGCGACCTCCGACGAACTGGTGGTGCACACCCACCTGCGGATGACGGGCAGCTGGCACCTCTACCGACCGGGCGAGCGGTGGCGCAAGGCCACCCGTGCGGCGCGAGCCGTACTGGCCGTCGACGGCGCGCTCGCGGTGTGCTTCGCCGCGCCGGTGGTCGCGGTGCTCGCCGCCGACCGGGTCGAGCGCCACCCCGCGCTGCGCCACCTCGGCCCCGACCTCACCGCCCCGACAGCCGACCTCGACGCCGCCGTCGAGCGGATGGCTCGGTTCAGCACCCCCGACCGCCCGATCGGTGAGGCGCTGCTCGACCAGCGGATCGCCTGCGGCGTCGGCAACGTCTACCGCAGCGAGGTGCTGTTCCTCCACGGGGTCCACCCCGCCACCGCGGTCGACGACGTCCCCACCGAGATCCGTGAGCGCCTGCTCGACACGGCGGCGCACCTGCTGCGTCGGAACCTCGACACGGCGGCACGCACCACCGTCACCGACGGGGCGCCCGGCCCGCTGTGGGTGTACGGCCGCGCCGGCGAGCCCTGTCGACGCTGCGCGACCCCGATCGAGCGCAGCCACCTCGGCGACCACGCCCGGGTGGTCTCCCACTGCCCGGTCTGCCAACCCGCCCCCTGACGCCTGCCGACGCGAGACAGTTGCGCACGCAACCCTTTCTGGCGCAACCACCCCTCTTCGCGTTACCCTGCTCCCATGTCCGCCAGCCCGTCCGCCACGGTCACGAGCGTGCCGCCCGCACAGCTCGCGGCGTGGCGCGCCTTCCTCGAGGCCCACGCCCACACGATGGAGCTGTTGGCGCGGGAGCTGCGCGACGAGGAGGACCTCCCGCTGGCCTTCTACGACGTGCTCGTGCAGCTGCACGAGGCCGACGGGCACCGGCTGCGGATGCAGGAGCTCGCCGAGCGTGTGCTGCTGTCGAAGAGCGGGCTGACCCGGCTGATCGACCGGATGGAGCGCCAGCACCTGGTCCATCGCACGGCCTGCCCTTCAGACCGACGCGGCACCTTCGCCGAGCTGACCCCGCAGGGCCTCGAGACGCTGCGCCGCACCGCACCCACCCACCTGCGCGGGGTCCGCGAGCACTTCGCCGCACTCGTCAGCGACGAGGAGGCCGAGCTGCTCGCCACCGTCCTCGGCCGCGTCGCGACGGCCGCGCAGGAGGCCGCCTCCGCGCGGTGACCCCAGGGGCTGAGCCCAGTCCGGCCGCACGGTGCGAGAGCGGCGCGGCCGGACGTCTCACTGCTGCGCGAGCTGCACGTCGAGCTCGACCTTCACGGTCCGACCCACGAGCACGCCGCCGGTCTCGAGCGCCTGGTTCCAGGTGATGCCGAAGGCCTCGCGATCGATCTCGGTGACGGCGGTGAAGGCGGCCTTCGCGTTGCCCCACGGGTCGGTGAAGACGCCGAGGTACTCCACCTCGAGGTCGACGGGCTGCGTGACGTCGCGGATCGTCAGCTCACCGGGGATCGCCCAGCGGTCGCCGTCGCGGTGGTGCGCGCCGGTGGAGCGGAAGGTCACCGCCGGGAAGGACGCCACGTCGAGGAACTCGCCGCTCGTCAGGTGACCGTCACGGTCCGCGTCGCCGGTGTCGATCGACGCCGCGTCGATCGTGACATCGACGGCGGACCGCTCGATCGGGTCGGCGACCTCGACGCTCCCCGAGAACGCGCCGAACCGGCCGCGGACCCTGGAGACGACGAGGTGCTTGGCGATGAACTCGATGCTCGAGTGGGACGGGTCGATCACCCAGGTCCCGGTCCTCGGCAGCGTCGTGGTGGTCGTGGTCATGGGAGCCTCCTGGGGGTCCGTCGTGAGATGGGTGCTCGGTCGGTGAGCGGTGTCGGCGCGGGCCGTCGACGGTGGGCGCGGGGGCCCGGGGGACGGTCGGCGGCCGTGGGGACGCCGCACCTGCTGGTTGTAGTTGCATGTGCAACCATATCGCATGTCGTTGCTGGCGCAACCAGATCCGGGCGGAGCGGCGGGATGCGCGCGGCGAGCGCACCGGCGCTAGCGTGGGATGTACCGCCGCTCGCACGACCAGGAGACCCCTGCCGATGAGCGAAGACACCCTCACCGTCACCGACAACCGCACCGGCACGACCTACGAGATCCCGATCCAGGACGGCGCGATCCGCGCCATGGATCTGCGCGGCATCAAGGTCTCCGAGGACGACTTCGGCCTGTTGTCGTACGACCCGGCCTTCAAGAACACGGCGAACGTCCGCAGCGAGATCACCTTCATCGACGGCGAGGCGGGCATCCTGCGCTACCGGGGCTACCCGATCGAGCAGCTCGCCGAGCACTCCAACTTCCTCGAGGTCGCCTACCTGCTGATCCACGGTGAGCTGCCGAGCCAAGGGCAGTACGACGAGTGGGTCCACGAGATCACCCACCACACCTTCATCCACGAGAACCTCAAGCAGTTCATGGACGGGTTCCACCACGACGCCCACCCGATGGGGATGCTCGTCTCGACGGTGGGGGCGCTGTCCACCTTCTACCCCGAGGCCAAGGGGCTCGACGACCCCGACGCCCGGCACATGCAGATCGTCCGCCTGATCGCGAAGTTCCCGACGCTGGCCGCCTTCGCCTACCGGCACTCGATCGGGATGCGCTACGCCTACCCGGACAACGACCTGTCCTTCTCGGGCAACTTCCTCAACATGATGTGGAAGACCACCGAGCTCAAGTACGAGCCGGACCCGGTGCTCGAGCGGGCGCTGGACGTGCTGCTGATCCTGCACGCCGACCACGAGCAGAACTGTTCGACCACGACGATGCGCGCCATCGGCTCCAGCCAGGCCGACCCCTACTCGGCGGCGGCCGGCGCGGCCGCGGCGCTGTACGGCCCGCTGCACGGCGGTGCCAACGAGGCGGTGCTGCGGATGCTCGACGACATCGGGTCGGTCGAGGCGATCCCCGAGGTCATCCAGGCCGTCAAGGACGGCGAGTACCGCCTGATGGGCTTCGGGCACCGCGTCTACAAGAACTACGACCCGCGCGCGAAGGTGATCCAGGAGCTCGCTCACGAGGTCTTCGAGGTGACCGGCAAGAACCCGCTGATCGACATCGCCGTCGGGCTCGAGGACATCGCGCTGTCCGACGACTACTTCGTCGAGCGCAAGCTGTACCCGAACGTCGACTTCTACTCGGGGATCATCTACCAGGCGATGGGCTTCCCGACGTCGATGTTCCCGGTGCTGTTCGCGATGGGCCGGATCCCCGGCTGGCTCGCGCACTGGCAGGAGAACCTGCTCGACGAGGAGCAGGCGATCGTGCGTCCCCGGCAGCTGTTCGTCGGGGAGGGCGAGCGCGACTACGTGGGCATCGACCAACGCTGACCACGCGCGACCGCAGGTTCCCGAGGCCGGTGCGGCTCAGCCAGTCCCGGGTACCGCGGACCGCTCTGCGGCACTGCGGACGGCCTCGGCGATCGCGGGGGCGACCCGCTCGTCGAAGGGGCTCGGCACGATGTAGGACGTGCGCAGCTCCTCGGGCTTGATCACGTCGGCGAGCGCCCGCGCCGCGGCGACCTTCATCTCCTCGGTGATGAACCGTGCCCGGGCGTCCAGCGCCCCGCGGAACACGCCAGGGAACGCCAGGACGTTGTTGATCTGGTTCGGGTAGTCGCTGCGGCCGGTGGCCACCACCGCGGCGTACTCCCCCGCCCCGACGGGGTCCACCTCCGGGTCGGGGTTGGCGAGCGCGAACACGATGGGGTCGGGCGCCATGACGGCGAGGTCGCACGGCTCGAGCACGTTCGGGCCCGACACGCCGATGAACACGTCCGCACCCTCGAGCGCGGCGGTGAGCGGACCGTCGAGCCCACGCTGGTTCGTGTGCTCAGCGAGCCACGCCTTCGAGCTCTCGAGCCCGTCCCGGCCCGGCCCGAGGATCCCCCGCCGGTCGGCGACGACGATGTCCTTGACGCCCTCGCGCAGCAGCAGCTTGGTGACCGCGACCCCGGCAGCCCCGGCGCCGGACATCGCGACGGTCAGCCCGCTGAGCTCCTTGTCCACCAGGCGCAGGGCGTTGTGCAGCGCGCCGAGCGTGACGATCGCGGTGCCGTGCTGGTCGTCGTGGAACACCGGGATGTCCAGCGACTCCTTGAGCCGGTCCTCGATCTCGAAGCACTTGGGGGCGGCGATGTCCTCGAGGTTGATGCCGCCGTAGACCGGCGCGATCGCCTCGACGATCCGGACGATCTCGTCGGGGTCGGTCGCGTCGAGGCACACCGGCCAGGCGTCGACCCCGGCGAAGCGCTTGAACAGCAGCGCCTTGCCCTCCATCACCGGCAGCGCCGCCTCGGGACCGATGTCGCCCAGCCCGAGCACGGCGGTGCCGTCGGTGACGATCGCGACGGTGTTGCCCTTGATCGTCAGCCGGCGGGCGTCGTCGGGGTTGTCGGCGATCGCCCGGCAGACCCGCGCGACCCCCGGCGTGTAGGCCATCGACAGGTCATCGCGGGTGTTGAGGGGCACCGTCGCGCGCACCTCGAGCTTGCCGTGCAGGTGCATCAGGAAGGTGCGGTCGCTGGCCCGGTGGACGTGGACCCCGTCGAGCGCCTCGACATCGGCCTGGATCGTCGCGGCGTGGTCGGCATCGCCGGCGTTCGCCGTGACGTCCACCACGATCACCTCGCCAGCCGTGTCCACGAAGTCCATGGCGACGACCGCGCCGGCCGCCTCACCGATCGCCGTCGCGACCCGACCGATCGCCCCGGGGTCGTCCGGGTCGAGGTGCAGCCGCAGGGTCACGGAGTAGGAGGCGTTCGGCAGGGCGTTCATGGGAGCTCCGGTCGGCGAGGGGCACGCACCGGAGCCTAGAGGCGCACGAGCGGTGACCGCGCACGGCAACCTCGGCACCGGTGCCGGGACGCCTCAGGTCCGGCGCCGCGCCGCGGTCCGCGGCCCGGCGGTCGACGCGATCACCACCCGGGTCAGGCGGCGCCGTCCTCGGCGGTGACGAAGGGCCGGCCGAACAGCTCCTCGGACAGACCGATCTGGTCGAGGTGGCGGCAGATCCCGCCCAGGAAGAACGGGAAGCCGGCACCGAGCATCAGGGCGGTGTCGATGTCGCGGGCGTCGGCCACGACCCCGTCGTCGATCATGTGCCGCGCCTCGTCTGCGACGGCCTCCAGCGCGGCCCGCTGGATCTGTTCCTCAGTGCGGGGGGTCACGTCGTCATCGACGACCACCGCCTCGCGGATCTCGGGGTAGACCTCGCCACCCTTGGACCAGTCGTAGACGCCGGGCAGCCCGGACTCGCCCATCGCCCGGAAGCTGTCGTCGACCTCGAAGCGGTCGGGGAATGCGGCCTGCAGCGTCTCCGCGGTGTGGAGCGCCACCTCGAGACCCACGAGACCGAACACCACGAAGGGTCCCATGGGGAGGCCGAGCTTGCGGATCGCGGTGTCGATCTCCTGGAAGTCGTTGCCGTGGCGCAGCGAGGCGACCGCGGCGGCGTTGAAGCGGAGGAGCAGTCGGTTGAGGATGAACGCCGGCTCATCACCGCACGGGACGGCCGACTTGCGCAGCTTCTTGGCGGTCTCGAAGGCCGTCGCCAACGCCTCGTCGGAGGCCGCGTCCGTGCGGATCACCTCGACCAGCGGGAGCACCTTCACGGGGTTGAAGAAGTGGAAGCCGACGACGCGTTCGGGGTGCGCGAGGTCGGCGGCCATCTCCGCGATCGACAGCGACGAGGTGTTGGACGCGAGGATCGCGTCCGGTTCCACGACCTTCTCGAGCTCGGCGAAGATGCCCTTCTTGAGGTCCATCCGCTCGAGGACCGCCTCGATCACCCAGTCGGCCCCCTCCACCTCGTCGTACGAGGTGGTGTAGGTGACCAGGCCCTTGAGGAACCGCGCCTTGCCCTCGGACATCCGGCCCTTGGCGACGCGCTTGTCGAGCTCCCCCTCGATGTGCTGCCGGCAAGTGTCGAGGACCGTGTCGTCGATGTCCTTCATCACGAGCGGGACCTCGAGCCGCTGCAGGTGCAGGGCCCCGAGCTGGGCACCCATCAGACCGGCGCCGATCACGGCCGCCTTCTGGATGCGGCGCGGCGCGGCGTCGGGCTTCCAGGGCTGCTTGCGCACCCGGTTCTGCACCAGGTCGAAGGCGTACACCGACGCCTGGGCCTGCCGGGAGGGCAGCAGCTCGGCCAGCGCGTCCTGCTCGCGCTGACGTCCCTCCGCGAGGTCCCCACCCCGGGCGGCGAACTCGATCAGCTCGAGCGCGAGGTACGGGGCGCGGGTGGCGCCGCTGGTCTTGCCGTCGGCCATGTTGCGGCCGTTGTCCAGCGCCTCCTCGAGCCCCTCGGTCGGGTCGACGTCCCGCTCGACCGTCTCCTCGCCCGAGATCAGGCGTTCGAGGAAGGCCAGGGAGTCGTCGAGGAAGGTCGCGGAGTCGATGAACCGGTCGGCGAAGCCACGCTCGAACGCCTCCGCGGGTCGCATCGTCTGGTTGTTGTTGAGCGCGTTGACGACGATCGTCTCGACGGCGTTGCGCGCCCCGACGATCCGGGGGGCGAGCTGGGTGCCACCCCAGGCCGGGAGGATCGACAGGAACACCTCCGGGAAGGCCAGCACCTGCGCGCCGGTGGACAGGGTGCGGTAGTCGCAGTGCAGCGCGATCTCCAGCCCGCCGCCCATGCAGGCGCCGTTGATCGCCGCCAGCGTCGGGAAGGACAGCGCCTGCAGGCGGGCGAAGGCCTCGTGGCCGCGACGGCCACCCTCGCGGGCCAGCTCGGCGTCCATGCCCTCGAACGCGGTGAGATCCGCCCCGACGGCGAAGATGAAGCGCTTACCGGTGAGCAGCAGGCCCTTGAGGTCCTCGGCCGCCTCCAGCTCGTCGAGCGCGGCGGTCAGCGACGCGAACGCCTCCTCACCGAACGTGTTGGGCTTGGTGTGGTCCTCGCCGTTGTCCATCGTGAGGATGGCGATCCGTCCGACGGGGCGTTCGGTGGTGGTCAGCTTGAACTCGGTGTGCCTCACGGGGTCCTCCACGGGCGGTCGGGCGTCAGGTCGAGCGGGAGAGGTGCAGCAGCCGGGGTGGGCAGGATCAGGCGCGCTCCCAGAGCACGGCGGCGCCCATGCCCAGCCCGACGCACATCGTGGTCAGGCCGCGCTGGGCGTCGGAGTGCCGGTCGAGGTAGGCGGCGAGCTGCATCGCCAGGCGGGCCCCGGAGAAGGCGAGCGGGTGGCCCATCGCGATCGCGCCGCCGTACGGGTTGACCTTGTCGCTGTCGAGAGGCAGGTCGAAGTGGTCGAGGAACGCGACGCACTGCACGGCGAAGGCCTCGTTCATCTCGATCACGTCGAGGTCGTCGATCGTCAGGCCGGTGCGCGCGAGCAGCCGCTCCGTCGCGGGGATCGGGCCGTAGCCCATCGTCTCGGGCTCGACGCCGACGAAGGCGTAGTCGACCATCCGCATCTTCGGGGTCAGCCCGTGCTCCTCGACCGCGGCCGCGGAGGCCAGCAGCACCCCACCGGCCCCGTCGTTCAGGCCGGCGGCGTTGCCCGCGGTGACCCGGCCACCGGGACGGAAGGGCGAGTGCAGCCCCGACAGGGACTCGAGCGTGGTGCCAGGACGCGGGTGCTCGTCGACGTCGACGACGCGCCACCCGTCGGGTGACCACACCGTGGTCGGCACGACGTGCTGGTCGAAGACGCCGTCCGCCAGCGCCTTGGCGGTGCGCTCCTGGGAGAGCAGCGCGAACCCGTCACACCGCTCGCGGGTGATGTCGGGGAACCGGTCGTGCAGGTTCTCGGCCGTGTTGCCCATCACCAGGGCCGACGGGTCGACCAGCCTGTCGGCGAGGAAGCGCGGGTTGGGGTCGAGCTCCGCGCCCATCGGGTGGTGGCCCATGTGCTCGACGCCGCCGGCGAGCACGAGGTCCTGCGCACCGACCCGGATCGCGTTGCCGGCGTTGACGATCGCGGTGAGCGCGCCGGCGCACATCCGGTCGACCGCGTAGCCGGGGACGCCCTGGCCGAGCCCGGCGAGGATCGCGAGGGAGCGCCCGAGGGTGAGCCCCTGGTCGCCGACCTGCGCCGTCGCGGCCCACACGACGTCATCGATGCGCTCCCGGGGCACGTCGGGGTTGCGTTCGAGCAGGGCTCGCACGGCCCGGACCGCGAGGTCATCGGCACGGGTGTGGGCGTAGTACCCGTCGTCGCGGGCGCGTCCGATGGGGACCCGGACACCGTCGACGTAGAAGGCTTCAGCGGTCACGGCACGCTCCTCGCTCCGGGGCTCCTGATCGGGTCTCACGCGGTGGATCTCCGCGGTGGACCTCACGGTACCGTGCCCCAGCCTACAACTTGTAGCGTCCGCTCCAGATACGGGATCCGACAGCCGGTTCGTGTTGATCTCGCGGCGATAACGCCTCGTTCTCCACACGATCCAGCCGTGTCACGCGTCGACGCGGGCCTCGGCCTCCTCGAGGCGCAGCTGCGCGCGCTCCCACTCCTCCATCAGCCGTGCCGCCTCGTCCTTCGCCCGCCCGTGCCGGGTGACGAGCTCCTTGACCCGGGCACCGTCGGCGTACACCTCCGGGTCGGCGAGCTCGCGGTTGAGCTCCGCCACCTC
>SKNO01000022.1 GCA_007120465.1 Nitriliruptoraceae bacterium
CCGTCGACGACCGCCGCCGGCGGGGTCGTCGCGCGCAGCTGGGCGGCCAGCGCCGCCACCTCGACGACCAGGTGGTCGAGGTGGGGGGTCGGCCGGAACGCCGGGGCGGTCACCACCGCCACGGTTTGAGGGTGCGGTAGCGGGCCGCCTCGGCGCCGATCCGGCCGTGGCGCCGGCCGAGGGTGTAGGTGAACGTGGCGAGCGCGCCGGCGCCGGCGATCGCCGTCGTGGTCCGCACCACCTGTTTGGTCCGCTGGGAGAACTCCACGATCGGCCAGCCGCGCTGGTTCGCCACGTTCTCCAGGGGACCGTCGGGGTTGACCGCGACCGGGTGGCCGACCATCTCCATCATCGGCAGGTCCGAGGCGGAGTCGCTGTAGGCGTAGGACAGCCGCAGGTCGTAGCCGCGCTCGGCGGAGAGCTTGGCGATCGCCTCGGCCTTGCCAGCCCCGTACACGAAGGGGCCGTCGAGTTCGCCGGTGTAGCGGCCGTCCACCACGGCAGACCGGGTCCCGATCGCGCCCTCCATGCCGAGCGCGGTCGCCAGCGGGTCGATGATCTCCTGCGGGGAGGCGGAGACGATCCAGCAGTCGCGGCCGGCCTCGTGGTGCATGTCGATCAGCCCGCGCGACTCGGGGCGGACCTTCTCCAGGATGCGGGGGACGATCTCCTCGTTGAGCGCGATCAGGTCGGTCTGCTCGATGCCTTCGACCGCCTGCAGGATCCGGTCCCGGACGGCCTCGGAGCTCTCGTCGGTGGCGCCGAACAGGCGGAAGGACACGGCCTTGGCCGCGTCGTCGAGCAGGTCGCGGGTCGGCAGCAGCTTGTTGTGCCAGGCGGCCAGGCCGAAGTAGAAGGCCGAGGAGCCGCTGATCAGGGTCCGGTCGAGGTCGAAGAAGGCGGCGGCCTTGGCGGTGCCCACGACGGTCTCCTGCGCGCTCGGGGTCACGGACGGGTCACCGCCCAGCGTAACCCTGCCGGGCACACCCGGGTCCGCGTGCCCCGGACGCACGGACGCCGCCGCGTCCCGAGGGCGGCGGAGCTCACCGCGGCGGGTGGGCAGCGGCGATGGTCCCGTCAACGCCAGATCCCCAGCCCGGTGCCGTCGCCGCCGCTCCCTTCCCCGTGGAGCGGTGCGCCGGTCCGTCGCTGGGGACCTCGCACCAGCAACGTATGACGCAGCGGGCGCCCCCGTCGAGTCCGCTGTCCACAGCCCCTGGGGACGGGGGCGGCGCAGGTGTGGACGGGCTGTGGACACCTCGGTGGCCGGACGGCGGGGTTCGCGGCGGGTCGGCGCATCACCGCTGGTCGGGCGGGTCCTGCCGTGCCGGGACCGTCCACAGGCTCTCCACACCGTGTGGACAGGACCGATCCGGGGTCCCCGCTCATGGTCGTGCGAGGCTCGCACGACCACCGGCCTCGACCTGCGTCGTCGGCACGACGTGTGCTATCGGCGCGGCACCGGTCGGTGCCCGATGCCGGCCCGGATCAGTCGTCTGCGTCGCCGCCGTCACCGTCGTCGGCGACGGGGCCCTCGCCCTCCTCGGGGCGGCGGCCGTGCTCGTCGGCGGCGCGCTCCTCGGCGCTGGCCTCCAGCGGGGCCTCCCCGACCTCGCCGAACAGCGCCGACAGGTCGTCGGGGACGTCGATCTCGTCCACCATCCGGGCGATCCACCGGTCGGGGCCGGTGAGCTCGTCGGTGTCCGGCAGGTTCTCGGGGTGTGCCAGCGCGCGGTGCAGCCCCTCCGGGCCGAGCGCCCGCTCGACGGTGGCGACGAACCGCTCGCCGACGGTCTCGTCCTCGGGTTTGAGGTCGAGCCCGAGCAGACCCGACAGCAGCTCCTCGCCGTCCCCGCGGGTGGCCCGACGCCGGCGCAGCACCTCCTCGATCCGTTCGTGCGCCGGCAGCCGTCCCTCGACGGCCCGGGCCACCTCGTGGCGGGCCCAGGCACCCACGAGGCAGACCACGCCCTGGAGGCGCTCCAGGACCCGCTGCTGGGCGTCGGTGGGTTCGAGCTTGAACCGGGCGGCCTTCTGCATCGCCTCGCGCAGCTCGTCCGGGTCGTCGCGGTCGACCCCGGTCATCAGCTCCTCGACCATGCGTTGGAGGCGTTCGGCGTCGACCTCGGTGCCGGCGGCGAACCGGGCCACCAGCGTGCGCACGTGGTCCTCGAGCCAGGGGACCGCGTGGTAGAGGCGCCGGTGGGCTCCCTCGAGGAGCGCGAGGACGATCGCCACCTCCGTGGGGTCGAGGTCGTAGCCCTCGAAGGCCTCGGCGACGTTGACCGCGAGGTGGTGGGCCTGCGCACGCGGGGCGGTCGGGATCCCGAGCTCGTACTGGCTGAGCAGCTGTCGGGCGAGCTTGCCGATGACCTGCCCGGCCTGCAGCCCGGTCATCGCCGCGCTGGCCGGGCGCAGCATCTCGCCGAGGTCGCCGCCGAGCAGGTCCGTGAGCATCTGGCCCATCGCCGGCGGCAACCCGAGCCGTTCCAGCTCCTCCAGCGCGGTGTCGTCCTCGCCGAGCTCGCCGAGCTGCTGGTCGGCGAGCTCCACCAGGGCGTCCGCCGCGGCCTGCGCGACCGGCTCGACGAGCGGGCGCAGCGCGGTGATCGCGGCGTTCACCCACGCCTGGCGGGTGCTGACCACCAGCAACCCGGCGTCGGGTGGGGCCGGCAGCGTCGTCGCGTCGAGCCAGTGCTCGGCGAGCTGCAGCGCCTCGTTGGCCCGACGTTCCTCCTCGGCGGTGGGGGCACGGTCGCCCTCCGCCGCGACCTGGAGGGCGACGCGCTCGGCGAGGTCCCAGTCCACGGGGCCGCTGGTCTGGCTGGCGGGTGTCCCGACGCCGCCGAGCGAGCCGAGGACCGCGCCCAGCTGCTCCTGCATGGCCGCGAACCCCTCGGCACCGCCGAGCTGCTCGAACATCGCGCGCAGTTCGGGTGGCAGGTCGCCGAAGGGATCGTCGGGGTCGTTGGGTCGGATCTCGTCGCCCACGGCTGCTCCCGTCGGTCGGGGTCGGGCCCGCCGGACGGCCAGACCGCACCGGCGGGGCACTGACTACGGTACGGGGCACGCACGCCGTGCGGGTCCGACGTGAGGAGGGGGTGCGCAAGGTGACCACGATCGCGATCACCGGGGTGGCCGGCCTGGTCGGTCGGCGGCTCGTCGCGGTCCTGGAACGCCGTCCCGACGTGACCCGGATCGTGGGCATCGACCGCCGCACCCCGGAGGGGTTCACCTCGCTGCGGTGCGTGTTCCGTCATGCCGACGTGCGCGACCCGGACCTGGCCGCGGCGTTGCACGGCATCGACGTCGTCATCCACCTCGCCTGCCAGCTCGATCCGATCCACGACGAGGCGGCGATGCGGGCGATGAACGTCGACGGCACCCGCAACGTCGTCGAGGCAGCCGAGCGCGCCGGGGTGGATCGGCTCGTCCACCTCTCGTCGGTGCTGGCGTACGGCGCCGCGGCGGACAACGACGTCCCGCTCACCGAGGACAGCCCCCTCCGCGGCACCCCGGCGTTCAACTACGCCGAGCACAAGCGCGACGCCGAGCTGTGGCTGGCCGACTGGCTGCGTGAGCCGCGCAACCTCGAGGTGACCGTGCTGCGGTCGGCGATGGTGCTCGGCCACGGTGTCGACAACGTGCTGACCCGGCTGCTGGAGGGGCCACGCCTCACGACGATCCGCGGCTACGAGCCGCCGATGCAGTTCGTCCACCTCGACGACCTGGTGGCGGCCATCGTGCATGTGATCGATCACCACCTCACCGGGCCGTACAACGTCAGCGCCGAGGGCTGGCTGTCCTACGAGGAGGTGCTCGAGCTCGTCGGTCGCCGCCCGGTCGCGATCCCCGAGGAGTTCGCCTTCACCAGCACCGAGCGCCTGTGGGAGCTCGGCATCGGGGAGCACCCACCCGGGCTGGTCTACCACCTGATGCACCCGTGGGTGATGTCGCCGGCCAAGCTCGTCGCGACCGGCTGGCAGCCGCACATCACCAACCGCGCCGCGCTGGTGGAGACCGTCGCCGAGCACGCCGGGTACGTGGCGCTGCTTGGGGTCCGAGCGCGCTGGTCCACCGTCGGCGCCATCGCCGCGACGGTCGCGGCGGTGACCGCGCTCCTCGCAGGGCTCGGGTGGCGCGGGTGGCGTCGGCGCCGGGCACGACGGCGGGGTGCGCGCGAACACGTGCGCGGACGGTAGGGCGACGCCCACGGCGTCACGGTCGGCCGGCCCCGCCCCGGACAGCCGCCAGGCGCGTCGACCGCGCCTATCTGCGCGTTGAGCGCCCGTTCCCGCGCGATAGGTCTCAGGTCCCAGGTGCGTGCGACCGATACCTCCACCAGACCCCGTCAGGAGGGAACCGGCGATGAGCTACGTGGTGCTGTCCACGGATGCGTCGGGTGAACGCAGGATCGACGACGTGGCGAACCTGGATGCCGGCCTCGAGCAGGTCGAACGCCTGCGCAACGAGCAGGGTGTCAGTGACATCCGGGTGTTCCGCGAGGTTCCGATCGAGGTCCGGGCGTACTACAAGGCCGTGGTCGTCGATGAGGAGGCGGCCCCCGCGCCGTCCGGTGTGGTGACCGAGCTGCCGACCGCGCCGTCCCCGCCGCCTGCGGAGGTGGAGTCGGTCGGCAACGGCGTGGCCGCTGAGGCCGACGCGCCGACCCCCGACCCGGGCCACGCGCAGGTGGCCTCGGCCGAGTTCTTCACCCCACCCCCCGTGCGGACGCACGATGTCGATGACGCCCCCGAGGAGGGCTCGGCCGAGACCGAGACCCCGCACGAGCGTCGCGCATCGCTGTTCGGTCGCGGCTGAGCTCGCGCCTCCGTCGCACGGTCGCCGCCCCGGTCCGCCGGCGCGGCGACCGTCGCTGCGGGCGCACGGGGCTCGGTGCTCACGGACCGGCGGCGATCGGGCGGACGGTGGTGGCTGGGCGGGGTGGCGACCGCCCGCCCACCGGTAGCCTCGTGGTGCGCCCCGTCGGGGGCGCCAGCGCGGTCTGCGCTGTCGACGTTCCCCCCGGTGGTGCACCGTGCGACGTTGGATCGGCGTGTTCCTCGTGGTGCTGCTGGTCACCGCGGGGATCGCCATGTCCCGTGGTGACGTGCCGTGCGAGGTCCTCGAACGACAGCCGGCCTGCTACGTCGCGCTGTCACCGGGTCCGACCTCGGACACCCTGCAGATCGTCGAGATCGTCGGGGCGCAGACCTACCCCTCCCTCGGTGAGCTGCTGCTGACCACCATCTCCGTGGAGGACGGCCTCACCTTCACGAGCTGGTTCCGCGCCGTGACGGCCGCCTCGGTGGACACGGTGCCGCGCGAGCAGGTCTACCCCAGCGGGGTGGACCGTGAGGACATCCGGGAGCGGAACGCCGCCGCGATGGCCGACAGCCAGCTCACCGCGACCATCGCGGCCTTGAACGCCGCCGGGTACGAGCTCGAGGGCGAGGGTGCCCGTGTCGTGATGATCGCGGACGATGCCGTCACCGACGAGATCCACGAGGGCGACGTGATCGTCGCGGTCGAGGACGGTCAACCGGTCCGGGACAGCACCGACGTCGTGGAGGCCGTGCAGGCCAACGCGCCCGGTGATCCCTTCCGCCTGCACGTGGAGCGCGACGGCGAGCCGGTCACGGTGGAGGTGGCCCTCGGGGCCGCACCGGACGATCCGGACCGGGCGTACATCGGGATCCTGCTCACCACCGAGATCGAGATCCCGGTCGAGGTGGAGATCGACGCCGGCAGTATCGGCGGGCCGTCTGGCGGGCTGATCTTCGCGCTCACCATCGTCGACATCCTCGCCGAGGAGGACCTGACGGGCGGTGCGGTGATCGCCGGGACCGGCACCGTCGACCGCGACGGGAACGTCGGATCGGTCGGTGGGGTGCGCCAGAAGGTCGTCGGCGCCACCGAACGGCGTGGGGGGGAGCCGCCCGCGAGCGTGTTCCTGGTCCCGCGTGGCAACCTCGACGACGCGCTGGACGCGCCGGTGCGTCGCGGCGTGACCATCGTTCCCGTCGATGACCTCACGGGTGCCCTCGACGCCCTCACCGATCTGCGGGAGGGCCGTGAACCGGCCGAGGCGATGCGGCTCTCGGCGGCGCGCTGACGCCTGGTCGGGGCGGCGTCCGCACGCCGGTTGCGGCAGCGCGTGCGCGGGCGCTTATCGCCGCTGCGGGGTGGGCGTTCCCGTGGTCCGGCAGGTAATCTCGTTCGCCCCTCCGGAGCGCCGGTCCAGGCGCTCGAGGGGTCGAGACGCAGCCGCACCTTCCCGTTCGATCCCCACCTGAGAGGCATCCCTTTGGGCGACTTCGTCCGGCGTCGACTCGGCACCGTCATCATCCTGGTCGCGCTCGTCGTGCTGTTCAGCGCGAACCGGGTCGCGGTCCTGCTCACCGACTTCTGGTGGTTCGACGAGGTCGGGTTCCGGCAGGTGTTCACCACGGTGCTGTCCACCCGGGTGCTGCTCGGGCTGGCTTTCGGGTTCGTCCTCGCGGTGCTGATCGCGGGCAACCTGCTGCTGGCCCGCAAGCTGCGGCCCTTCACGATCCCCTCGTCGCCGCAGCAGGCGCAGATCCAGCGCTACCGCGACATGGCCGACCCGTACCTGCCGATCCTGATCGCCGGCATCGCCGTGGTGTTCGGCTTCACCTCCGGCCTGGCGATCAGCGCGCAGTGGGACACGTTCCTGCTGTGGAACAACGCGGTCACCGTCGGGGTGGCCGACCCGCAGTTCGGCGCCGACGTGGGCTTCTACCTGTTCGAGCTGCCCTTCTGGGTGCTGATCCAGACCTGGCTGTTCACCTCGCTGATCCTCACCGGGCTCCTCACCGCCGGCGCCCACTACCTGCTCGGGGGGATCCGCCCCGAGGCCCAGGGCGAGAAGATCCTGCCGGGCGTGAAGGCGCACCTCGCGGTCCTGCTGGCCGCGATCCTGGCGGTGCGGGCCTGGGGCTACTGGCTGGACCGCTACCAGCTCAACTACTCGGAGCGTGGCACGGTCACCGGTGCCGCCTACACCGACGTCAACGCCGAGCTGCCGGCCCTGTACCTGCTGATCGGCGTGTCGGTCATCGCGATCGCCCTCGTGCTGTACTCGATCTGGCGCCAGGGCTTCCTGCTGCCGGGCGCGGCGCTGGGGCTCTTGATCGTCGCCTCGATCATCCTCCAGGGGGCGTACCCCGCGGCGATCCAGCGCCTGCAGGTCGACCCGCAGGAGCTCGCCCGCGAGCAGATGTTCATCGAGCGCAACCTCGAAGCGACCCGTGCCGCGTACGGGCTCGACCTCGTGGACCTCCGCCCCTTCACGATCACCGACGACCTCGGCGAGGAAGGGGTCACCGAGAACGAGGTGACGCTGCGCAACGTGCGGCTGTGGGACCCGGAGGTGCTGCAGACCACCTACGCCGAGCTGCAGGCCCTGCGGCCCTACTACCAGTTCGGGACCGTCTCGATCGACCGCTACCAGATCGACGGCGAGCTACGGCAGGTGATGCTCTCGACGCGGGAGCTGTCGTCGCTGCCGTCCCAGTCGGACACGTGGCAGAACCGCCACACCTTCTACACCCACGGGTTCGGCATCGTGGCCTCCCAGGTCAACACCGCGAACCCCGAGGGGCAGCCGGTGTTCATCAGCCGGGACATCCCGCCGGTGGGTGACGACCCGGAGGTGGTCCCCGACCAGCAGCCGGGCGTCTACTTCGGCGAGTCCCCGAACCCGCAGTACGCGCTCGTGCGCACCGAGGCACCGGAGCTCGACTTCGAGGACCCCGACACCCAGGAGCAGGTGCTCACGCAGTACGACGGTGACGGCGGGGTGGCGATCACCAACTACTTCCGCCGGACCGCGTTCGCGCTGCGGTTCAACGACTACAACATCCTGCTGACCACCTTCCTCACCGACGAGTCGCGGATCATCTTCAACCGGCAGGTCCAGCAGCGCGTCCAGCAGGTCGCGCCCTTCCTGGAGCTGGACGCCTCGCCGTACCCCGCCGTCGTCGACGGACGCGTGTTGTGGATCGTCGACGCGTACACCACGTCGAACGCCTACCCGTACTCCGAGCGGCGCACCCTCAACCTCGGCAACCAGCGCGGCATCGAGGTCAACTACGCGCGCAACTCGGTGAAGGTCGCCGTCGACGCCTACCACGGGGAGGTGACGCTGTACCGGGTCGATGACGACGACCCGGTGCTGGACGTGTGGGAGCAGGTGTTCCCGGACCTGATCACGCCGGTGGAGGAGGCCCCCGAGGCGGTGGTCGCCCACTTCCGGTACCCGCAGGACCTGTTCCGGCTCCAGTCGGACCTCTACCAGACCTACCACATCCCGACGGCCGCGGCGTTCTACAACCGGGCTGACGAGTGGGACCTGCCGGACGACCCGGCCTTCGCCGCCAACCAGGGTGGTGACCTGACCGCCGCGTCGCAGCGGCGCCTCGACCCCTACTACCTGCTGATGCGCCTGCCGGGAGAGACCACCGAGGAGTTCGTCCTGATCCAGCCCTACCTGGCTCACGAGCGGCCGAACATGGTGGCGTGGCTCGCGGGGCGGAGCGACGGGGAGCACATGAACGAGCTGTTCGCCGTGCGCTTCCCGTCCGGGACCGAGGTGCTCGGGCCCCAACAGGCCCAGGCGCGGATCGAGCAGGACGACGACATCTCCGCCTACATCACCCTGCGTGACCGTGAGGGCTCCAGCGTGATCCGCGGGAACCTGCAGGTCCTGCCGATCGAGAACTCGATCCTGTACGTGCAGCCGCTGTTCCTGGAGAACCCGCAGGCGCAGATCCCCGAGCTGGCCCGGGTCGTGCTGGTGATGGGCGGCCGTACCGCCTTCGACCGGACCCTCAGCGGGGCGCTCGGTCAGCTGTTGAACATCGAGGTGCCAGAGGAGCTCCTGGAGGACGAGGCCCGCGATCCCGTCGTCGACCCGGTCGATGGCGACGACGCGCCGCACGACGCACCGCCACCCGACGACCCGGACACCGACCGGACGATCGACGAGCTGATCATCGACGCGCTGCGCGCCTTCGACCGTGCCGAGGAGGCCCTGCGTGACGGCAACCTCGGCCGCTACCAGACCGAGGTGGCGCGCGCGAACCGGCTGCTGGAGCAGGTCGCGGAGCTGTCGGGGATCAGCGTCGCAGAGCTGTTCGGCGCGGACGAGGGTCCGACCGATCAGGAGCTGCTCGAGGAACTCGAGGAGGAGGAAGGTGGCGTCGACGAGGATGACGACGCCGAGGCCTTCGCGCCGGCCCTGACGCCGTAGGCCGCGGGGGTGGCCGGTGCGCGCGCGTCGGCCACCCCCTCGGTTCGCGTCATCCGGGGAGGCTTGTTACATTCCTCACACCGACGCGGGGTGGAGCAGTTCGGTCAGCTCGCCGGGCTCATAACCCGGAGGTCGCAGGTTCAAATCCTGCCCCCGCTACTGAAAACCGCCCTTCTGGGCGGTTTTC
>SKNO01000102.1 GCA_007120465.1 Nitriliruptoraceae bacterium
CTCGGTGCCAGTCAGCCGGTCACTGGCACACCAACCGCGGCGGACACCACGTCAGCCCAGGTCGTGCACCGCCGCGATCAGCAGACGCAGACCGGTCAGCAGATCCTCGATCGGCCCGGTCAGGGCCACCATCACCGCCGCTGGGTCGGCGCGGCCGACCGCACAGGCCGACCCCGGCTGTACGAGGACCCGCCGGGCGCGGGCAGCGTCGGCGACCGCGCTGCCAGGACGAGCGCCGACGTGGATCCAGCGGGTCGGGCCCCCGCGGGCGGGCGAGATCGCGAGGTGCGGCGCAGCGGGGGTGATCTGTCGGATCGCGGCAACGGTCTGCTCGATGAGGTGCTGGCGCCGGTGCCGGACCATCCGGTCATGGTCGTCGAACGCGCCGCGGGCAACGGCCACGGTCGGGTCGGACGGGGCGCCGTCGAGGGTCGCGCTCACCGCGCGGAGCCGCTCCAGGATGGCGTCGCTCGTGGTGTGGATCCAACCGACCGACGCACCGGCCGGCGTCATCGCCGCGGTGGACGCCACGGTGATCGTGCGATCCCCACCGTCCAGGTCGAAGCTGGCCAGCGACGGAGGCGGCGCCTCCTCGATCCAGAGGTCGGTGTGGCTGGCATCGTCGATCAGCGTCACGTCGGCCGCCTCAGCGGCCTCGGCGAGCAACCGCCGCTCATGGGTCTCCAGGACGGTGCCGGCGGGCGTTGCGTGTGTCGCCGTCACCACCGCGATCCGGGCCGACCGGGTGCGGATCCGCTGCAACCAGCCCGGCACGTCCGCCCGCCCCTCCCGGTCGACGGGCAGTGCGACCGGGTGGAGGCCCCTGACCCGCAGCAGGGCCAGGACACCCGGGTCGGTGAGGGCGGGCACCAGGACCCGCTCTCCGGGGCGGACCATGGTGGTCAGCACGACATCGAGCGCCCGCGTCCCGCCTCCGGTCAACAGCAGCTGGTCCGGCCCGGCGGGGATCCCCTGGCCGTGCAGGTGCCTCGCCAACCGGGCGAGGAGCTCCGAGCGGGCCGACGCCGCGCCGGAAGCCAGCTGGCCTCCGTCGCCTGCCATCGACGGAGCCTCGTCGGGGAGCGGCTCCCACCGGACCTGTCGGAGATCGATCGCGTCGTCCATCTGCGGCAACGGGGTGCCCGGGCTGGTGAGGATCGGGACCAGGTCGGCGGCCCGTGACGATGCCCACGGCCCCGGACAGCACCCGACCGTCGTCCCGGCACCGTGACGGGTGTACGCCAACCCCTCGTGGCGCAGCTGCTCGTACGCCCGTGCGATCGTGCCGCGGCTACGGCCGAGCGCGCCGGCCAGGTCACGTTCGGACGGCAGCTCGACCCCCGCCGGCAGCCGCCCGTCACGGATAAGCTCGGCAACACGTGTAGCCAGGGCCGTCGCGGACAGCTGCGCTCCCTCGGTGAGGTCGAAGCGGCTCAGCAGCTCTCGTGCACGCACCCCATGGCCTTTCTCCACGACCGGGTTGCCCGCGTTGTGCGACCACCTTCCTGGCGATCGTGCGGATCGCCAGTATCGCGCGGTCACGCGAGCAGCGCGGGTGACCGTGTCGCCTACGATCCACGCATGTTGCGACGCCTGCTGCTGCGCCTGTACCGCCTCCCCGAGCGACGGCTCCTGCCCCACCCCGCTGACCTCGACCTCACGGCCCAGGACGTCGAGTTGCTCGCTGCCGACGGCACACGCCTGCGGGGTTGGTACGTCCCGGCCGACCCCGACGCGGCGGGCACCACCGAACTGGCGGAGGACGGGCCCCACCCGGCGGTGATCATGATGCACGGGTGGGCGAGTTCCGGGGGCGATCTGCTCCCGGCAGCTCCGCACGTGGTCGGTGCTGGCCTGCCGATGCTACTGCTCGACGCCCGCGGGCACGGGCGGAGCGATGCCGCCGACTTCATGTCGATGCCCCGTTTCGCGGAGGACGTCGAGGCCGCTGTCCGGTGGCTGCGGTCCCACCCGGACATCGACCCCGACCGCATCGCGCTGGTCGGGCACTCGGTCGGCGCCGGAGCGTGCCTGCTCGTCGCCTCACGCGACCCGCGCATCGCTGCCGTGGTCTCCATCGCTTCGATGGCCCATCCCCGGGAGATGATCGGCCGAACGTTCCGCCGGCATCGGGCACCTCGCTGGCTGATCCGCGCGGCACTACGGACGATCGAACGCACGATCGGGCACCGTTTCGACGACTTCGCCCCGCTGCACACGATCGGCCGGGTGGCGGCGCCGGTGCTCGTCCTCCATGGCCGCGACGACCGGACGGTCCCGCCGTCGGACGCCGTCCGCCTCGCCGAGGCCGGGGGCTCCTCCACGACGCTCCGCCTGGTATCCGGCGCCGACCACCACGACCTCGACGGCTTCGTACCGGTCATCGACGAGGTCCTGGCCCACCTGCGGATGGCTCTGTCCCCGGTTCGCGCTCCCGCCCGCGAGCAGCCACCCGAGCCCCGCCGCTGACCCCACACACCGTCCCTCGCGGGGAATCGTCGGATCCTGGCGGGTCCCGCGGACCTGCGGCGCCGGTGCTCAGGCGAGGTCGGGCGGTCGCCACAGGTTGACGCCGCCCTCCGTGGCGAAGCGGTCGATCTCGGCCAGTTCCTCCTCGGAGAAGGGGGGCGCATCCAGCGACGCGACGTTGGCCTCGAGCTGGGCCACGCTGCTGGCCCCGATCAACGTCGAGGTGACCCGCTCGTCGCGCAGCGTCCAGGCGATCGCGAGCTGCGCGAGCGACTGGCCCCGCTGCTGGGCGATCGCGTGCAGCGCCCGGACCTTGACGAGGTTGTCCTCGCTGACCAGCGCCCGGTCGAAGGAGTCCGCCGACGGCCGGGCAGCGCGCGAGTCCGCCGGCACACCGTCGAGGTAGCGGTCGGTCAACAGACCCTGCGCGAGCGGCGAGAACACGATGCAGCCGGCCCCGACCTCCGCCAGGGTGTCGAGCAGGGCGTCCTCCTCGATCCAGCGGTTGAGCAACGAGTACGACGGCTGGTGGATCAGCAGCGGCGTGCCGAGCTCCCGCAGGATCGCGACCGCCTCCCGGGTCTTCGCCGACGAGTACGACGAGATCCCGACGTACAGCGCCTTGCCCTGCCGCACCGCGGTGTCGAGCGCGCCCATCGTCTCCTCGAGCGGGGTGTGCGGGTCGAAGCGGTGGGAGTAGAAGATGTCGACGTGGTCGACCCCCATCCGGGCGAGGCTCTGGTCGAGGCTCTCCAGCAGGTACTTGCGTGACCCCCACTCGCCGTACGGCCCGGGCCACATGTCGTAGCCGGCCTTGGTCGACAGCACGAGCTCGTCACGGCGGCCGGCGAGGTCGGTGGCGAGGATCCTGCCGAGGTTCTCCTCCGCGGAGCCGTAGGGCGGCCCGTAGTTGTTCGCCAGGTCGAGGTGGGTGATGCCGAGGTCGAAGGCCCGCAGCAGGATCGCCCGCTGCGTCTCCAGCGGCCGGTCGTGCCCGAAGTTGTGCCACAGGCCGAGCGAGATCGCCGGGAGGTGCAGGCCACTGCGGCCGCAGCGCCGGTACGGCATCCGCTCGTAGCGCTCAGGGGCTGGCACGTAGGTCACGGTGGTTGCTCCGGTCGTCGACCGCGCGGGGACGAGCGCGCGAGCGGTACCCGCCGCCCGACTCCACCGTACGACCAGGCCGACCTCGGGACCAGGGGTGCCGACGCGCCCGCACACACCCCGCAGCGTGCCGGCGCCGGGCGCCGCTCGGGGTCAGCCGTCCCCGTCGTCCCCGACCCGCACATCCAGTCGCCACGCCAGCACGACCAGCCCGAGTCCGGCCGCCACCGGCAGCCACGGGAGCGTGACGCCGGCGCCCGTCACGACCGCCCCGAGCAGCGCGAGGGGCTGCGCGACCGCCTGGACGGCGAGGAACCGCCGTCCGGGGGCCACGAGGAGCGCCAGCTCGAACCGTGCGCGCCGCGGCAGGCCCGACGTCAGAGCGCTCAGCACGACCACCAGGTGCACGGTCGCGAGCAGGACGTAGAGGGGCCACGCGAACGGTTCCGTCCCGGAGGCGACCAGCAGCACCCCGATCGTCACGGCGAAGATCCCTGCGCCGGGCCCGTCGGGCTGGGCGACGGTGATCGCGATCGTCGCGAGCACGATCGCCCACGGCACCGTGCCGCGCGTGACGATGGCGGCGCTGGCCACGGCCACGCCGGCGGTGACGGCGGTGACGAGCCAGACCGGGACCCACGGACCGATGTCGGCCACGACGCGCGGGAGCGGGCGGCTCTTGGACGGTGACCAGATCCGTGCGGTCGCCACCAGCCGCTCGGCGAAGAGGGCAACCCGCGCGGACGCGGACGCGCGGCGAGCACGGTCGGCGACGCTCATCGGGGACGGCTCCGCTGTCGCGCCCGCGCGGCCAACCCGATCGCGAGGGTCCGTTCGTCGCCCGCGAGCTCGTGCCAGGCCACCGTCTCCACACCGGCGCGCTCCAGCTCCCACAGCCGGTCCGCACGCGCGATGTCCACGACGCGGTAGACGTTGCGTTCCCCCGTGGTCGCACGCCCCCGATCCAGCGGTGGGAGTACATCGACGGCAAGGACGCGGTGGCCGTGCCGGCACCACGTCGCGGCGAGCCCGGACGCCTGGTCGTCCAGGAAGGTGGAGAACACGATCAGCAACGCCCCGGAGGGGACCTGTGGCGGACGGACCACGGGACGGGCCCGGCCGGACGGCGTGGCCGTGGCCAGGGTGTGCATGACGCGCAGCAGGTGGCGGCGTCCGCCGGCGGGGCGCAGCGGTCGGTGGTGGTGGCCGAGATCCACGACACCGACCCGGTCCCCGGCCTCGAGGTACGCCTTGGCGATCGAGGCCGCGGCCTCGCGGGCGATGTCCAGCGAGGTCGCCTCCTCCGGGTGGAGCTCCGCGTACCCCGACCACGTGCTGATGTCCCGACCGATGTCGTCACGGGAGTCGAGGACGAGGGTCACGACCGCGTCGGCGGTCGCGAGGCTGCGCCGGACGTGCAGGTCGGTGAGACTGCCCGGACGGGCGCCCCGGCCGGACTCACGCAGGGTCACCCGCCAGTCGATGCGGCGCAGGCGGTCGCCCGGGGTGAAGGGCGCGATGTCGTGGAGGTCACCACCGTCGCCGACACGGCGCGAATCGTGGGAGCCCGTCAGCCCCTGGAGCCGCGGGGGCAGGGGGAGATGTCCGAGCGGTCGGGTACGCGGGAGGACGGTCAGCGTGACGGGTCCGGCCCGGATGGCCGCCGTCCCTACCACCTGACCGACGCTCGTCTCCCGGTGGACCACGGAGAAGAAGCGCTGTCGTCCGGTGCGGACACCGGAGACCGACACCCCGACGGTGCGCGACCGGGGAGCGGCCACCGCGACGTCGACGGTCCGGTGGCTCGGCGAGCCCACCCGCAGCAGCGCCAGCTCCGATCCGGCGGGGGGTTCCAGCCGGACGCTGGCTCGGACCCTGGCGGAGTCGGGATCCTGATGGGCGCCCTCGACGACCACCTCGCCCGGCTCGGTCGGACGGGTGAGCGCCGCCCAGACGAGCCCGAGGACGAGGGGTGCCCCGAGGACCGACACGTCGGCACGGCCGAGGAGCAGTCCGAGCAGGGCGAGACCGAGCCCCCCGACGACCAACGCGGCGACCGTGCCCGTCGCGCGCCACGGGCCACCGGTCTGGGGCGGGGATGCGGTCACCCGGCGACACGCGGGGCGGAGGTGGGGCCGGCGACCTCGTCGAGCAGGCTCTCGATGATGCTGCCGGGCTGGACGCCGCTCGCCCAGGCCTGTGGGGTGAGGGTGAGCCGGTGCGCCAGCACGTCGACCGCGACCTGCTTGACGTCCTCCGGGGTCACGAAGCCGCGCCCGTCCATCACGGCGATGCCGCGGGCGACGAGCATCAGCATCTGGGAGCCACGCGGGGAGGCGCCGACCTCGACGGCCGGGTGGCTCCGCGTCGCTGCGGCCAGGTCCACGCAGTACCGGATGATGTCGCGGTCGACGTCGACCGCTTCGACGCCGCCCTGGAGCGCCAGCAGCGTGTCGGCATCGATCACCCTGTCCACCTGCGCGAGCTCGGCGCGTCGGTCGACCCGCCGGTGGAGCACGTCGGCCTCGCCCTCGCGCCCCGGGTAGCCGACGGCCAACCGGACCATGAAGCGGTCGAGCTGTGCCTCGGGCAGCGGGTAGGTGCCCTCGTACTCGACCGGGTTCGAGGTGGCCATGACGTGGAACGGTGCGGCGATCTCGAACCGGGTGCCCTCGACCGTGACCTGTCCCTCGGCCATCGCCTCGAGCAGGGCGGACTGGGTCTTCGGTGCGGTGCGGTTGATCTCGTCGGCGAGGAGCAGGCCCGTGAACACCGGACCTTCGCGGAAGACGAACGCGGCGTCGGCAGGGTCGTAGATGTAGGACCCGGTGATGTCGGCTGGCAGCAGGTCGGGGGTGCACTGGATGCGGCCGAAGTCCAGGCCGAGCGCGGTGGCGAGGCTGCGCGCCGCGAGGGTCTTCCCGAGCCCCGGGACGTCCTCGATCAGGACGTGCCCGCCGGCGAGGATCGCAGCCAGGGCGGTCTCGAGCGCCCGGTCCATCCCGACCACGGCGGTGCCGACCTCGGCGAGCACCGAGGTCGTGACCTCGGCGACCTGCGACGGTGGCAGCGATGCGGACGTCATCGTGCGGTGCTCCTGGTCGTGGCGCCGATCTCGCGGTGCTGACGCAGGTCCGCCAGCCGCTCCACCGCGTCGAGGCAGCGGGCGAAGCGGCGTTCGGACATCGGTCCCTGGATCGTCCCGGCGAGCAACTGCTCGTAGGCTGGCGAGCCGAGGGTGCGCGCGGCTGCCTCGGCGTGGGCCGGATCGTCGACGTCGATGTCGAGGTCGGCGAGCCGACGGCGGGCGTGCCCGGCCAACTGGCGCACGGCCGCCTCCCCCATCGTCCGGCGGCGTGCGTCGTGCGCCCACGACAGCCAGGTCAGCTCGCGTCGGGTCCCCTCCCGTCGTCGCTGCTCCGGCAGGGGCTGCCGGCCGTCCGGTGCGACGTGGGAGACCCACTTCAGCGGCACGACCGCCAGCACGACGGCACCGAGCAGCGTGCTCAGCGGGAGCGGGAGCCCGAACGCGAAGGCGGTGGCGACGGTGGCGAGCCCGGCGACCACGGACCACCGGAAGGGCAGTCGGTCGCTCACGGTCGCTCCCCCTCGGCGGCGGCGACCGTGTCCCAGCTCGCGGCGAGGGCGGCGAGGTGGTGCTCGGCCTCGGCCACGTCCGTCGCGGTCGCAGGCTGCCCGGAGAAGCGGGCCCGGAGGTAGAGCCGCAGCAGACGCCTGGCCGCATCCGGATCAGCCTGGGTGCGCTCGAGCACCGCCACGGTGAACTCGGTGGGCGTCTGCGCCAGCCTGCGGGTGACCCCCGCATCGGCGGCCGCCGCTTCGACGGCGAGCCAGGCGGCGATGATGGCGTCGGTGGGATCGGGGTGCCCAGCGAGCAGCGTGCGCGCCGCGGCCACCCCCTGACGCAGCACCGGCAGTTCCGGCTCGGCGGCATCCCCGGCCGCGACGATCCCGTCCTCGGTCCGCACCCGTGCACCGATCTCGCTGAACCGGAACCGGCGCCACAACCACCACAGCAAGGTCAGCACCGCGACGGCCAGCAGGCCGCGCACGACCACCCCGAGCCAGCGCAGATCCAGGGGTTCCAGGTCCGATGACGACGCGTCGTCGTCGCCCTCCCGGTCCTCCCACTCCGCCTCGAACTCGAAGCCGGGCCGGTCGAACTGCAAGCCGGCCACCCATGACCAGAGCCGGCGTTCCTCGAGGTCCCACGGAGGAGCGGTGGCGGCCCCGACGACCACCAGCGCGAGCAGCACGAGGACCGCCCCGATCGTGGGGGTCGGTCCGCTCCCACGCCGCACGTCGTCGCCCCTCCCGGCTCGGCGTCGACCGCCAGAGGATAGGGCCACCTCGACGTCCGCGGAAGGGTGCCAGGACCGCACGGACCGTTGACCGGGGCGCGAGTTCGTGAAACATTTCACGAGCGCGCGGCGTGGTTGCGCCGGGCGCCCCACGGAGGATCCCCGGGAACCAGGAGGGCAGCATGCGACGCGGCCGTCACGACGCCGTCACCACGCAGGTCAACGGCGGGCCGCACGTGGTGGTCATCGGCGGTGGCTTCGGCGGGTTGACCCTCGTCCGGGAGCTGGCACGGGCACGCCGCCGCGGGCGCCTGCGTGCCCGCATCACCCTGGTCGACCGGCACAACCACCACACCTTCCAACCGCTGCTCTACCAGGTGGCGACCGCGGGGCTCCAGCCCCAGGATGTCGGGATCTCGTTGCGGGCGATCCTGCGCCGGCACGGGATCGAGATCCGGCTCGGCACGGTCACCGGGGTCGACGCGACGCGTCATGTGGTGACCCTGTCCGACGGGTCCGAGCTGGCCTACGACCGGCTGGTGCTGGCGGTTGGCGCGATCACCGAGGACTTCGGGGTCCCGGGGGTCGCCGAGCACGCCTTCGGGCTGAAGTCCCTGCCCGAGGCGACGACCCTCCGCAACGAGCTGCTGCGGCGGTTCGAGGAGGTGTCCGCGGACCGCGCCCGCAGCGACGACGGCACCCTGACCTTCGTCATCGCCGGTGGCGGTCCGACCGGCGTGGAGCTCGCCGGGGCGCTGGCGGAACTGGTCGACCTGGTCGTCCGACGCGACCACCCCACCCTCGATCTCGAGCGGGTCCGCATCGTGCTGGTGGAACCGCGCGCGCAGCTGCTCGGCGGGTTCTCCGCCCGGTCGGGCCGGGCGGCCCTGGACGGCCTGCGCCGACGGGGGGTGGACGTGCGGCTGGGCGTCGGCATCGCCGGCGTGGCCGCCGACCACGTCGAACTCACCGACGGCGAGGTGGTGCCGACCCGCTCGGTGGTCTGGGCGGCCGGCGTCGCGGCGTCACCGCTGGCGGCCGCGCTCGGGGTCGAGCTGGACCGGGGGCGGCGCGTCCCCGTCGACGACCACCTGCGCGTCCGCGGGCTGGACGACGTGTTCGCGATCGGCGACCTCGCCGCAGCCATCGGGGCGGACGACCGCCCGCTCCCGCAGGTCGCGCCGGTCGCGATCCAGCAGGCCCGCCACGTGGCACGGGTGCTCGTCGACGAGGCCGCGGGGCGGCCGACCCGCTCCTTCCGGTACCGCGACAAGGGGGCGATGGCGACGATCGGCCGTGCCGCGGCGGTCGCCGAGCTCCCCGGGCGGGTGCGCCTCCGCGGCCTGGTCGCCTGGGTGGCGTGGCTGCTGCTGCACCTGCTGATGCTGGTCGGGTTCCGCAACCGCGTCGCGGTGCTGCTCAGCTGGGTCTGGAACTACGCCACCTACGACCACTCGGCGCGCCTGATCCTCGACCAGCGCGAGGCCGCCACCGCCGAGACCGCCCGCGGCCCGGTCCCCCGCAGCTGGGCCGTGTGAACGGCC
>SKNO01000087.1 GCA_007120465.1 Nitriliruptoraceae bacterium
CTGTCCACGCCGCTGGCGCGGCTGCTCGACGCGGCGCCCGACGGCACCGACCGTGACCGCTACCGGGCGCGTCTGGCCCTCCCGGGCAGCCACGTCCTGCTGGTCGACGACGTCGTCACCACCGGTGCGACCGCCGTGCGCGCAGCCACGGCCCTGCGGACGGCCGGTGCCGACCGGGTGGTCCTGGCGGTCCTCGCCCGGGCAGGCAGCCATGCGCTGACCGGTGGGAGGGGCAGCGGCCAACCGGTCGGCGGTGCGGGGGACCGCCATGCGCCCACGGCTGCGCGCTGCGAGGACCCTCGGCGGCGAAGCGACGACGGTCGTGCACCCCGGTGATAGCGTCGAACGACACGGCCGGGGACATCGCTTCCCCGCCTCGCCGATGACCCTGGCCGGGCATCGCGCCAGCCGGCGTGGTCGACGTCACCGCGTCCCCCCGGGACGCTGCTGGACGAGGAGGAGCCGTGCGGATCACCGTCAATGGCAAGAACGTCGACGTCTCGGATGAGATCCGTGACGAAGCGATCGCCAAGCTGTCGAAGGTCCGGCGCCTGTTCGATCGCTTCATCGAGATGGACGTCGTGTTCTCGGAGGAGACCAACCCGAGGATCTCCGATCCGGTGCACTGCGAGGTCGTGCTCCACGCCAAGGGCAAGTACCTGCGGGCCTCGGCCTCGGGGCCCGATCCGATCACCGCGATCGATCGAGCCGAGGCCAAGCTCGCCCGCCAGGTCCGCAAGCTCAAGACCCAACTCGTCTCCAAGCCGCGACGCGAAGCGGCCGCACGACAGAACGGACAACCGGCGTACGTCGGGGAGCCTGCGCACCTCGAGGCCGACTGAGCCCGCTGGTTCCGCCGGGTGCCGGACCCGTGTCCATGGATCCGGCACCCGGCCGGTGTCCGTCGTGGCAACCTCCGGGTCCCCGGCGCTCGACGACGCCGGCCCCGCCGCGTACGGTCCGTGGCCTGCTCGCCGCCGAGGGCGAGGCCGTGACTAGACTCCCGGCGTGAGCATCGGCAGACCCTTGGGGAGGATCGCGTGCCCGATGAGCGGCTCCGGGTCCTGATCGCCGACGATCATCAGCTCTTCCGTCGGGGGCTACGGATGGTCCTCGACGACGAGGACGACATCGAGGTGGTCGCCGAGGCCGGCGACGGGCGCGAGACCGTCGAGCTGACACGGGAGCACGCGCCCGACGTGGTCGTCCTCGACGTGCGGATGCCGGTGCTCTCGGGCATCGAGGCGGCACGGGAGATCCGCGCCGAGCAGCCAGGCACCCGGATCCTGGTGCTCACGATCTCCGACGAGGAGGACGACCTCTACGAGGCGATCAAGGCCGGCGCCAACGGCTACCTGCTCAAGGAGATCTCGATCGACGAGATCGGTGACGCCGTCCGCCAGATCCACGCCGGCCAGTCCCTGATCACCCCGTCGATGGCGAGCAAGCTCCTGGAGGAGTTCGCGGCGCTGGTGCGCCGGGACGAGCAGCCGCCGGAGGTGCCCGCCCCGCGGCTGACCCCGCGGGAGATGGAGGTCCTCGAGCACATCGCCAAGGGGATGAACAACCGGGACATCGCCAACGCCCTGTTCATCTCGGAGAACACCGTCAAGAACCACGTCCGCAACATCCTGGAGAAGCTGCACCTGCGCTCCCGGATGGAGGCGGTGCTGTACGCGGTCCGGGAGAACCTCCTCGAGATCGAGTGACCGACGCCGCCGAGGCGCCGGCGGGGTGGCGTACCATCGTCGGAACGGCGTGGGCGCCACGTCTGATCTGATGGACCGTTCGGAAAGAGGAACCCTGCATGCCCGTCCTCGACAAGATCCTTCGTGCCGGTGAGGGCCGGAAGGCGAAGGAGTTGCAGAAGGTCGTCGATGCCGTCAACGACCTCGCCGACGAGATCGCCGCGCTCAGCGACGCCGACCTGCGCGGCAAGACCGACGAGTTCAGGGCGCAGCTGGAGGACGGTGAGGACCTCGACGCCCTCCAGGTGGAGGCCTTCGCCGTGGTCCGTGAGGTGGCCTCACGGGTGCTGCTCCAGCGCCCCTACGACGTCCAGGTGTTCGGTGGCGCGGCCCTGCACGACGGCAACATCGCCGAGATGAAGACCGGTGAGGGCAAGACCCTGACGTCGACGATGCCGGTCTACCTCAACGCCCTCACCGGCAAGGGCGTGCACGTCGTCACCGTCAACGAGTACCTGGCCAAGCGGGACGCCGAGTGGATGGGGCGCATCCACCAGTTCCTCGGGCTGACCGTCGGGGTGGTGCACTCCGGGCAGTCCAAGGACGAGAAGCGCGAGGCCTACCGGGCGGACATCACCTACGGGACCAACAACGAGTTCGGGTTCGACTACCTGCGCGACAACATGGCCCTGGAGTTGTCCCGACAGGTCCAGCGCGGCCACCACATGGCGCTGGTGGACGAGGTCGACTCGATCCTGATCGACGAGGCGCGCACCCCGCTGATCATCTCGGGTCCGGCCGAGCAGTCCGCCGACCTGTACCGCATCTTCGCCCGGCGCGTGGCTCCCAACCTCACCCGTGGCGAGGAGGGCGACCAGCCAGGGCAGGCCACCGGCGACTACGTGGCCGACGAGGCCAAACGCACCGTCGCGGTCACCGAGGAGGGTGTCGCGAAGGTCGAGAGGTTGCTCGGCGTCGGCAACATGTACGAGTCGGTGAACACGCCGCTGATCCACCACCTCCACAACGCGCTGAAGGCCAAGGACCTCTACAAGCGCGACCGGGAGTACATCGTCGTCGACGGCGAGGTCCGGATCGTCGACGAGAACACCGGCCGTGTGCTCGCCGGGCGCCGCTACTCCGAGGGGCTGCACCAGGCGATCGAGGCCAAGGAAGGCGTCACCGTCAAGGCGGAGAACCAGACGCTGGCGACGATCACCCTCCAGAACTACTACCGGACCTACGACAAGCTCGCGGGCATGACGGGGACCGCCAAGACCGAGGAGTCGGAGTTCCTCGAGATCTACAAGCTCGGGGTCGTGGAGGTGCCGACCAACCGGCCGATGATCCGGGACGACCGAGCCGACCTGATCTACAAGTCGGAGGCGTCGAAGTTCGCGGCGGTCGCCGCCGAGATCGAGGAGCGCCACAACGCGGGCCAGCCGATCCTGATCGGCACCACCTCGGTGGACAAGTCGGAGTACCTGTCGAAGCAGCTGACCAAGCGTGGCATCGCCCACGAGGTGCTCAACGCCAAGAACCACGCGCGGGAGGCCCACATCGTCGCGCAGGCCGGGCGGCTCGGGGCGGTGACGGTGTCCACGAACATGGCCGGGCGCGGGACCGACATCGTGCTCGGCGGCAACGCCGAGGAGATGGCCAAGCTCGAGGCCGCCGCCCTGCCGCCGGAGGCCACCGAGGAGGAGCGCCGGCAGGTCTTCGAGGAGGCGTTCGACCGCCTCGGACGTGACCAGGAGGGCGAGCGCGAGAAGATCCTGGAGCTCGGCGGGCTGTACGTGATCGGCACCGAGCGGCACGAGTCGCGCCGGATCGACAACCAGCTGCGCGGCCGCTCCGGCCGGCAGGGGGACCCCGGCGTCAGCCGCTTCTTCCTGTCCCTCGAGGACGACCTGATGCGGTTGTTCAACGCTTCGGCGGTGGACCGCATCATGACCCGCCTGAAGATCCCCGAGGACGTCCCGATCGAGCACAAGTGGGTCACCAAGGCGGTGGCCAATGCGCAGCGACAGGTCGAGAGCCTGAACTTCGACCGCCGGAAGAACGTGCTCAAGTACGACGACGTGATGAACGAGCAGCGCAAGGTCGTCTACGCGCAGCGCCAGCGCCTGCTCGAGGGTGACGCCGACGCCGTCGAGGAGCTCGCCCAGAAGTACCTCGACGACACGATCGCCGAGCTGCTGGACGAGCACTGTGCGGAGGGGGTGTTCCCCGAGGAGTGGCGCCTCGACGATCTCGCGCTGCGGCTCGAGCAGATCTACGACACGCAGTTCGACCTCGCGGCGCTCGACCTGGAGGAGATCGACCGCGACGAGCTGCGTGACCGGCTGATCGAGGACGCCGAGGCGGCCTACGAAGGCCGGATCGCCGAGGTCGGCGGCGGGGAGGTCATGCGTGAGATCGAGCGGCGCGTGATCCTGTCGGTCGTCGACCGCAAGTGGCGTGAGCACCTCTACGAGATGGACGCGCTGCGTGACGGGATCGGGCTGCGGTCGGTCGGGCAGCGTGACCCACTCACCGAGTACCAGCGCGAGGCGTACGACTCCTTCGTCGACATGATGTCGACGGTCAAGGAGGAGTCGGTCACCTACTTCTTCCGGCTGCCGGTCAAGCGCGAGGGCGACGGCGACGGCGAGCGGCCCGACGCCGAGACCGCGCCCGTGGACGGCGCGGCCACCGCGACCGACGTGCACGCCGACGGGTCGGTGACCACCACCGCCGACGACGCCCGCAAGGAGGTCGCAGCGGCGATCCCGCTGGGCGGACGGGGGGAGCAGCGCCTGTCCTACCAGTCGGGCAGCGGTGACGGGACCGGCACCGGGGCGACCACCGACGCACGCGGACGCGAGGTCGAGCGTCGCGAGGATGGGACCACGGTGCGCAAGGTGGCGGCCGGGTCGACCTACACCGCCGAGGAGAAGGTCGGCCGCAATGACCCCTGCCCCTGCGGCAGCGGGCTGAAGTACAAGCGCTGCCACGGCGCCTGACGTCCGGCTGCCGGCGCCCTACGCCTCCTCGAGGACCTCGTCGAAGGCGTCGCGCGGCCGCGTGTACGTCGGGTGCGACGCCGTCACCAGCGGGGTGAGGCCGGCCTCTGGGGCGGTGAGCTCCACCGCCCGCCAGGCCCCGTGGTGGCGTTCCAACCGGACCGCCACCGCGGTGATGCGGCCGTCCTGCTCGACCAGCACGCTGGCCTCGTGGGCGAGGGTGGACGGGCTCGCGCTGATGACCCGGTGGATCCGTGCGACCGGGGGCGGTCTGGTCCAGGGGCCGCGTGGGAGCTGCGCGAGCAGCCGTCGGCGCAGCGCCGGCGCCACCAACGGGGCGAGCTGGGCGAAGGGTCGCCGCCCGCTTCGCACCTCGAACCACACCTGGGTGAGCAGACGGGCCAGCCGGTCCGGGTCGGGCCCGACCGGTCCCCGGGGCGTCGTGGGTGGACGGGTCGTCCGCGGGGGAGCGCTCACGGTTGGTCTCCCTCCATCGTCGGGGTCGGGGCCGCGACGGACCACCCCAGGACGGTGAACCAATCGCCGGTGGGGGTGAGCCACACCGCACCGTCGAAGGGCTCCTGGCCCGGTGCGGTTCCCCGCACCTCGGCGATCCACGGTCCGTCGGCGGTGCGATGCAGCGCCGCCACCTCGACGTCGCCGTACCCCGCAGCCACCAGCGCGTCGGCTGCGCGGGCCAGGAGTTCGGGGTCGAAGTGGGGCTCAGCCGCCGGGGGTGTCGTGGTGAGCTCGGGGCCGGGAAGCCACCACGGGGCACCGGCGGGCTGTGGCCCCTCCGCGGTGAGTTGGAGCGGGACCGCGATGCGCCGCAGGTCGGCGGCCAGCCCGTCCGCCAGCTCCTCGAGCAGCACCACCAGGACGGTCGCGACGGCCAGGTCCGGGCCGGGCCGGCCGATCGCCTCGACCGCGACGTGCTCGGCGTACCGGGTCGGATGCCCGGGTTCGATGCCCGGCAGCGGCAGGTGGGGGCTCACCCCGGTGGTCCACGCCCGCGCCACGATCGTCGCCGTCGCCGCGATGGCCGCGGTGTCGTGGTCATCGTGGGCCGCCACGACGCCGGATCCCGGGGCGAGGTCGCGGCCGGGTAGGGGCCCGGCACCGGGCATCGCGCCGGCGGGCTGACCGGCGTCAGCGTCGCCCGAGGAGGGTCCTCCGACCGGACCGGGCTCGGCGGCAGGATCACCGGCGGCCGCGTCGGCGTCGGCGGTGTCCCTGCCGGGGCGGTCCCCACCGACGGGTGCCGGGACCGTCCCCGTGCCACCGCGCTCACGCGCGTCGTCGGCCGGTGTGGACGACGAGGTGGCGGCGTCGCGGTCAGGGTCGCCGCGGTCGGGAAGGAACACCAGCCCGGCGACCACGATCCAGGGGATCGCGGCGATCGCCAGGATCGTCAGCACCGACCAGGGCCGGCGTGTGGGCTCGTCCTCGTCGGCCCAGAGGTCATCGCGCATGGTGTCGCCTCCCCCGTGGTGCCCCCGACCGAGGTGGCGGCGGCCGGGGGCGGATCCCGTGGGACCCCGGGGCGGACGTCCCGGACGGGACCCAGTGCATCAGTGTAAAACAAGATAACATGACAAGACATGAGAAGGAAGGGAGGGTGTGGAAAGCTGGCCCGGTCGTCCGCGTCGAGCACGCGTGCTGCGGCCGGTTACGCTCGTCACTGCCCTCCCTCCCCCGCACCCCCGGCCACGTCAGCGGCGCCCCCTGTGAGGTGCACCGCTGCCCCGCCGATCAGGAGCGCCACCACCGTGAGCGACGCTCGAGCATCCACCCCGCACCCGTCGCAGACCGACGCCGTCGACGGGACCCGTCGCGAGCTCACCGACGACGAGCGCCGGGAGCGGTTCGCGGCCGAGGCCCTGCCGCTGGTGGACCGGATGTACGCGGCCGCACTGCGCTACACGCGCGACCCCAACGATGCGGAGGACCTCGTCCAGGAGACGATGGTCAAGGCCTACCGCTCCTTCCATCAGTATCAGCCGGACACCAACCTCAAGGCGTGGCTGTACCGGGTCCTGCACACCACGTACATCTCGATGTACCGCAAGGCACAACGCCGCCCCCAGGAGGCCCTCCAGGAGGAGATCGACGACTTCTCCTTCTACGACGAGCTGGCACGGGTCGGCGGATCCGCCGAGCGTGAGGTGCTCGAGTCGCTGACCGCCGACGAGGTCAAGCGGGCGTTGGCCGACCTCCCGGAGACCTTCCGGTTGGCGGTCTATCTCGCCGATGTGGAGGGGTTCGCGTACAAGGAGATCGCGGAGATCATGGACACGCCGGTCGGTACGGTGATGTCCCGGTTGCACCGGGGAAGGAAGGCGCTGCAGAAGGCGTTGGCTTCCTACGCAAGGTCACGGGGGTTGATCACCGAGGACCCGGAGGCGGACGCGTGAACCCACGAGCCGAAGACCCAGGTCGCTGCGGTGACGCCGACTGCGGGCAGGCGCTGCACCGGTTGCAGGCCTACCTCGACGGTGAGCTGCCCGACACCGACCTCGACGACATCCGGCAGCACCTGTCGGACTGCTACCCCTGCACGGATCGGCTGTCCTTCGAGGAGCAGGTCCGCGAGATCGTCCGCCGCGGCTGCAGCGAGGAGGCGCCGCCGGCGCTGTTGACGCGCATCGAGAGCGCCCTCGATCTCGGGGGTCGGGGGCCGGGGTTCACCGCGCCGGGTTTCTCGGCCTGACGTCGACGGGGAGGACCTCCGGGCCTGCCGTCGACGCCGGTTCGGCAGCGCTGAGACCGCCGCACCCTCGTTGCACGCGCCCGTTCGCGAGCCCGCAGGCCTGTGTCAGACAAGGGTGTCGAGGGGTGTGCGCGCGTCGACTCGAGGACGCATCGGTAGTGTGATCGCTGACCGACGCCGCGAGGGATCCGTGTCCGACGAACGTCCCGTGCTCGTTCTCGTGAGCGGACTGCCGGGGGCTGGCAAGACCACCTACGCGAAGGTGCTCGAGCAACAGCTTGGTGCCGTGCGTCTGTGCGCCGACGACTGGCTCGAGGAACTCGCCCTCGACCTCTGGGACGAGGAAGCACGCGAGCAGATGGAAGGGCTGCAGTGGCAGGTTGCCCGGCGCCTCCTGTCGTTGGGCGTCGCGATCGTGATCCAGTGGGGCACCTGGTCCCGCGCCGAGCGCGACCGCATCCGTGACGAGGCGAGACAGCTCGGCGCACGTGCGGAACTGCACCATCTCGACGCTCCGCTCGACCTGCTGCATCAGCGCGTGGTCGCCCGCGGGCGTGAGCAGCTTGCCATCGAGCGCGGGCAGCTCGAGCAGTGGCAGGCCATGTTCGAGGTCCCGACCGAGCACGAGGCAGCGCTCTGGGACGCGTTCGAGACGGTCAGCACAGCAGCGCACGAGCGATAGCCCGTGTGGTCCACCCGGTCTCGTGGCGCTCGCCGCGGCCGCGATCGAGGCCGACCATCGGATGGCTGACGCGGATGCCGTCGCCGCCGCGACCGCTGCAACCCACCGAGCCACGTCGTTCACCGGGGGTCCCGGACTGCTCGTCGACGACGCCCTGAGGGATCGGCAGGACCTCCGCGCGACAGCCGAGGGGTGACGCACGTAGAGTGCCGGCTTGGGCTGGCGATGACATCGGAGCTTCCAGTTGATCCGGGAGGCTGACGCGGATGACGTGGCTGCGCTGGTCGACCTCAACCTCGACGTCCAGCGTCTCCATGTCGAGGCAGACGGGGACCGGTTCGTCGAGCCCTCCCGTGAGGCCGTCGCTGCGTGGTGGTCCGAGCGCCTTGCCGACGAAGGTTGGCGCTCGCTGGTGGCGGACGTCGATGGACGCTGCTCCGCGTACATCCTGTTCGAACTGATCGACCGCCAGCCCGGCACCTTCACGGCCGCGATGCGGGCCTTCTACATCCACCAGATCGAGGTCGATCCGACTGTCCGGCGTCGGGGCATCGGTCGGGCACTGCTGGCAGCGGTTGAACGGGAGGCAGCGAAGATCGGCGCCCAACAGGTAGCGTTCGACACCTGGAGCTTCAACGCGGCCGCCCAGGCCTTCTTCACGCGGTGCGGCTACGAGGTCTACAACGTCCGCATGCGTCGCCGTCTGCAACCTGCCACGGGACAGGCCCCGACCCCGCCGATCGGCTGACCGGTGATCGACGACGCCAGTCGCTTCGCCGCCTTCGAGGCCGCCGCCCCCTCGCCGCGCCTCGATCCGACCACAGCGACGGTGCGGGCCGCCACGCTCGACGACGTCGCGGGGCTGGCCCGGCTCGCCGTCGCCGAGAACCGCCGCTCCCCGTGCGACGGCCGCGGCTCGACCTCGTTCGAGCACTGGCGTGCGTTGTTCACGAACAACCTCGGTCGCGACGACCGGCACGTGACGGTGGCGGAAGGCGCCACCGGCCTCCTGGGCTACGGCCGGACCGGCTGGTTCGAGCCGGTAGCGGACGCGCCGGCCAACAGCGCGCCAGCGGGCTGGTATCTCAGCGGCCTCAGCGTCGACCCCGACTGGCGCCGCCGCGGGATCGCCCGCGCTCTCACGCAGGAGCGGCTGGACTGGGTCGCTGCCCGTGCCGACGAGGCCTGGTACTTCGCCAACGCCCGCAACCGCGTGTCGTTCGCGTTGCATGCCTCGCTCGGCTTCGTCGAGGTGACCCGGGACTTCGCCTTCCCGGGCGTGGAGTTCCGGGGTGGGGCCGGCGTCCTGTGCCGCGTCGATCTCACCAGCTGCTCGTTACC
>SKNO01000177.1 GCA_007120465.1 Nitriliruptoraceae bacterium
ATCAAGGAGATCGAGCGCACGCTGGGTCGTGGACGTCGTGCGGACGACGTCGCCCTCGCGCTCAGCATCGGTGCGGCCGCGATCGACGAGGATCGGCCCGACGTCGCACTCGAGGTCCTTGCGTGGGCGAAGAGCGAGGCGCCTCGGATCGCCACGATCCGCGAGGCCTACGGTGTCGCCCTCTACCACGCGGAACGGTTCGCCGAGGCGGCCAGCGAACTGCAGGCCTACCGGCGCATGACCGGCCGGAACGACCAGAACCACGTCCTCGCGGACTGCCTGCGTGCCGTGGGTCGTGACCTGGACCGGATCGCGGAGACGGCCGGACAGCTCGTGCGGGACGACCAGGCGCCGTCCGACCGGCGCGCCGAGGCGGCGATCGTGTGGGCGGCGGCGCTCGCAGACGCCGGTGACGTCGAGGGCGGCCGTGCCGTCCTGCGCCGGTTCACGGAGCGGCACCCACCCGGCGACGCCGAGCACGACCTGCGTGTGCTGTACCTGTACGGGGACCTCGCCGAGCGGGCCGGCGACACGGAGGTGGCGCGACGCACCTTCGAGCGCATCGCCGAGGTCGACCCGGAGCTCCTCGACGTCCAGGATCGGCTCGCCGCGGGCTGACGGTCGTCGACGGTCGTTCAGCCGACCTCGGTCAGCGTGCCGGCATCCCGCCGGTGGAAGTAGCGGAGCAGGCCGGCGGCGTTGGACCGCGTGTCGTTGAGCAGGTCGACCCGCCGCTGCGCATCGGGATCGGTCTCCAGCGCCCCGGCATCCACCTCGTCGTGGAAGCGTCGACGCAGGGTCTCGGCAACGTGGTCCAGCTCGGTGCCGGTCGGTGGCGTCCCCGTCGCGTCCAGGGTCTCGAGGTAAGCCGCCTCGGCCACCGACGCCCAGAGCCGCAGCCGCTCGTCGGCCTCGGCCAGGGCGGCCTCCGGCGGGTCGACGGGGCCGTAGTGGGCGAGGTAGACGCGTGCCGGCGCCCGTTCGCGGTAGCGGCCCAGCGAGGCGAGCGCGGCCTCGAGGTGGAAGTCCGCCGGCGGGGTGGCGGGGCGGAGCACGGTCATCCCCGGCAGCTTCACCCCGACCGAGTCGCCCGAGAAGATGGCGCCGGTGTCGTGATCGTGCACCCCGATGTGGTGCTTGGCGTGCCCCGGGGTGTACAGCAGTTCCAGGGTGCGTCCACCGCCGAGGTCGATCGTGTCCCGGTCGGCGACGCCCCGGATCCGTTCGGCGGCGATCGGGGTGCAGGCCCCGTACACGTCGTCGTACAGGGGGCCGTACACCTGCGCGGCCGAGCGGTTCAGCCGCTCGGGGTCGTGGAGGTGTCGCGCCCCCACGTCGCTGACCACGATCGTCGCGTCCGGGAACGCCTCGGCGATGTCGCCCGCGCCACCAGCGTGATCGAGGTGGATGTGGGTCAGCACGAGGTAGGCGAGGTCGGACGGGTCCATCCCGAGCGCACGCAACCCGGCCACGACGTTGTCGATGCTGAGCGCCGGTCCACACTCGATCAGTGCCGGTCGCGGCGCGGTGAGCAGGTACCCGGCGGTGACGCTCGTCATCCCCGCCGTCAGGGTGTCGATCGCGATCACCCCGTCGTCGTACCGCTCGATCGGTGGGGCGGCGGCACCCGCCTCCTCAGCGGACCCGGTGTCCGCCCGGTCGTCGTCTGGCTCACGCACGGCGGCCCCTCCATCCACAGCCCTGTCGAGGCTAGTGGGCGCGCGCGTCCGGGTGCGACCTACCGTGCTCGCGACCGGACACGGGGGAGTGACCCATGAGCCCACAGCTGGACGACACGCTGGACGACACACTGGCCGACGCCCACCGCGACGCGTCCGCGGCAACGGACGACGGGCACGGCGCGGACGACCGCAACCTCGTCCACCTGCGCGGCCGCGTCACCGGCGCGCCGGCGCACCGCACCCTGCCCTCCGGCGACGAGGTGGTCGGGTTCGGGCTGACCGTCACGCGCCCGGACGGTGGCGTGGACACGCTGCCCATCCAGGTGGGGCCCGCCCCGCCCGCGGGTCAGCGGCCACGGGCCGGACAGGTCGGGCGCCGTCTGCTCGGCGTCGCCGTCCGGGCGCAGGTCGGGGACGTCCTCGAGGTCGAAGGGTGCCTGCGGCGCCGGTGGTGGGAGGCGCAGGGCCGGCGCGTGAGCCGCATCGAGGTGGTGGCGCACCGGTTGGAGGTCGTCGCCCGCTGACCGCTCGCGTGGCGGTCGTCACCCGCGATCGACGGGCAACCGCCGCGTTGACCGCTGACCGGCTGGTGACCGCCGGGTTGACCGCACACCGTCTGGTGACCGCCGGTTCCGACCGCCCCCGGACCGTCCGTCGAACGCCGGGTCAGCGGTCGGGCGGGAGGTCGAGATCCTCCTCGTCCTCCTCGTCGGTGGGATCGTCCTCGGACGGCAGCCGGTCCCCGGGCAGCGCGACGTGGAGCACGGCCTGACCGGGCTGCACCAGCGGGAGCGTGGTCGCCCCGATCACGTACCCCTCCTCCTCGGCGGTCTCCACGGAGCGCTCGGCACCGAGCGGGCTGACGGTGGTCCACAGCGGCTGGCCGCCGAAGACGTGATCCCCGGAGCCCACCTCCATCTCGAGGATCCCGCCGCGGGCGGCGCGCAGCCAGCGCGACTCGTGCAGGATCATCGGCGCCTCGTGGGCCGGCGCGGGCGCCTCGTCGATCACGTCGAGGGAACGCAGGACCCGCAGCACCCCACGCACCCCGGTGTCGATCGCGTCGTCGTCGAACCGCAGCGGACCGCCCGCCTCGTAGGTGAGCACGGGCACGCCCCGTTCGCTGGCGGTCTCGCGCAGCGAGCCGGGCCGCAGCCTCGCGTCGAGCACGAAGGGCGCACCGAAGGTCGTGGCGAGACCGAGTGCCCGCGCATCGGTCGTGTCGATGCGGATCTGCGGCACGTTGGTGCGGTGGTTCGCGGCCGTGTGCAGGTCCACGCCCACGTCGGACCCCTCGATCACCTCCTCGAGGAGCAGGCGTGCGATCCGTGCCGCCATCGAGCCGGTGTGCGACCCCGGGAAGGCGCGGTTGAGGTCGCGTCGGTCCGGCAGGTACCGCGAGCCGATCTGCACACCCAGCACGTTGACGATGGGCACGACGACCACGCTGCCGCGCAGCCCGTCGGGGTCAAGGAGCTCCAGCAGTTGCCGGCAGATCGCGATGCCGTTGAGCTCGTCCCCGTGGACCGCCGCCGTGACGAACACCCGGGCGCCGTCCTCGCTGCCGTTGATCACCGTGAGCGGCAGTGTCGTGCGGTCGCCGGTGAAGGACTCCGAGGCCGTCGGAGCGAGGTCGCGCCGGACCCCCGGCTCGACGCTGACCCCGGCGACGGTGATCGACTCGCTCATCGGCGTCGCCGCCGCTTGCCGGTCACGAGGTAGCCGTGGGCGGGATCGACCAGGCACTCCCGCTCGAGCGTCAGCCGCCCCAGGAGCATCCGGAAGTTCATCCCGCTGCGGTCGGTCAGGGTGATCTCGGCGGTGGTGTCGACCGGGCCGCACACGATCCGGGTACGCACCACCGGTCGCCGTTCCGCGCGGGCGCCGGTGTCGCGGACCACCTTGTGGCCGACCACCGTCGCTTCGACGGGATGGTGCTCCGGCCGTGATCGGGTCCCGAGCACGACGTCGAAGCGCACGAGCGTGGTCGGGTCCCCGGTGACGGGGTCCTGCCCCACGGTGAGCTCCTCGTAGCTGGCGACGTGCAGTGCGCTCGACCGCGCCCCCGTGTCCAGCTTCCCCCGCAGGCGCAGGTCCCAGTCGGGGAGCCAGACGTGCTCCTTCCACCCGAGCACGGGCAGGTCCGCGGCCACGTCGGCTCCTCCGTCGATCAGGCTCGCAGCCTAGGGCGCCCTGCGCGGACCACCGCGCCGCGGCCGGCGCACCGGATGGAAGGTGGGCTGCCCGTGCCGCAGCCGGTGACGGTCCAGCACGAGCAGCAGCACGATGCCGGCGACGAACCCCGCGATGTGGGCCTCGTAGGCGATGTTGCCCGCGTCGGGCGAGCGCACGGCGAGGAACTGGTACGCGAGCCAGCCCCCGAGCAGCAGCCACGCCGGCATCTTGACGATCGCGAAGATCACGAACCAGACCCGGATCCGGATCCCCGGGATCAGCAGAGCGAGCAGGTACAGCGGGAACGGGACGTAGGTCAGCACGCGCGCCCCCGGAGACAGGATCAGGTACGCCCCGAGGATCGCCGCGACGGCGCCCGACGCACCGATCAGAGGGACGATCGAGTCGGGCTGCAGCACCACGTAGCTGCCGGCCGCGATGACGCCGCCGGCGAGGTAGAACAGCGCGTAGCGGAGCTTGCCGAGCCGGTCCTCGACGTTGTCCCCGAACACGGCGAGGAAGATCATGTTGCCGAGCAGGTGGAACAGGTCCGCGTGCAGGAACATCGAGGTGACCACGGACAGCGCCACGATCTTCTCGACGCCCGGTGGTGGGCACGGCCCGAGCAGCTGGTCGACGGCCGCCTCGGGCAGCGGGGCGAACCCGACGACCTCCTGGGGGACGACCGCGAACCGGTAGACGAACGCCACCTGCTCGCAGGCGTCGAGGGCGAGGTGCTGCCACACGAACACCCCCACGTTGATGGCGAGGAACAGCCAGTTGATGTGGGGGCGCCGGCGGGTGGGGTTGAGGTCCCCGATAGGGATGACCACGGCCTACCTCACGCCGTGCACGGACGGGGTCACAGCAGGGTGCGCAGCCGCAGCAGGTCCGACATCGAGGCATCGACGCGGACCCGCCCAGCGAGGTACGCCTGCCCGAAGGACACCTCGCCGTCGGCGATGCGCACGAGGTCGTCGGACCGGACCGAGATGCGGATGTCCGGACGGCGGGGTGGCGCCGCGTCGAGCACGGACAACCGCCCCTGCCGCCACTCCGCGTGACGCACCAGGTCCAGGTCGGGGCAGCGGGCTTCGATCGTGCGACGGTTCGGCAGCATCGCGCGCGTGCTCGGGTCGAGCCCGTCGAGACGCGCGAGCAACTCGTCGAGGATCGCCTCGATGCGCTCCACGTCCGCCACGCACGCAACCTCCACCACGAGCCGGGCCGGACGCCCGGGACGAGCCGTCGCCCCGACGCTAGCAGCGTCGTTGCGACGCGGCCCCGGCCGGGAACGCGTGTCCCGGAGGCCCGAGTACCGTGCCGACGACCCGACCGGGAGGCGGTCCGATGCGAGAGCTCCACCCGACCCCACGATCCCTCGAGGTCGACGACCTGCACGCGGGCCTCACCCTCGCGGCCGGTGAGGGGCGGGCGTGGGTCGCCATCGGGATGGTCACGTCGCTGGACGGCGCGGCGGCCCTCGACGGCGACACGGCCGCGCTCGGCGGCGAGGCCGACCGTGCCGTGTTCGGTCGGCTGCGGGCAGCCGCCGATGCGATCCTCGTCGGGGCCGGCACGGTCCGGGACGAGAGCTACGGGCCACCCCGCGGCACCCCGGCACGACGCGCCGACCGCGTGGCACGGGGACTCGCCGAGGTGCCACGCCTGGTGATCGTGACCGGCTCCCTCGACCTGGCGCCCGACCACCGGGTGTTCAGCGACCCCGCGGCGCCGCCGCTGGTGGCCACGCACGCTGCCGCCCCCGCCGACCGGGCGGCCGCCCTCGCCCAGGCCGCCGAGGTGGTCCGTCTCGGCCAGGAGGACATCGACCTCGCCGCGGTGCTGCGGGACCTGTACGACCGCGGGCTGCGGCGCGTGTTGTGCGAGGGCGGCCCGAGCCTGAACGCGGCGCTGCTCGCCGCCGACCTCGTCGACGAGGCGTTCGTCACCGTGGCGCCGGTCGCGATCGGTGGCGACGCACCGCGCATCGCCGTCGGACCACCTCCTGGGCGCGCACGCCCGTTCACGTTGGTCAGCGTGCACGAGCACGACGGGGAGCTGCTCCTGCGCTACCGACGCGCGCGCTGACGGCGCGGTAACGTCCGTTGCGCCCCGAGGAGGTTGAGGACCATGAACGAAGCCGTGCAGCGCTACATCGATGCCGCGACGGGTTTCACCACCGTGACCAAGCGGAGGGCCGAGCAGATCGCCAAGCAGCTGGTGCGTTCCGGCGAGGCGGCGAGCGATCAGGTCGGCGAGCTGGTCGATCAACTGCTGGACCGTCAGAAGCGCAACCAGGAGGCGGTCGCCGACCTGGTGAAGAAGGAGACCGATCGCGCGATCCGGGCGATGGGGCTGGCGTCCCGCGCGGAGGTGGAGCGCCTCCAGAAGCAGGTCGCCGACCTCAAGCGCGAGCTCGCGACGATGAGCGGGACGCCCGCGAAGAAGGCGGCGAAGAAGGGCGCGAAGAAGTCCGCCAAGAAGACCGCCAAGAAGGGCGCCAAGAAGGGCGCCAAGAAGGCGGCGAAGAAGACCGCGAAGAAGGCGGCGAAGAAGACCACGGGCAGCTCGTGAGCCAGGCCCCGCACGACGATCCAGCTGGGCCCGACGAGCGACTCGCGGCACTGCGCCGCGAGCTCGAGCAGGGCGTGCAGCAGCCCGTGTCCGAGCGGCTGGCCGTGTTCGAGTCGGTCAACGCCCAGCTCGCCGCCGAGCTGGGCGAGCTCGACGAGCTGTAGCCCTGGGCGCGCCGCGTCGCAGGCTGGACGCCGAGCTGGTCCGTCGTGGGCTGGTCGCCAGCCGCGCCGAGGCGCAGGAGGCCATCGACGCCGGGCTGGTGACCGTCGACGGAGCGCCGGCGTTGAAGGCCGCGAGCCAGGTGCACGGCGGTCAGGCCCTGGTGGTGCACGGGCCGCCCCGTCGGTACGTCAGCCGCGGCGGTGACAAGCTCGCCCACGCGCTCGCCCGCTTCGAGGTGGACCCGCGTGGTCGTCGCTGCCTCGACGCGGGGGTGTCGACCGGCGGGTTCACCGACTGCCTCCTGCAGCACGGTGCCGCGTCGGTGCTGGCCTTCGACGTCGGGTACGGGCAGGTGCACGACCGGCTGCGGCAGGACCCGCGGGTCGAGGTCCACGAGCGCACGAACGTCCGGGAGCTCACCCCGGAGGAGCTCGTCCCACCGTTGCCTGACCTGCTGGTCGCCGACCTGTCGTTCATCTCGCTGTCGCTCGTGCTGCCCGGGCTGCTCGCGCTCCTCGCCGAGGTCCCGGAACGCACCGCGATCGTGCTGGTCAAGCCGCAGTTCGAGGCGCGCCGCGAGGAGGTCGGCAAGGGCGGGGTGGTCCGCGACCCGCAGGTGTGGACGCGGTGCCTCGAGAGGGTGGCGGACGCGGCCGCCACGGTAGGGTGGCGCGGGTTCGACGTGACCGCGTCGCCGCTGTTGGGGCCGGCCGGCAACGTCGAGTTCCTGGCGCACCTCACCCCGGCGGAGACGTCCATCCCGGAGGCGGAAGGAGCGGGGATGCCCACCGACGGGGATGAGCGGACCGCACGGGGTCCCCGCATCGCCCGCGCCGTCGCTGAGGGCGTGGCCCGACGCGCCGCGGGCAGCTGACGAGGAGGCCACGGTGAGGATCGGGCTGGTGGTGCACGCGGGACGCGACGCGTCCCTGACGGTGGCGCGCAAGGCCGCGGAGGCCCTGACCGCCGAGGGCGTGGACGTCGTCGTCGCCCAACCCGACGACCACGACGAGGTCGATCCCGACGAGCTCGCGCGCGTCGCACCCCCGGTGTCCGGCGAGCGCTTCTGCGACGGCCTGGACCTCGCGATCTCCTTCGGGGGCGACGGCACCTTCCTGCGGGCGGCACACCTGTGCCGGGACGCCGACGTCCCCGTGCTGGGGGTGAACCTCGGGCGGCTGGGGTTCCTCGCCGAGGTGGAGGTCGACGACCTCGGACAGGCGCTGGAGACGATCCGTCAGGAGCGGTACGCGCTGGAGCAACGGGCGACCCTCGACGTGTCGATCCACCGGCCGGACGGCACGCCGCTGCGCCGCGACTGGGCGCTGAACGAGGTGTCGGTGGAGAAGTCGGCCCGCCAGCGCGTGCTGCACCTCGAGGTGTACGTGGACGACACCCTGTTCGCGCGCATGGCCGCGGACGCGCTGGTGCTGGCCACCCCGACCGGTTCGACCGCCTACGCGCTGTCGGCCGGCGGCCCGATCCTCTCGCCGCGGCTGGACGCCACGCTGGTCGTCCCGGTCGCGCCGCACAGCCTGTTCGACCGCACCGTGGTCGCCGGTCCCGCCGAGGAGGTCCGGGTCGAGCTCCTGGCGGAGCAGGCGCCCGGGCTGATCTCCTGTGACGGGCGCGAGCCGGTCGAGCTGGCCGCGGGCGGCACGATCCGGGCGCGTGGTGCGGGCCGCCCGGTCCGCATCGCCCGCACCCACGAGCCGGATTTCTACCGGCTGGTGCGAGAGAAGTTCGGCCTGCGGTGAGCGGGCTCGTCCACAGGCGCCGTGGCTGGCGGCCCGACCCGCGGTCGCGGCGCTAGCCTTTCGTCCCCGACCGGGCCAGGCGCGACCGGACGCCGACCGCCGCCTGCCGGGGCCGTGCCGTGACCGGGAGGTGGCACCCGCGGTGATCGAGGAGCTGCACATCCGTGGCCTCGGCGTGATCGAGGACGCGTCGCTGCGCCTGGCGCCGGGGCTCACGGTGGTCACGGGGGAGACCGGCGCCGGCAAGACCATGCTGGTCACCGCCCTGCAGCTGCTGCTCGGGACGCGCGCCGACGCGTCGCTGGTCCGGGCCGGTGCGGATGCGGCACTGGCCGAGGCGGCGGTCAGCCCTCCGCCACCGGAGGCGGGGGACTGGCTCGGTGAAGGCGACGACGTGCTGGTGGTGTCGCGGGAGATCCCCTCGGACGGCCGGTCCCGGGCACGGATCGGGGGACGGCTCGCGCCCGTGTCCGCCCTGGCCGAGGTGCTCGGCCGCCACGTCGAGGTGCACGCGCAGCACGAGCACGTCCGCCTCGCCCGCCCGGACGTGCAACGCGCCCTCCTCGACCGCTACGCCGGTGAGCCCCACGCCCGGACCCTCACCCGCTACCGCGAGGTGCACGCGCGCTGGCGGGAGCTGGTCGCGGCCCGGGATGGTCGTGACCGCGACGCACGCGAACGCGCCCGCGAGCTCGATCGCCTGCGGGTCGAGGTGGCGGAGATCGACGCCGCCGCGCTCGACGTCGAGCGTGACGCGGCCCTGGAGCGGGAGCTCGAGCTCCTCGCCAACGCCGATGCCGTGCAGCAGGCCGCGTGGGAGGCCGCGCAGGCCCTCGGCAGCGACGGTGCCGGCGAGCCCGTCGGACTGGCCGTGGACGCGCTGCGCCGACTCGAGCTCAGCGACCCGGCCCTCGAGGAGCTGCGGTCGCGTAGCACGGCGGTCGCGGCCGAGCTCGCGGAGCTGGCCGCCGACGTGCGCGCCTACGGCGAGCAGGCCGAGGCGGATC